>DIWU01000029.1 GCA_002428525.1 bacterium UBP14_UBA6098
TTCCGCCGTCGGGCAATTGCGCGACCCGCCGGCCGTTCAAATCGAAGATCTCGATTTGTAGGGGCGCACGGCCGTGCGCCCCTACGGGCGCGTCGAGGGTGATCGTCACCGCCGAATTGAAGGGGTTCGGCCATGCCGAAATCGTCAGTCTATCGGGCTTTGCCGGCGGCTTCGTTTCGGCAATGTCGGTCAATGACGGCGGTGGCGGCGGGCTTCCGAAAGTAGCGCTGAAAGCCGATTTCGCTAAGGCCGAGCCGTCTCCCGGGGCGAAAAGCTCCGCCTCGCGCGAGGCCGCCACCCAATAGCCCGACAGCGGCGCAAGTTCCGTGGCCTCGATGTAACTTCCCGAATGAAAATCCCAGCCGAAAATCGTGCCGGAGACTATGGCCCCCGACGGCTCGGTGGCCATCGCGGAGACGGGCGTCGTGTCGAACGGCGCGGATATCATGTTCCACCCCGGCGAAAGCGGCGCCCACATCGTGTCTATCGGCCAGCCGCCCAGAACATTCGGCGGTTGGCACATCCACACTTCGTTGAGAACCCACACGCCCATGCCGGTCGGCCAACGCTCGGGAATGTAATAGCCCATCGCTTCGGGCGAATACGCATAGGTATGATAGCCCGAAGTCCTTCTTCCGATAATTCTTTCAGGGTCATAGGTTTCCGGGTAAATAGGCAGGGAAAAGAGGTTCCAAAATGTAACCGGCGAAGGATAGAAATCGACAAGGACCTTCGGGCCGGTACAGAACCGAATCGAGAGCGTTTCGCCGAGCGCAAAATCCCATTCGGGGTAGGCGCGCATGTCGAGTTTGCGGTTCAAAAGCCAAACCCCCACGGGTAGTTCCTCCGGCGTCCATTCGACCGAGGCCTCGCCCTCGCCCTGCGTAATAATTCGCCATTCGAGGGTGTCGTCCTCGCTCGCGCGGAGGTCGCGGAGTAGCTTTGTGAAATGGGGATATGCGGGATCATCGAGCGCGAACGAGGCCTTCACGCGCGAGTCGGGTATCGGCGGCATGAAGATGTCGAGGCCGGGATCGTAGCCGTCGGTGGCGGGGGGTTCCGCGCCGAGGGTGAGGATAGTCGGCGATAGGCCGGGAGAGGAGAATGTCAGGTCGGTGTTCCAAGCTCTGTAGAATATCCGGCTGATACAGCTCGGCTCCGCGATGTTCGGGCCGCAGGTGTCGGGCATGTCCATGACATTGTCGAGGCAGACCGTGATCGTCTCGCCGTGCGCGGGGACAACGCCGAAATCGGAGAGCGACACGGCGACCCGCAATTGATTACATGGCGACATTTCGTAATAAATCGAAGGCCGAACCGAATCGGTTCCGCAAATCGCGACGAGCGCGGTCGTATCGACCTCGTTGAACCACTCGCTTTCCTCGATGTCCCAAATAAAGGTCGGGTAGCGGTCGGAAATGGTCGTCGAGTCGCCGATATAACTTACCAATGGCGGATTGAGGTCGATAGAGCAGAAATTCGCTATCGACGAGTCGATGGCCTCGCCGGTTGTTGAAAGATAGGCCGAATCGAGAATAACGAGGGCGTTTCCGGTCGCCCAATCTTCACTCGGTCGAAAAACTAAGGTCGAGTCGTCCTCGAGAAAAACCTGCGGAGAATCCAAGGTGTATTCAAGCTCGCCGGCCCCGGAGGCGACGGTTAATCTCACACGGATGCCTTCGAGGCCGGTAGGGTGCCGAAGGCGTATTTTGAACTCCTGTCTCGGGCAGGCGGAGATAATCCCGCGCTCCGGCGAGATAAACTGCGCCTCTATCGGCCAGCGGTCGCGCCAACCGTTGTATATATAGACTCTGCCCTGCATTCCGCCGACCTCCTCGAAGGTCGGGTCGGCGATCGCGAAGTTGCGCATTCCGTCGCCGGTGAGGTCTTCGCAGGCGGTCATGCGATAGCCGAACCACGAGCTCGGCGAGGGCGCGGGGTTCCAGCAGGTCGAATCGACAATCGGCAAGCCGCCGATCGGGTCGAAGCCGAAGATCTTGACGAAGCCCGCGGAATCGCCCGAGGGGTCGTAGGTTTGAGCGACAGCAAGCTCTGTCAGACCGTCGAAATCTATATCGCCGGCCGAGGCGATCTCGCCGCCGAAGGTTTGGCCGCGCCGGTCGCCGAGGAGGGTGAAGCCGCCTCCGCCGCCGTAAATGCCGAGCACCCTCCCGACCGCCGAATCCGGCGGTTCGTGGTGGTTGTAGCCCGCGAAGACCGCGTCGCCACGGCCGTCACCGTTGAAATCCGTCAGGGCGGCAACGCTATTGCCGAAGAACTCCATCGGGTGCGCGCCGTTGGCGATCAGATCGGGGATGTCGTCGAGAAGAGCGCCGCCGTAAAAGAGATAGCCCGCGCCGGGTTTATACCAATAGCCTCCGGCCTGCACCGCGCCGACAAGAAAATCCGGTCGGCCGTCGCCGTTGAAATCGAGGGGGCCGGAAACCGAGGTTCCGAAGTCGTCGAGGCTGTCGAGGCCGGTAATGACGAGGTCGGCGGTCGTGTCGGGGGCGATGCCGCCGAAGTAGATATAGCAACGCCCCGAGCGCGAGCCCATCTCGTCGTTGTAGAGCGCGCCGACGAGGATATCGCCGAAGCCGTCGCCGTTTTGGTCGCCGATTCCGGTGCAGGAATAGCCGAAGTTATCGACGATATTCTCGCCGACGAAGGCGACATCGGGCTCGGCGTCGAGCGAGGGGCCGCCGTAAAAGATATAGGCACCGCCCTTGTATTCGACGACATTCGCGCCGACCAAAAGGTCCTCGTAGCCGTCGCCGTTGAAATCGCCCGCGGAGGACAGCGAGATGCCGAACTGGTCTCCCTCTGCGCGGCCGCCGATAACAATATCGGGGAAATTCATTCCGCCCGAGAGCGGGCCGAAGTAAACATCAACCCGACCGGAGGTGATCATAGAATCACCCGCGAAGACAAAATCCGACCGCGGCGAGCCGACCGCTATGTCGGCGTGGCCGTCGCCGTTGAAATCCCCCGAAGCCAACGACCAGCCGAACCATCCGACCGGCCCGAGCGAGAGGTCTGGGCGAAGAACGCAAGAAACCGGAAGCCCCTGCGAATACACCGCAACGACTAATAGCAATACTGCGATAGAATATTTTTTCATAGTGAATAATAATATATTATAATTCGAGATTACTTTCAATAGTATTTCAAAAATATCAATATCAAGAGTCTTTGTGAGCGCTTGTTCGGTAAGCCTCGATTTTGTTACATTTTATATTGTCGATAAAAAAACTTCGGGGAAGAGTTTTGCCTTGACGATTGAGATCGATTTAATTAGAATTGGAGATTCTTCGCGAGATGGAGAGAGGGTTGTTTTTTAAAAACAAATTTCAAGAATATAAAAGGAGATACAATGGCCAAAAATATGACGGCTATGGACGGCAACTCGGCGGCCGCGCATGTCGCGCACGCCTGCAACGAGGTCATCGCGATCTATCCTATCACGCCATCGAGCAATATGGGCGAGATAGCCGACGCGAAATCCGCCGCCCGCGAGACCAATATCTGGGGATCGATCCCCGAGGTCGCCGAGCTTCAATCCGAGGGCGGCGCATCGGGCGCTATCCACGGCGCGCTCGCATCGGGCGCCCTTGCGACGACCTTCACCGCGAGCCAAGGGCTTCTGCTCATGATCCCGAATATGCACAAGATCGCGGGCGAGCTTCTGCCGACAACCTTCCATATCGCGGCGCGCTCATTGGCCTGCCAAGCGCTTTCGATCTTCGGCGACCACTCCGATGTGATGAACTGCAGAACCACCGGATACTGCATGCTCGCCTCGGGCGGCGTGCAAGAGGTTATGGACATCGCCATGATCTCGACCGCGGCCTGCCTCGAGGCTCGGCTTCCCTTCCTGCATTTCTTCGACGGCTTCCGCACAAGTCACGAGATACAGAAGATCGATGTTCTCGACAAAGAAACCATGCGCGCGATGATCGAGGAGGAGTTCGTGATCGCCCATAGAAGGCGCGGGTTGTCGCCGGATCATCCGATGATGAGCGGCACGAGCCAGAACCCCGATGTTTATTTCCAAGGGCGCGAAACGGTGAACAAATACTACCTCGCCGCGCCGGCGATTGTCGAAAAATATATGAAGAAATTCGAGAAGCTCACCGGCAGGAAATACTTGCCCTTCCAATACGAGGGAAGCCCCACGGCCGAGGATGTCGTTATCCTGATGGGCTCCGCAGTCGAGACCGCGCACGAGGCGGTCGATATGATGAACGCCGCCGGCGACAAGGTCGGTGTGCTGAAGGTCAGGCTCTACAGGCCCTTCGACGCCAAGCGTTTTATCGAAGCGCTTCCGAAGACGGTCAAGAGGATCGCTGTCCTCGATAGGACGAAAGAGCCGGGCTGTCTCGGCGAGCCTTTGTATCTCGATGTCGTCGCGGCGATCGAAGAGATGATCGACGGCAAAACAGTATTGAAACACGATAGCCAATGTTGCAAAACTGACGATTGTAATTGTCATGCTGATGGCGGGATTAAAAAACCTTTAATCATCGGCGGACGCTACGGGCTCTCCTCGAAGGAGTTCACTCCCGGAATGGTCAAGGCGGTCTTCGACAACCTCCGCTCGAAAAGCCCGAAAAACCATTTCACGGTCGGAATCGACGACGATGTGACGAATACCAGCCTTCCTTGGGACGCCGATTACGGCAAGGGTTGCGGCACGGGCTATCAGGCGATGTTCTGGGGCCTCGGCTCCGACGGCACGGTCGGCGCGAACAAAAACACGATCAAGATCGTCGCGAAGGCTACCGACAAGTTCGTTCAGGGCTATTTCGTTTACGACTCCAAGAAGGCCGGCGCGCGCACGACCAGTCATCTCCGCTTCTCCGACGATCCGATCAGGAGCACCTATCTTTGCCAAGAGGTGAATTTCCTCGCCTGCCATAACTGGAGCTTTGTCGAGAAATACAATATGCTCAAGTTCCTCAAGGACGGCGGGTCTTTCCTTCTGAATTCGCCCTACGACCCGATGGAGACTTGGGACAGGCTTCCCAGAGTAGTTCAAGAGCAGATCATCGCCAAAAAGGCTGATTTCTATGTTCTCAACGGAGTCGAGGTCGCCAAGAAGCTCGGCTTGGGCGCGAGGATCAATACGCTCATGCAGACCGCGTTCTTCAAGCTGGCAAACGTGATTCCCTTCGAGAAGGCCGTCGAAATGATCAAGGACTCGATCAAGAAGACATACGGCAAGAAGGGCGAGGAGGTCGTCAAACTCAACTACAGCGCTGTCGATGCCGCTGTCGAGAATATCCAGACGGTCGATTATCCGAGCAAGCCGACGAGCACGATCGAGATGCCGCCAACGGTTCCCGATTTCGCACCGGACTTCGTCAAGAATGTGACGGCGAAGATTATCCGCCTCGAGGGCGACTCGGTCAAGGTCTCCGAGATGCCGGCCGATGGCCAATGGCCGACGGCCACGACGCAATACGAAAAGCGCAATATCGCCGTCGAGATACCTGTTTGGGGGCCGGAGATATGTATTCAATGCGGGCAATGCTCGCTTGTGTGTCCTCATGCGGCGATCCGGATTAAGATTTACGACGAGAAAGAGCTTAAGGGCGCGCCGGCGACCTTCAAATCCGCGGAAGCAAAGACCAAGGCCTTCGCCGGTAAGCGCGCAACTGTCCAGATCGCGCCCGAGGACTGCACAGGTTGCGGCCTCTGCGTCGCGATTTGCCCCGGTAAGGGCAAAGAAAATCCTGCAAAGAAGGCGATCAACCTCCAAAGCCAGTTCGAGCTTCGCGAGACCGAGGTCGCCAACTGGGAATTCTTCCTCAACCTGCCCGAGACCGACCCGGCCAGCTTCAAAAAGGCCACACTGAAGGGTTCCCAGCTCACACGGCCGATGTTCGAGTTCAGCGGCGCCTGCGCCGGTTGCGGCGAGACGCCCTATGTCAAGCTCGTCACTCAGCTCTTCGGCGACCGCGCCTTGATCGATAACGCCACCGGTTGCTCGAGCATCTATGGCGGCAATCTTCCGACAACGCCCTATTGCAAGCGCGGCGACGGCCTCGGCCCGGCTTGGACGAACAGCCTCTTCGAGGACGCGGCCGAGATCGGCCTCGGCTTCCGCTTGACCGCCGATCGCCTCAAGCAACAGGCTTTCGAGCAACTCGAAAAAGCGGCCTATATCCCGGCCGAACTGAAGCAAAAGCTTCTTTCCACCGATCAAACGAACGACGCGGGAATCGAGATTCAACGCGGCCTTGTCAAAGAACTCAAGGCTTTGGCGATTGCCAACAAAGACCCCTATTTCGAGTCCCTCGCCGACTATCTCGTCAACAAATCGGTTTGGGTGTTCGGCGGCGACGGCTGGGCCTACGATATCGGCTACGGCGGCCTCGACCATGTCCTCGCGTCGGGCAAGAATGTCAACCTGCTCGTCTTGGACACCGAGGTTTATTCCAACACCGGCGGTCAGTGTTCGAAATCCACCGCCCGCGGCTCGACGGCTCGTTTCGCCGAGGCCGGGAAATCTCTGCCGAAAAAAGACCTCGGCATGATGGCCCAGAATTACGGCTATGTTTATGTCGCGCAGGTTGCTATGGGCGCGAATCCGAACCAGACGGTGAAGGCGTTCGTCGAGGCCGAGAGCTACGACGGCCCCTCGATTGTTATCTGCTACAGCCCCTGTGTTAACCACGGAATTAACATGTCCAAGCAACTCGATCAGCAAAAGCTGGCAGTCGATTCGGGGCATTGGGTGCTCTATCGCTACGACCCGAGGCGCGTCGCGGAGGGCTTGAATCCGCTTCAGCTCGACTCGAAGAAACCCTCGATTCCAATCACCGATTATATTTATAGCGAGGTTCGTTATCGCTCGCTCAAGGCTATCGATCCGGAGCGCGCGGCCAAGCTGGCAAAGCTCGCTCAGTTCGATGTCGAACGCAGGTGGAATTTCTACAAACAGCTGTCCGAAATGGATTTTAGCTGGGCAAAAAAGTAAAGGGAAAGTATTAGGTAATAGTTGTTAGATGCTGGGTATTATCCGAAGGGCGCAAGCAATTGCGCCCTTTTTATTTGGGTTTTAGGTTATAGGTTTTAGGTAATAGGCATTACCCGAGAGCGCTGGAGCGCTCGAAGAGAGCCGAGTAAAATAAAATCGAGTTGAAACCTTTTAGCTCGTAGTGCAACAAAAACCAAGCTGTCCGGTGCGAACGAAGGGAGCACCCGCGGAGGGCCGCGAAAATTAATCTCACTTGAGCATATTTATAGCCCGTAGCGCAACAAAATGCCCGTAGCGCAACAAAATGCCGGAGGGGGGAATCGAACCCCCACGGCCCGGAGGCCACTGGATTTTGAGTCCAGCGCGTCTACCTGTTCCACCACTCCGGCAAGCTTAGAAAAACCTAAGTCTGCAACCTATCGGGATTTCTTTCAAAACCCCTTATGCAAAATCTGTGCCACCCCGCATTTTTGAACTATAACCTTCGAGGGTGTCCTTAATGCAATGATCTGCCAAATCTGCGTAACGCATCGTCAACGCCAACGAACTGTGTCCTAAAACCTGCTGTAGCGCTTGTATCGGAAATCCATTCATCACAAAATGCGATGCGAATGTGTGCCGCAAATCGTGAAAACGAAAATCCTCAATTCCGGCCAACTTCAGACTCGCGTTGAAAGCACCGCGAACATCCTGAATAAGTTTCCCGTCACGAAGGAACACCGGACCATGAGCGCCATTAAAATATATCGATGACAAATGAATATAAGAGAAAATATCTTTTCTGTTATTCTCTCTCATATTTAACTTTGAAATTAATTAAATTTTTACTAAATGTCAAGCTTATTCAACCGCTTGATGTTGAATTTATGGGTATTTTACCTTCTTGGTTTTCTCCCTTTGTTGCTGACTTAATCAAACCATGTTAGTATCATTTGAGCTTAAAACCGTATAAAATTCCCCCGCTGAATTGCGGAATGAACCCGATGTGCGTTAATGATAGATAGTTGAATTCTGAACGCCGAGCAATTCGGCGACCCCGTTTGCTTTGAGATAAGTTCCCATAACCTCTCCTTCTGTCTTAGTTGTTGTCATAGTCTCTGCCTTTTCGAGGTTATTTCAGGCACATATTTCGTCCGACCCTTGCGTGTGTTCTTAGCTATCCAAGCTTCGATATCTTCGATCTTGAATCGAACCAGCCTGCCGATTTTGACTGTTGGGATACTGCCTTCGCTTATCCATCCGTAGACTGTTCTGATGGATACTTGTAGCTTTTGTGCGACTTCTTTCGCGTCCATTAGCTTATTCATTAACACCCCCTATGGTGTATTGGTTTTGCCGCACTTAGTGACGAGGATTTCGTCTCAATCACTTTTTACTTTTTTCAATGCACGGCGTTTCATAGGGGTTTTTATTTCAAGAGTCTTAACGCTTTGAAGTCGTGTTGATATATAAGCACTTACAAATTCGCATGCTTTCTGATAAATTATATTATTTACAATAAATAGCATTATTATTAACACAATTAATAATAAAAATAGACAACTTTATATTTTACCTTCTGTGAAAAGATAGTAAATGCTTTGCTTACAAGAACTTGCGTGATTCTGCCCAAATTTGCCCGAATGCACTTTTTTTCAGCGCAAATGGCCAAATTCTAAATTTTTTTCATATTTTTTCGCCAGTATGACTCAAAACTTAGAACAATAAGCCTTTCCGCGTGAAAATTATTTTATTAATAATCGCGAACTTTATAGTTATTGCCAAAATCGTCAGTTCTTATTATCTTGATATCTAACTATTTGTTCGATTGGAGATAAATGGCCATAAAGAAGTCCCAGCTCTACAGCTCTATCTGGCAGGCGTGCGATTGAAACAAGCGTAATAGAGTGCCGCTGAAGTTAATCACCTAAACTGGCGCACACCATAATTGTGCCAGAAAAGCATCATGAATAGCTTTAGATTAGCTGATAATGCTTGCGCCTCTCCGAAACCCGACTTATATTGTGTCTGTCAATATTTCAAAACTGGAGATAACCATGCCCGAATTAGTTTGGAAAGGCAAATACGACGAAAATAACCGCAAGGTCTCGCCACTGCGCGTGGCTCTGCCGTTTCAGGATGTCGAGACGCTGAACGAGAGCACAAAAGACCGAATGCGCATGAAAAGCCTGTTCGAGCAGGGCAAACCCACCGAATGGCGCAACCGCCTTATATGGGGCGACAAGAAATATGTGCTCCCCTCGCTACTGCCCGAATTCGCGGGCAAGGTGAACCTCATATACATAGACCCCCCCTTTGCCACCGGCGCGGATTTCTCCTTTAAGGCGAGAATACCGGACAACCCGCAAACCGACGACGACGAAAGCGCCGAGTTCACCAAACAGGCCTCGATGATCGAGCAGAAGGCCTACCGCGACACATGGGGCGGCGGACTGGACAGCTACTTGAAATGGTTCTACGAAACCGCCGTTTACCTGCACGAACTCCTCGCCGAGGACGGAAGCATATATGTCCACTGCGACTGGCACGCGGGGCATTATATAAAGGTAGTGATGGACGATGTGTTCGGGTATGAGAGCTTTAAGAATCACATCACTTGGAAAAGGAGTTCGCCACGGGGAAACGCGGGAACACGTTACCCAGAACTAACAGACTACATCCTTTTCTTAACAAAAACAGATCAGAATACTTGGAATTCTCAATTTGTTGCCTATCGAGACGAATATGAAAAGAAATATTATAGTTATACTGACGAAAAAACCGGGAGGCTATTTCAACCGACAAGTATATTAGGGCATAGCGGTATTAATCCTATCTATGAATGGAGAGGTAGGACAAAACCGTGGCGTTATCCGAAACATAGGCTTGATGAACTTGATTCTGCGGGTTTATTATACTGGCCACCAAAGGGAGATGTGCCTCGTTTAAAACGTTTTCTTGATGAGCAGAAAGGTAGTCCTGTTCAATCTCTTTGGGTCGATATTCCTCCTGTAAATTCTCAAGCAAATGAAGCAATTAATTATGACACCCAAAAACTCGAGGCCCTTCTCGAACGCATAATAACGGCCTCGTCCAACGAGGGCGACCTCGTCCTCGACTGTTTCTGCGGCAGTGGCACCACGCCAGCCGTCGCGGAAAAGCTGGGCCGCCGTTGGATAACCGCCGACCTCGGCAGGTTCGCAATACACACCGCCCGCAAGCGCCTTCTGGAAATCGAGGGTGTTAATCCCTTCGTAATTCAAAACCTCGGCAAATACGAGCGCCAGCTATGGCAGGGCGCGCAGTTCGGCGAGAGCAACAACGACCGCCAGCGGGCATACCGCAAATTCATTCTGGAGCTATACCGCGCCGAACCGCTGGAGGGCGGCGTATGGATTCACGGCCTTCACAAACGCAGAGCGGTGCACGTCGGCTCGGTCGATTCGCCCGTTACGGAGGCGGACGTTACCAGCATAGCGGCGGAGTTCCGCGCGTCCATTGGCAAGGGAAAAACCGCCCCGCAAACTAACGGAATAGATATTCTCGGCTGGGATTTCGCCTTCGAGATCAACGAGATAGTCCGCGACCGCGCAATAGCCGCCGGTCTCGACTTGAGTTTCAAGAAGATACCGATAGATGTAATGGACTCCCGCGCTGTGAATCAAGGGGATATCAAGTTCTACGAGCTGGCCGCGCTGGTGGTCAAACAATCCGTCAAGGGCAAAACTCTAACGATCGAACTTACGGACTTCATCATTCCGCAGGATGATCTTCCGGAGGAGGTTCGCGGCAAGATAACCCATTGGTCGCAATGGATAGACTACTGGGCGGTCGATTGGGACTACAAAGACGACACCTTCCACAACCAGTGGCAGGCATATCGCACAAAGAAGGAACCGGATATCGAGCTAAAGACGACGCACACCTATGACGGCAAGGGCAAGTTCGCCGTTCTAATAAAAGTAGTGGATATCCTCGGCAACGACACGACAAAGCTAATCGAGGCGGAGGTGGGATAGCTAAGTCAGGTTCATCTGACTTAGAACGGTGACTTCGATTCTAAGTCAGGGATGCTTGGCTTATAAACACGAAAGGATATTTAAGCCAATGATGCTTGGCTTAGAAGAGAAGAATAGATTTTAAGCCAACGATGCTTGGCTTAAAACGTGCAAATGAGATTTAAGCCAACGATTCATGGCTTAAAGGAGTAATAATGACAGACAATAGAGCCGGACGATATGAGATTATAAAAGGGGGTGATAAGGTTTTCTTTCCGAAACCTTTGCCGCCCGATCCGCCATTTGTGATAGACGACGAATGCAATGACCTGCTCGCGAAAGCTAACAGGGCAATCGCTAAACTCGACGGTATAACATCCGTATTGCCTAATCCGGAGCTATTTATCACGATGTTCGTCAGAAAAGAGTCTTTAATCAGCTCGCAAATTGAGGGAACGGTTGCATCGCTCGATGGCGTTCTAGAATTCGAAGCGGATATTAAGCCCCGGGACGAGGTAAAAGAGTTGAAGGATGTAGTTAATTACATCAAAGCACTCGATTACGGTCTATCCGTCGTGAAGGAAAGAGCTATAACGGTCGAATTAATCAAAGAGATGCACGCGCTTCTTCTTGCGAATGTCCGTGGAAGCGAAAAAACACCCGGTGAATTTAAAAGAGCACAAAACTATATAGTTCGCCGCGACGGTTTGCATGAGAAGATTGTTTTCACTCCTCCGCCACCGGATGCTATCCCTGACCTTATGAAAGGCCTTGTCGCTTATATAAATCAAGAAGATAAATTGCCGCATCTGATTCGTATAGCTTTAATTCACGCTCAATTCGAGACTATTCATCCCTTCCGTGACGGCAACGGTCGAATGGGAAGAGCGCTGATTACTCTATATCTTGTTTCAAAAGGTTTAATAGAAAAGCCGCTGTTATATCTGAGTTTTTATTTGAAGCGGTTCAGAAGCGAGTATTACGATGTGTTGATGTCCGTTCGCAATGATGGAGATTGGGAGAAATGGGCGAAGTTTTTTATCGAGGGAGTTATTCAGGTCTCTGAGGAAGCTTCGAGCACGGCGAAAGAAATAATCGAGCTAAAAACCGAATTAACGGAAGCTATCTACCAGAGCGACATCCAGTCCAAACTCTCGTTGAAGCTTTTAGATACCCTATTTCTATATCCAAAAACAAAAATTAGTTACCTTGCGGCGAAAATGAATGTTTCTTCGGAGACTATCAGGAAACTTATTAAAGAGTTTGAAACTTTGGGTATAGTCGTTGTAAGCGATGACAAGGAAAGATACAAGACTTACAGCTTTGAGCGTTATTTAAAAATCATCCGTGGGGGAACCGAAATCGAGGAAGGCGGCTTCTGATGGCGAGAAAAAAGAAAGAAACCTCAATGGGGCAGACAGAGCTTTTTGAAGCTAATGTTAAAACAGCCCCCTGTGTTCCGAGGATAAAAGCGGAAGTCCGCAAATGGGCGGAAGGCGAGAATAGATACGCCGGTGTTACGGATACGACTCGCACATTGCTTGAATACTGGTTCCACACAGATCGTGAAATAGATGGTAAACCATTCAAATTTTACGATTGCCAAAGAGAAGCGATAGAAACCCTCTTTTTTCTTTTCGAAGTAAAGGGCGCGCCGCGTCATCGTGAACTTCTCGAAACTTACGCTTCGGAATACGGGCAGGAGATTCGCCTTCTTCAGCACGATGATGTTCCGCGTTATTGCTTGAAAATGGCAACCGGTAGCGGTAAGACAATGGTTATGGGGCTTGCTATCGCATGGCAATTCCTTAACGCAATGAACGAAGGCGACGACAGGTTCGCAAAAACGTTTTTAATTCTGGCTCCGAACGTTATCGTTTTCGAGCGCCTTAAGTCCGATTTCGCTGGTGGAGTAATTTTCAAGAAATTCCAAATTATCCCCAAAGAACTTAGGCTTTTCTGGCCTGGCTTCGATTTCTACATGCGCGGGGATTCTGAGAGAACACGCTCAGAGGGTGCTTTATATTTAACAAACATCCAACAATTCTATGAAAGACCGAACAAAAGCGACGACGAACCAGACCCTATGACCGGGGTTTTGGGAGATAAACCACCAGCGGAGCTTTTCCAGATTCGAGATTGCTGATTTTTGATTTGCGA
>DIWU01000017.1 GCA_002428525.1 bacterium UBP14_UBA6098
AATGCCCTACTCAGCCACCGGCACTTCGGCCCTTCGACTCCGCTCAGGGACCGGTCGTTGAGCGGAGCCGAAACGCGGTCGTTGAGTAGCCCGAAGGGCGTATCGAAACGCGGTCGTTGAGTAGCCCGAAAGGGCGTCCCGAAACGGCAGATAAAGGAGGAACATGAAAAAAACGATTTTCATTACTTGTGTTACGCGGATGGACGAGATATTCTCCTGCGTGGCGGGGATCGACGAGCATAACCGCTTCGTTCGGCCTATAATCGATTATCCCGACGAGAGACCGGGTATCAAAAGGGAGTTCCTTTTCTCGCCTTCGGGGGAAGAGCTTGTCCGACCGTTGACCTATGTCGAGTTCGAGTTCATCGAACACAGACCGGAAAAGCCCTATCACACCGAGGACTGGATAATCGACGGCGATGTCGCGCCGCGTGTCGTCTCGCGCTCCAACGACGACGCCTCGCGACGGATACTCGAGCGGAGTGTTTCTTCGAGTTTGAGCGAGGCGATTTCAAAAAGAGACCGTTCGTTGGTAACAATCAAAACGCCCTTCGCGCCTAAGGTCAAGATCAAGATAGACGTCGAGGGGCGGCTTAGTTGCCGTTTTGTGATGAAAGACTCCGCCGGAGATTGGATAACCAATGCCAGAACCGCTACCGCGCCGCCGAGAATCACCGACGCCTATTGGCTCGCGCTCTGCAAACACCTTTACAATAACGGCATGCCGGAGGCCGAAATCGAGGAGCATCTAAGAAGCATTTTGAAAGAGGCGAAAAACATGTATATTGTTATCGGCCTGACGCGCGAATGGCATAAGCGTTATTGGCGGCAGGTCTCCGGCGTGTTGACCGTGCCCTATTGGCTCGGCGGAAAGACGCTCGCGGAGTTTGGCTACGACTGGACTGACAATGTCCAATAGAGAGGTTAAAATGGAACTGACTATCTACACAATCGGGCACTCGAACAACACCTTCGAGCATTTGGTCGAGTTGCTCAGGAACAACTTCATCGAGAGGCTTGTCGATGTCCGAAGCGTGCCGATGTCGAAGTATTCGCCGCAATTCAACAGGGCGGAGTTTTCGTTTAAAATCGAGGGCGAGGGGATCGAGTATTTTTGGCTCGGCGACAAACTCGGCGGCTTCCGCAAAGAGCTTCAGAACGAGCTTGGAATGCGTTGCGACGACAAATTCGACGAGGACGAGAAATACCGCGAGGGGATCGCCGAACTTCTGAATCTCGCACGAAAGCGGACAACGGCGGTCATGTGTAGCGAGGAGGACCCGCGCAAATGTCATCGCCACGAGATAATCGCGCAGACGCTACTGCGAAGGTCGATCCCCGAGTGCGACGGGTTCGAGAAGATCGAGGTTTTGCATATCAGAAGCGACGGGAAGATCGAGTCTGCGGGCGATATCGAGGTCGCCTTTCAACCCTCACTGTTTTAAACCATGAAAAAGCTTAACACGATAGGTTTCACGAAGAAAAGCGCGCGGGAGTTTTTCGAGCTGTTGCAAGCGAATTCCGTTCGAGTTCTCGCGGACATCCGCCTCAACAACACGAGCCAGCTCGCCGGTTTCACCAAATCGCCCGACCTTGAGTATTTCCTGAGCCTTGTGGGGATTTCCTACATCTATTGGCCGCAGGTCGCGCCGACGAAGGAAATTTTCACGCGCTACAAGGACGACGGCGACTGGGAGGCGATGGAGAAGGCCTACCGCGCGCATATCGAGACGAGTGGCGCGATTGACGACAGGATTCTGTCAGAGGTGCGCAAAGGCGATGTCTGCCTTCTCTGCTCGGAGGCCGCGCCGGAGAAGTGCCATCGGCGGCTACTGGCGGAGATGATCCGCGATTTAGTTCATGATGTCGAGATTCGACACCTGTGAGGTGAACGAGTGGGAGTTGGCTTCGATACATCGGTTGCTGAGCTTTGCTTACAGCCCGTCTGGGTCGAAGCACACTCAGCCACCGGGCTTCGATACGCTTCGCACTCAGCCACCGGCACTTCGGCTTCGCTCTCAGTGACCGGTCGTTGAGCGGAGCCGAAACGCGGTCGTTGAGTAGCCCGAAGGGCGTATCGAAACGACATAGAGAAATCCAAATAACAAATTACAGTAAAAGGAGTCGAGATGGATATCGAAAAAATCAAAGACCTATTAGAGTTGCTCGAAGAATCTGAAACAGAAGAATTTGAAATAGAATTGCAGGAAACAGACGGAAGTTTAGTAAAAATCCGCAAAGGTTCGCCTGACGGTTATTCCTTTTGCCAAGTGAATTCTGGTAATATGAGTAAAGCGATAGCACCGGATATAACCGAGCTATAAAGAAGAAACGCCCCCTCGACTCCGCTCAGGGACCGTCGGTNNGCCGAAACGCGGTCGCCCCCGTAGCACGAAGGGCGTATCGAAACGCGGTCGTTGAGTAGAGCTTCGCTCGTATCGAAACGCGGTCGCCCCCGTAGCCCGAAGGGCGTATCGAAACGCGGTCGTTGAGTAGAGCTTCGCTCGTATCGAAACGCGGTCGCCCCCGTAGCCCGAAGGGCGTCCCGAGACGAATTGCGCGGAAGGGAAATCGAGATGATAAATGACGCGAAACGCATACTCAAAGAGGTTTTCGGCTACGAGGAGTTCAAGCCGCTCCAGCGCGAGATTATCGAGGCGGTGCTCGCGAGGCGCGATTCGCTGGTCATCATGCCCACCGGCGGCGGCAAATCGCTGTGTTATCAAATCCCCGCGATAATCCTCGACGGCCTGACCGTCGTGGTCTCGCCGCTCATCTCGCTCATGAAGGATCAGGTCGATCAGCTCGGCGAGTTCGGCGTGAACGCGGTTTTCCTCAACAGCTCGCTTTTCCCGCGCGAGTATAGCCTTAATGTCGAAAAGGTGCGATCCGGCGAGGCGAAACTGCTCTATGTCGCGCCGGAGACGCTTCTGATGGAGAAGACGCTCGAACTTCTCTCCGAGCGCAATGTCGATTGCATCGCCATCGACGAGGCGCACTGCATCTCGGAGTGGGGGCACGATTTCCGCCCGGAATACCGGCAGTTGACCGATGTGCGCGAGAGGTTCCCGGGCGCGGTGTGCATCGCCCTCACCGCCACCGCAACCGAGCGCGTGCGAGAGGACATAAGGAAAAGCCTTCGCCTTGAGAATCCGGCGGATTTCATCGCGAGCTTCAACCGCGAAAACCTGCATTTGGAGGTCATCCCGAAGCGGAACCCGACCGAGCAGACAATCAATTTCATCCGCGCCTTCCCGAATCAGTCGGGCATCGTCTATTGCTTCTCGCGAAAGCAGGTTGACGAACTTGCCGAGGATCTCTCCGCCGAGGGATTCTCGGTGCGGCCTTACCACGCCGGCCTCGAAGACGATCTTCGCAAGGAAAATCAGGAGCTTTTTGTCCGCGACGATGTCCAGATCATTGTGGCGACAATCGCTTTCGGAATGGGCATCAACAAGCCGAATGTCCGATTCATCGTGCATTACGACCTCCCGAAAAACATCGAATCCTACTACCAGCAGATCGGCAGGGCGGGCAGGGACGGCCTTCGCGCGCATTGCCTTCTGCTTTTCTCCTACGGCGACGCGGCGAAAATCCGCTTCTTCATCGACGAGAAAGAGGGGCTTGAAAAGCGGGTCGCGCAGATGCATCTCGACAAGATGATCGAGTTCTGCGAGGAGGAGGAATGCCGCAGAGTGCCACTGCTGAGGTATTTCGGCGAGGAGTTCCGCGAGGGCGTCTGCAAGGCCTGCGACAACTGCCTCGGGGACAGCAGAGAGAAGGCCGATGTTACAGTCGCGGCGCAGAAGTTCTTATCGTGCGTCTTTCGGACGGAGGAGATTTTCGGCGAAGGCTACATCATCGATATCCTTCGCGGGTCGAGGGCGAAAAAGCTCATCGAGAAGGGGCACGACAAGCTTTCGACTTACGGGATCGGGATGGAGTTTTCAAAGGGGCAATGGTCGAGCCTCGCGCGGCAGTTCGTGCGTATGGGTTTGCTCGAAAAGGATGTCCGATTTGGAAGCCTGAAGCTGACGCCGAAGGCCTGGGAGGTGCTGAAAGGCGGCGCGAAGGTCGAGGCCCATCTCAAGGAAAAGGCGGCCGAATACGGCTCTTCGGAGGACAAGGCCTACGACACCGCGCTTTTCGAGATTCTCCGCGCGGAACGGAAGCGCATCGCCGATACAGCAAAACTTCCGCCGTTCACAATCTTCCACGACCGAACGCTCATCGAGATGGCAACCTTCTTCCCGCGCTCGATCGATTCGTTGGGGAAGATCTTCGGCGTTGGAAGGGCAAAGCTCGAGAAATACGGCGAGGTCTTTTTGCGGTTGATAAAGGCTTATGCGGAGAAAGAGGGCTTCGAGGAGAAGCCGAAACGAGACGATGCGCGCCCGATTCGGAAATCGCAACGAAGACGCTATCACGAGGTCGGCGAGAGGTTCAACGCCGGCGAGTCGATTAGGGAACTCGCCGATTCATTCGAGGTCATGGAATCGACGATAATCGACCATCTGCTTAATTACGCTTTAGTGGGCAACGAGCTGAGAGCCGACGGGCTTGTCGGTATCTCAAAGCTCCCCGAGGACAAACAGAAGTTAGTTTTGGAAAGCTTAGACCGCGTTGGCAGTGATACTATACGGCCTGTGTTCGACGACCTCGGCGGCGAGGTCGACTGGAACGATATTCGTGTTTTGAGGTTGATCTACATGTCCGGCAAGATGAAGGAGGCGGAATGAAAGGGGTTTCGGGGAGGGCGGCTTCGATACGGGCATGAGAATGCCCTACTCAGCCACCGGCACTTCGGCCCTTCGACTCCGCTCAGNNCCGAAACGCGGTCGTTGAGCGGAGCTTCGCTCGTATCGAAACGCGGTCGTTGAGTAGAGCCTTGCTCGTATCGAAACGCGGTCGTTGAGTAGCCCGAAGGGCGTATCGAAACGATGTTGCACCGCGTAACGTGGCTTCGATACGGCTATCGCCTACTCAGCCACCGGCACTTCGGCCCTTCGACTCCGCTCAGGGACCGTCGGTCGTTGAGCGGAGCCGAAACGCGGTCATTGAGTAGAGCTTCGCTCGTAACGAAACGCGGTCGCCCCGTAGCCCGATAGGGCGTATCGAAACGAATTGAACACCCCGGCCTTCGGCCACCCCTCTTTGAAAAGAGGGGAAGGGGACGCCGAAATTCCCCTTCGCGTGCGAAGGGGTGGCATCGCGAAGCCCCCATGGTAAAACCCTTTACCCTTTACTTTTAATCTTATCCCCTCAATGCCCCTCTATCGCCGCACCCGCGAAGATACCCGCGAGAGTGCCGTCGGAGGTTGCACCGGTGATCTGGCGAATTTGTTTCGAGCGGATATCGCCGGCGGCGAAAAGGCCCGGCGTCGAGGTCTGCATTCGCTCGTCGGTGAGGATATAGCCCGCCTTGTCGAGTTGGGCTAAACCCTCTACGAAGGCGGAATTCGGGACAAAACCGGCATAAATAAACACACCGGCGACATCGATTTTTTGCGACTCGTGTCGAGTCCTCGGTTTGATAGTAATCGACTCGACGAAATCGTCGCCATCGATCGAAGCCACCTCGTGATTCACAATAAATCGGACTTTACCCGTATCATGAAGTCTTTTTTGTAATATTTTAGAGGCGGGCATATAGGGCAAATACTCGACAAAAGTAAGGCTTTTCACGAATTTCAAGAGAAACTCCCCCTCCTGAAGGCCGGAATTTCCCCCGCCGATTATCGCAACATCCATACCTGCGAAAAATGGGCCGTCACATATACCGCAGTAGGACACGCCGCGACCTCTGAGCCGCTCCTCCCCCTCTATTCCGAGGACCTTTGGGGCAGACCCCGAAGCGATAATGACAGTTTTGGACTCGTAAATCCGCGTGCCGATGTCGGTTTTAAAGATACCTTCTTCCTTCACGAGGGATTTCACCTCGGAGAACTCCGAAAGCTCGGTTCCAAAACGAAGGGCCTGAGCCTTGATACGCTCCATCAGCTCGTTTCCGGCTATCGCCTCTGGAAAGCCGGGGTAGTTTTCGATAAGATGCGTGGTCGCGGGCAACCCTCCGGCGACCGCCTTTTCGAGAACGACGGTCTTATGTAGTTCGCGAGAAGTATATATCGCGGCGGTCAATCCCGCCGGCCCTGCACCGATAATTAGAACATCGTATATATTGTCGTTCATAACTGCCTTTCTAATAGCAATTTTATATCGGCTAATTTATGTTTAGTTTTTTTAAAAGCAAGATATTATGAATTAGATATGTATATTCAGTATAGTCAAGTATATTTAAGTAAAATAATTAAATGTTAGATATATTAGCGTTGTTTACAGTTTCGGGGTGCTTATCTTGAAAAAAACAGGAGGTATCCCATGGTCATTCACAAGCGGACGCGGTTGACGCCGATGCAAAAAGAGTGAGATATAGGGCTTTTTTTCGTGAGAATCGAGGCGTGTCAGACCTCGCGCGCGAGTAACATGTCTCGCGGTTGAAGATTTACAAGATTTTGGAACTAGGACATCAGAACTATTATTCAATTTACAATTATACATACACAAGGTATCATTGTCTCGAATATGGTGTCCAACGGCTCGAGAAGATCGAAAAGTCTATCGAGGAAGGCTGAAACAAAGAGGCGAATAAGCATAGTTGTGGAGCAATGGCTCGAACAAACAAAATTTAATTCCTCGGCCAACAGAATCAATGAGCTCAAGTGTTTCCTGAATTTCTACAACTCGCTTAAAACACATAAAGCAATAAAGAACTTGACACCGATGGAGAAACTAATCGAGTATTTTTATCCCGATGAATTTCAAACAACGCTTGGAATAATTACAAATAAAAATATGGTCATAAGACTAATAATCGTTTGAATGCGAATAACATCGCGCCACTTCAAGCTTAAAACTGGCGAAGAAAACGAAGGTCGTTTTGGTATAGGAGGCGAATATCCTCGATGCCATGACGAATAAGTGCAATCCGCTCGACACCCATTCCGAAAGCGTAGCCGCGCCAAACCTCCGGATCGTATCCCACGGCGCGGAAGACCTCGGGGTCAACCATGCCGGCGCCGGAGATCTCGATCCAGCCGCTTCCCCCACAAAGGCGACAACCCTTGCCCTTGCAAATGCAAGAGAAATCGTATTCGACGCTCGGCTCGGTGAAAGGAAAGAAATGCGGCCTGAAGCGGATTTGCGTCTCCGGGCCGAGGATTTGGCGGGCGAAGGTGACCAGCACGCCCTTGAGCTCGGCCATCGTGACATCCCTGTCAACGAAAAGCCCCTCGCACTGCCAAAAACTGATATAGTGCGTCGCATCGATCGCGTCCTTGCGGTAGCAACGGCCGGGCGCTATTATTCGTATCGGCGGCTTTTGCGAAAGCATTGTGCGAACCTGCACAGGGCTTGTGTGCGTCCGAAGAAGATAAGGGTTTTCGTCCTCGGGGCCATAACCCTCGATATAGAAGGTGTCGCCGATATCCCTGCTGGGGTGGTTTTGCGGCATGTTCAGCGCGTCGAAGTTGTTGAAGCCTGTCTCGACATCGGGGCCGCTTGCGACAGAAAAGCCCATGCCGTGGAAGATCTCGATGATCTCGTCGAGGACGGCCAAAAGGACATGGCGTTTCCCTAACTCTGCCCTCCTGCCCGGAAGTGTAATATCTTCAGCGGAACGCGCTTTAGCCGGGGCGGCATTAATACTCTCGATTCGGGCATTGAAGGCAGATTCGAGCTTTTCCTTTAGCCGATTGACTGCCTGCCCGAAAGCAGGCCTCTCCTCGGGAAGCAGATCCTTCACCGATTTCATTATCTCGGAAAGCTCGCCCTTACGGCCTAAATAATCCGCGCGAATCTTGTCGAGGTCGGCCTGAGAGGCGGCTCTTTCGAGCGCCTCTCCGACCGCTTTATCGATTTCGTTCAGTTTTTCGAGCGAACTGCTCATGCGTTTTTCGCGACTTGGGCGATCTTGGTGAAGGCGGTCGGGTCGCTGACGGCTATATAGGCCAAGGATTTGCGGTCCAAAAGGACTCCCGCCTTTTTAAGCCCGTGAATAAGGGCGCTATATGTCGTGCCCTCGATTCTCGCGGCGGCGTTGATGCGGGCGATCCAAAGCCTGCGGAAATCGCGCTTTCTGGTTTTTCTGTGTTTGTATGCGAAAACCCAAGCGCGCTCCACCGTCTCCCTGCTCGTTCTATAAAGTCTGTGTCTCGAACCGAAGAATCCGCTGGCGTGCGCGACGAATGTCTTGCGTCTGCTACGTGATGCAACTATTGCTCTACTTCTGGGCATGTCAAACCTCCGGGCGCTTACTTGGTTTTACCGAGGGCAACTCTGATGCGGTGAGCATCGGCCGGCCCGAGGACGTTAGGGATTCTGAGGGCGCGCTGACGGTTTCCGCGCTTCCTTCTACCGAAATGGTTAGTTCCGGAGCGTTTATGCATGACCTTGCCGTTGGCGGTGATTTTAAACCTCTTCGCCGCCGACCTCTTGGTCTTTATTTTCTGCGTTTTCATCCTGTTCACCCGCTTTCTTTTTCTGTTTAGCCAAATAAACCGCGATCTTCTTGGAATCCGGAGCGAGCATCATGGTCATCTGCTTGCCCTCGAGCTTGGAGGATTGCTCGACCCTCGAAATATCGTCGAGGTCGATTCGTAGCCTCTCCATAAGCTCGTCCCCCATCTCGACATGGGTGATCTCCCTTCCGCGGAAGCGAATCGCGATCTTAACTCTATCTTTGTTGAGAAGGAAGTCGCGGATATGCTTGAGCTTATATCCATAATCATGATCGGAGATCTTCGCGGAAAAGCGCATCTCCTTCATTTCTTGGGTATGTTGCTTCTTTCGAACCGCGCGCGCCTTCTTCGTTTTTTCGTATTTGAACTTGCCATAATCCATAATCCGGCAGACCGGAGGCCGGGAGTTTGGTTGAACCTCGACCAGATCGAGGCCTTTCTCGTGTGCTAAATTCAAGGCTTGGCTTGTTGGGAGAACGCCGAGGAACTTGCCTTCGTCATCGACGACACGAACCTGCGAAACGCGAATCTGGTCGTTAACCCTTTCCGATGTGCTTTGTTGTTGGGACATTCGGCCTTCCTGAACCTCCTGTTGAGTTTTACGCCGGTGGTTGGCTTTCGCTATTTAATCTATCGATAATCTTTTCGATCGGCATAGAGCCTAAATCCCCATCGCTGTGGGAGCGTAGGCTCGCCGAACCGGAGGCCTCCTCGCGCTCGCCGACAATCAGCATATAGGGCACCTTCGCGGTCTCGGCCTCGCGGATTCTATAGCCCATGGTCTCGGGGCGATTGTCGATCTCGGAACGGAGGCCGGCCTTGAGTAGTCTCTTGTGCACGATCTCAGCATAGGCTTGGAATTTTTCCGAGACAGGAATGACCTTTGCCTGCAAGGGCGCGAGCCACATCGGGAAGTTTCCGGCGTAGTGTTCGACCAAGCAAGCGAAAAACCGCTCGAGGCTTCCGAGCAATGCGCGGTGAACCATGTAGGGCTGGGTCTTTTCGCCATTTTCGCCGATATAATTAAGACCGAAACGCTCGGGCTCGTTGAAATCGAATTGGACAGTAGTCGTTTGCCATTCGCGGCCGAGGGCGTCGCGCACCTTGATATCGATCTTCGGGCCGTAGAAGGCACCGCCGCCCACGTCGGTCTTAAACGGCAGGCCGACCTTCTGGAGCGCCGCGACGAGCGCTTCGGTGGCATTCGCCCACCTATCCTCGTCGCCGACGAAATGCTCGGGGCGAGTCGAAAGATAAATCCCGAAGTCCTTGAATCCAAAACTGCGTAAGATATTCAATGAGAACTCGTAAACCCCGACAACCTCGTCGATCATCTGGTCGGGGCGGCAGAAGATATGTGCATCGTCCATAGTGAAGCCGCGGACGCGGAGCAGGCCGTGAAGCACGCCGCTCCGTTCGTAGCGGTAGTCCGCGCCCAACTCGCAGTAGCGGATCGGCAGGTCGCGATAACTGCGGAGCTTGTTTTTGTATATCGCGATGTGGAACGGGCAGTTCATCGGGCGGACGAAATACTGCTCGCCCTCCTCGAAGCTCATCGAGGGGAACATGTTGTCGTTGTAAAAACCGAGGTGGCCGGAGGTTTCCCAAAGCTTGGAGCGGCCAACCAGCGGGGTATATACCGGCAGGTAGCCCTCTTCGCGGTGGCGCCTGCGCCAGTATGTCTCGATTATCTCGCGAATAATCGCGCCGTTGGGGTGCCAAAGCACCAGCCCCGGGCCGATGTCGTCGTTGATCGAGAAGAGATCGAGCTCCTTGCCGAGCTTGCGGTGATCGCGCGCCTTGGCCTGTTCGAGCTTTTCGAGGAAATCGTCGAGTTGGGACTTCTTCGGAAAGCTGATGCCGTAGATGCGCTGAAGCATCTTGTTTTTCTCGGAGCCGCGCCAATAGGCGCCTGCAACCGAGAGGAGTTTGAAGGCTTTGATGATAGAAGCGCTCGGGACATGCGGCCCGCGGCAAAGATCGGTAAAGGTGCCCGAAGTGTAGAGGCTGACGGTCTCGCCGAGGGGTATCTCGCCCGCAAGCTCGACTTTATATATCTCGCCCGCCGCTTCGAAGCGGCTCAAGGCCTCATCGCGCGGAAGCTCGCAACGCTGGAAAACCGCGTCCTCTTTGACAATGCGGGCCATCTCGGTCTCGATTGCCTCGAGGTCGCCGGCCGTAAAAGGCTCGGCGCGGTCGAAGTCATAATAGAAGCCCTGCTCGATAGCCGGCCCGATAGCGACCTTGGTGCCCGGGAAAAGACGCAGAACAGCCTCGGCCATGATATGCGATGTCGAATGCCAGAAGATATGCTTCCCCTCGTCGTCGTCGAAGGTGAGAATGCGGAAATCCCCGCCCTCGAATATCGGAGCGGAAATATCGAGCTTCTTGCCGTTCACAACGACTGCGAGTGCGGCACGCGCGAGTCCGGCACCGATCGAGGCGGCAATCTCCGCGCCGGTGATACCGGCCGCAAAGCTAAGCTCGGTGCCGTCGGGCAATTTTAATATGATTTCGTTATTCATAGCTCTCATTCCATAAAAAAAGACGCACAACGCGCCTTTAAAAATGGTGGGCGATACTGGATTCGAACCAGTGACCTCTTGCATGTCAAGCAAGTACTCTAACCATCTGAGCTAATCGCCCGAATTTCTATTTAAACCTAAAAAAGGTCGCGTTCCTTAGTTCACTCCGCCGTTTCTCGGGGGCGTCGTCCCGAACCCAAGGCTCGCGGCTTGCCGCGTATTGATGCCCGCCCGCTGGGATTATTCGCGAGCTCACTTATAATAAAGATGAATTCCTCGATGTCAATAGAATATTTTTTGGGAAAGCCACAGGACTATCGAGGAAGCCGAAATGGAGGCGGCATCCGGATTTGAACCGGAGAGTGGAGGTTTTGCAGACCTCTGCCTTACCACTTGGCTATGCCGCCACCTAAAAATTATCAATAAAAAAAGCGGGAGACGGGACTCGAACCCGCGACAACCACCTTGGCAAGGTGGAGCTCTACCAACTGAGCTACTCCCGCATAAGCGAATGTAAAAATAAACCTACAAGCCGCCGTTGTCAATATGTTTTTTTAACTTTCTGGCCAATTCTCCCGATAAATTTTTAGAAGAAGTTCGGCCTCAGAAGCGCCCATCTTTATACCTCTGCGCGACATGACAATACGCGCGGTCGCGAGGGCCTTGTCGAATTCGTATCTGGTGTAGCCCTCGGAGGTCCCCCAAGAAAATGCGCGGATAAATTTCGGGGGAAGGCCGCTGGCGTAATGATTCACAGATACGCCAAGGCATGTGCCGGAGTTTAAAAGCGTCCCGATGCCGGTTTTCGTATGGTCGCCGAAGAAGCTTCCAACCTTGATTCGACCGGTGTCGCGTTCACCCTCGCCGAGATCGACGCGGATCTTGCTATAGTTGTTTTTAAGGTCGCTCGTTGTAGTCAAGGCTCCGAGGTTCACCCATCGGCCGATGTATGAATGGCCGACAAAGCCCTCGTGACATTTGTTAGAATAGCCGAGGAAGATCGAGGATTCGACCTCCCCCCCGATCTTGCACATCGGCCCGAAGCTACAGCCCTCGCGCGCCCAACCCGAAAGCACCATCGTATCAGGGCCGATATAGCAGGGCCCTTGTATTACAGCCCCCGGCCGAACGACAGCTCCTCGCGCCACTACTATCGGGCCCTCGCGTGCGTCGAGAACCGCTCCGGCAAAAATCTCCGCCCCACGCTCGATGGCTATTGCATTTTCGCCATAGATGGCAGATAGTGGGTGAACTTGTCCATCGATAGCTCGGCGAAAATGCTCTTCGAAATCGGACTTTATTATCTCACCGTTTAGGTTGACAAGATCCCAAATCGCATCGACTCTCATGAGAGTGAGATTATGGGTTGGCCAATTCGGCGGATCCTCGAACCACGATTTCTGGAATGGCTCTTCCGCGGCGACTCCGACAACCGCACCGTCGGAGATAAAAACCGCCGGCGAATCCAACCCCATGGCTATCCGCGCGAATTCGAGCGTATAGACGAAATTGGCCTCTAAATAGAGGGTAAGGCCCTCGAAGGCCGAACGCCGCGTTTCGGCGTCGGAAAGCCTTTTATACGGGACGACCGATACTTCGGAATTTGGGAAAAGCCTGCGGATTCGATCTTCAAAGGTAAAACATCCGGCTAAAAGCTCCGCTACCGGCCTTGTATCCGAGATCGGTCGGAAATCCTTCGAGCAATGATCGAGTATAGCGACTCTGAGCACAGGCTTAAAGCCTATCGATTTCGGTTTCATAGGATTCTTCGACTTTGATATCGAATCTTCCTCCGGTTTCAGCCTCTTTGGCTAAATCGTAACCAAGCCGCAGGGCCTTGAGGTTGCTTTCCTCGAACTTTTTTGGGAATCGCTCTGCAAGGTAGTATTCCATCGACTTTTTCGAAACAATCTTGGCATATTGCGTAATGAACCCTAAACACACAACATTAGTAGCAACAACCAAGCCAAGTTTTTCCTTGGTGGCCTCCACGAAAGGAACAGCGACATAGGGCCGCTCGGGCTTATGTTTAACATAATTTGCATCGATGATAAGTATGCCCTTGTCCTTCAAGAGCTTAGTATATTCGTCCGAGGATTTTTGGGTAAGCGCCAAGAGCAGGTCGAGTTTGGTGGCCTCGGGAAAATAGATCTCTTCGGTCGAAACGATGACATCGCAACGGGCCATACCGCCGCGGGCTTCGGGGCCATAGGATTGTGTATGAACGGCATTCTTGCCGTCACCGACGGAGATCGCCTCGGCTAAGATCACACCTGCGGTGATAAGACCTTGTCCGCCTGAGCCGGAAAGCCGAATCTCATAACGATCCTCGATGAAGCCGTTGTTCTTGACAGTTCCATTAGTCTTTACCATTTGTGGCCTCCTCTCGAACCTGCTTGCTGAGCTCGGCATAGGTCTTAGTATATTCTTGTCTGTCAGTATTTTCAACGAATTCACCGATAGGGTATTTGTCCACCCTTTCCTCGGGCGACAGCTTTTCCCAAGCCTTGAGCATAACAGCCTGCTCCTTCTGGCGATACAGCATCTTAACCGCTGTCTTATAATCGTTCAGTCTTCCATAAAGAACCGGGCATTGGCTAATCACCTCGACCATGGAGAACCCCTTATGTTCGAGGGATTTCTTTATATATTTCGAGGTCTGGACGATATGATATGTCGTTCCTCGAGCGACATATGTCGCGCCGGCCGAAGAGGCGAGGTTGACCGCGTCGAACGGCGGATCGATGCTTCCGTAGGGCGCTGTGTGGGCATAGCTGTTCAGCGGGGTGGTTGGCGAAACCTGCCCGCCGGTCATACCGTAAATATAGTTATTAATAAGGATCATCGAAATATCGATATTTCGACGGCAGGCATGGATAAAATGGTTTCCGCCGATCGCCAAGGCGTCGCCGTCGCCGGAAACGACAATGACTTTCATGTCGGGGCGAACCATCTTGATACCGGTCGCGAAGGGAAGCGCTCTGCCGTGGGTCGTATGCAATGTATTGAAATCGACATAGATCGGCATGCGCGAAGAGCAACCGATGCCGCTGATAAGCGCTATATTGTTCTTGTTGATCCCAAGCTCGTGAATCGCTCGAATGATCGCGCTCATCACGGTTCCGATTCCGCATCCGGGGCACCAAACGGTCGGAAATTTCTTTTGTATTCTGAGATAATCGTGTTGCGGGCTTAAAGCTTCGAGTTCCATTATTTCTCCATTATTTTGTGGCGCGAAGTTCCAACAATTTTTCGTATATCTCGTCCGGTTCGATGACGAGGCCGTCATAACGGAATGCACCGGCGACTTTGCACTGGCCCATAGCGTAACGATCGACCTCGCGGATCATCTGACCCATATTCATCTCGGCGACGAGAATGCCCTTAACCGACGAGGCAATCTGATAGACCTTACGCCCCGGGAACGGCCAGATGGTTTTCAACTTCAGAAGCCCCGCTTTAACACCATGGGCGCGCGCCTTTCGGACAGCGCTCATCGCGGCTCGAGCGGATGTTCCGTAGGAGATAACCGCATAAGTAGCATCTTCCATATATTCCTCTTCATAGAGGATAACCTCTTTGCGATGCGTATGAATCTTGCGGCGAAGTTTTGTCAACATCTGCTCGACCTCGCCGGGGACAGAGGTCGGGAATCCGAATTCGTCGTGTGTGAGGCCGGTGACATTGTATCGATAGCCTTCGCCGAAAGCGACGAACTCGCTGACTTTGCTCGGTGTGTTGCTATAGGGTTTGTAGAACTCGGGCGGAACGCTCGGGTATTTGCGATTCTCGATTTTTATATCCTCTGTGTCGGGGATTATAATCCTTTCACGCATATGGCCGAGGATCTCGTCCAAAAGGAGAATAACCGGAGTGTTGAGCATCTCGGAGCAGTTGAACGCGTGGATGGTAAGGTCGAAAACCTCTTGAACACTCGAAGGTGTTATGACTATAGGAGTATAATCGCCGTGAGTTCCCCATCTGGCTTGCATGACATCGGACTGCGAAACCTTGGTTGGAAGGCCGGTGCTCGGCCCGCCGCGCATGACATTCGTGATAACAATCGGAACCTCTGCAATATAGGCAAATCCGAGGTTCTCCTGCATCAGGCTGAACCCGGGGCCCGAGGTCGCTGTCATAGCCTTCGCTCCGGCGAGCGAAGCCCCGATGATTGCGGCTATTGAAGCTATCTCGTCTTCCATCTGAATAAAGGCACCGCCGACAAGCGGCAGTTTTTCCGCACAGCCCTCAGCGATCTCGGTGGAAGGTGTTATTGGATATCCGGCAAAGAAGCTACATCCGGCCGCGATTGCGGCCTCGACCACAGCCTCGTTACCCTGTAAAAATTGCGCTGTTCCTTTTATTTCAGGTTTCTTAGCCATTATTGGCCTCGTCTTTCGTGTTTTTCTGTGCGACGGCGTTTTCTGTTTCGATTGTGCAGGCGGACTCGACACCTATCTCGCAAAGAAGGCGCCTCGCCCTCTCGGCCTCCTCCTCCGCCGACCTGTTTCCGAGCAGTTCGGGGCCCTTGATAATTGCCATATCCGGGCACCTAAGCCAACACATACCGCAAAGGGTGCATTTATCTTGATCGACGAGCAACGGAAGACCGTCCTCGCGCTCGGTGAGAGCCCCTGTGGGGCAGAATTCCACACAAATACCGCATCGCTTGCACCACATCTCGAAAACGATAAGCTTGCCCTCCGGCCTGACGCTTTCGCCCCAAGTGGTTGGAGCGGCAGAGGTCAAGCCCGACCTAATTCGCCCCTCGATTGGAACCGTGTGTTTCTTCTGTTTAGCCATCGCTATTTTCCTCCATGATTATTTAATACTCGAGCGACGAGCCGCGGCACCTCGCTCGGAGATTTAGCAACAGGTATAGAGGCCGATTCGAAGGCCTTGATCTTTGCTTCGGCGGATTCCCCGCCGCCGAAGACAATAGCGCCGGCATGACCCATCCGCTGTTCCCTCGGCGCTGAAACGCCTGCTACGAATGCAACAACGGGCTTCGACATCGACATAATAAACTCGGCGGCACGCTGTTCGTCGTCGCCGCCGATCTCGCCGATAAGGACGACCGCCGATGTCTCTTCGTCGTCCTCGAATTTTCCAAGCACCTCGACAAACGAGGTTCCGACAATAGCATCGCCACCCAAGCCGACACATGTCGATTGGCCGAAACCCGCCTTCGATAGGCAATCCACGATCTCGTATGTCAGCGTCCCCGATCGGGACACGACGCCAATCGAGCCTTTTTTAAAGATCGCGCCGGGCATAATGCCCAGCGAGGCTTTGCCGACGGAAATTATTCCGGGGCAATTCGGCCCTAAAAGCCCGACCAGATTTGACCGATAGTAATGATAAATCCTCGAAATGTCAATAGTTGGAATTTTTTCGGTAATACAAACCACCATTCGAATTCCTCGAGAATCCGCGGCCTCGTAAAGTGCCTCAACAGCGCGATTTGCTGGAACGAAGACTACCGATGCCTCGGCGCCGGTCATCGCGACAGCCTCGGCAACCTTGTCGAAAACCGGCACGCCGTGAACCGATGTTCCACCCTTTCCCGGCGAGACGCCGGCCACAATCCTTGAGCCGTAATCGAGCATTCGTTCGGTATGGAATGCGCCGTCTCGACCGGTTATCCCCTGAATTAAAATGCGAGTATCGGCTTCTATAAGTATAGACATATCATGCCATTAGAAAACTTGTTGCGGTTTCGATAAGCTCGTCCATCGTCTCGCTTGTGACAATATCGGCCGAAGAAAGGATTTTCAACGCGGACTCGCTGTTAGTGCCCTTCATTCTGGCGAAAATCGGAACACTCGTGTTGAGTTTTTTTTTCGCGATAATCACTCCACGGGCGATCTCGTCGCATCTTGTTATTCCACCGAAGATATTGATAATTATAGCTTTAACATTTGCGTTTCTCAGAATAAGCTCGAACCCCACCTCGATCTTCGTCATATTACTACTCCCGCCAACATCGAGGAAATTCGCCGGCGATGCACCTCGAGCGAGGATCGCGTCCATGGTCGCCATAGCGAGACCGGCACCGTTCACGATACACCCGATCTCGCCTTGAAGTGGAAGGAAGCTTATTCCCAGCTCCTTCGCGCGAGCCAATAAGGGGTCGTCGCAACGGTCTTTTGTGAGAAAATCGAGCTGTGGATGGCGATATAGGCCGTTTTCATCGAGGATTATCTTCGCGTCGAGAGCGAGAAAATCGCCGCGTGGCGTCCGAACGAGGGGATTTATTTCGATTAGCAGGGCGTCGAGCCCAACGAAAGCTGAATACAGTTTATTTATCAGGTCTCGAAGCCCTTGGATTCCATCGGAATATGCAAGAATTTCGGCGATTTCAAGGGATTTTTGCGGGGTTATACCCTCGATTGGATCGATAGGGATTCGATAGATCGACTCCGGTTTTTCGAGCGCGAGGGTTTCGATATCTACACCGCCATGCGGCGAAACTATTACACACGGGCATTTGCTCGATCGATCCATCGAAAGCGAGAAGAATATCTCTTCGTCGAAATCGACCGCTTTTTGAATCAGCAAGGCCTCGACCATGAAGCCTTTAATTTGCAATGAAAAAAGAGCGGCGGCGGCGCGTTCGACCTCCTCGGCGGTTTTCGCAAGACGAACTCCGCCGGCCTTTCCCCTGCCGCCGCAAAGAACCTGCGCCTTTAATACAACCGGCGATCCCAAGCGATTGTAAGCCTCGACAGCGGAGCTAACATCGAAAACAACCTCGCCCTCAGGCGAGGGCACACCGAAATCACGTAGAAGCTTGTGAGCCTGATATTCGTGAAGCTTCATTTTGGAGGTTCGAGCTTTGCGTGGAGTCTGCGCGTTTCGGCGATGAGTTCCTCGGGCGAGTTCTTCGAGGGGTCGTCGATAACGAATTCGAGCAAACCCTCGAGAATTCGGCCGACAAGCGGCCCTTGCTCGATACCGAGTAGCGACATGATCTCGTCCCCACCGATTGCGAGGTCTTTCGCGGAAAGCGGCGGTTTTGCGGACAGAACGAAATTGATCCTCCGTTGGAACTCCTCGTCGGGGCCTTTATCGCGGTCGGTGCCTTGAGCTTCGATATCTGCGAAGCGAAGCTCGAAAAGCTCCTCCAAGAGGTCGGCCCCGACCTTGCGGACAAAACGGCGGATTCCCTTGTCAGTTTGAGCTTGAGTGAACATATGAAACCGAACCAGCGCCGCAACCCGATCCGTGAGGTCTTTCGAGAAAAGCAGGCGCGACATGATCTTACGTGTCATTCGTTCGCCTAAATTCTGATGGCCGTAGAAAATCGCGCGGTCTCTATCTGGAAGATACTTGCGGCGCGCGGGTTTGCCGATATCGTGAAGCATTGCGGCGAGGCGAACGGGGAATTTCGGCGGTGCCGAATCGACAGTCGCGAGCAAATGCCCGAAGACGTCGCTCGCATGCCACCCGCCCTCCTGTGTGACTCCGTCGCACACTGCAAGTTCCGGAAGGAAATACTTTAAAAGCCCCCAATCCCGGCATAAGCGCAATGCCACCGAGGGTTTTGGCAAAAGCAACATCTTGCGCAACTCTTCGGCAATCCTCTCCGGTGCGATGGTCTGGATCTTCGGGGCAGTTTTTTCTATCAGCTCGAGGGTCTTTTCATCGGGGTGAAAACCGCAACGGGCGCAAATAACCGCGGCGCGCAAACACCTCAGCGGGTCCGCTTCGAGGGAATTCTTCGCCACCGCGCGCAGTATTCCGGCCTCGATATCACCCGCACCGCCGTAGGGGTCGATAAGTGCCTTTGTTCTAAGGTCGATAGCAATTGCATTGGCTGTGAAATCGCGCTGGCCGAGGTCGTCCTCGATTGTCATCGAGGGGTCGAGGGCCTCCTCGGAGTGCCTCGCGGTCGGTCTAAAATCGCGATAGGCGGGAATCGAGACATCGATTGCGCCACTTCTTCCGCGCGGAAACCATTTGATGACAGTAAAACTCTTTCCTACAGGTTCCGCCTTGCCGAAGCGCCTCAAAATCGAGGTCAGCTCTGAAACCGACAGCGAAGTGACGAGTATATCGAGTTCGCGGTATTTTAGGCCGATGAATGCATCGCGAACCGCGCCCCCGACGAGGTAGATTCCGGCCCTCTCGGGCAGATTTCGAATCAGCTCCGGCGGGAGATCGTCATCGATATTTATATTGATTTGTTTCATGAATAAAGGCCTAAAAGGCCGGAGATCACGCGATTATTCGAGTGCCGGCGTCGTTTTCGAGGGCCTCTTTGACCTTATCGATACTCGTAATAATCACCTCTTTGCCGCCGTTCTCGATGAAATAGATCGCGCTTTGAATCTTCGGGCCCATGCTTCCCTGAGGGAATTCGCCCTTTGCCAGAAACTCCTTCGCGGAGGAAGCGCTCATTACATCCCAATCCTTCTGATAAAGCGAACCGAAATCGGTGGAAACCTTCTCGACACCGGTTAAAATGACCAGCACCTCCGCGCCGAGTTCCAGCGCGAGAAGTGCGCTCGCTCTATCTTTGTCGATTACCGCATCGACTCCGTGAAATTTTCCGGTATCGTCGCGATAGACCGGCACGCCTCCCCCGCCGACACAGACAACAATCGCGCCGGATTTCAACAGCGCCGAGATAATATCGACCTCGACGATCTGCTTCGGCCACGGCGAGGCGACAACCCTGCGCCAGCCTCTGCCGGAGTCCTCCTTGACGGTCCAACCCATCGATTTGGCGAGGGCTTTGGCTTCATCTTCGCTGTAAAACATACCGACATATTTCGTCGGGTCGGAAAAGGCCTTATCCTCTCTATCGACCTCGACCTGCGTGACAATCGCGGCAATAGGGCGCTCGACCTTGGCGTCGATGAAAAGATTTGTCAGAGTATTCGCGACCATAAAACCGATCTCGCCCTGAGTCGAGCCGCCGCACATATAAAGCGGCATCGGCGTCACCTGCTCGCGGGAAAGCTCGACGCGAAGCAAGGCGTTGCCGACTTGCGGGCCGTTGCCGTGAGTGATCGCGAGATGATAGCCGGAGCGAGCAAGCTCGACGATCGGGCCGAGGCTTGTCTTCGCTCGGGCAAACTGCTCCGCAACGGTTTCACCGGAGCCTTTCGAAAGGGCGTTGCCACCGAGAGCAACGACTATCGGTTTTAACAGGTCGATGTCCATAAGAATACCCGCTTGTAAAAAATATAATGCCCCGCTAATAACGCGGGGCATTATATCGAAGCGAATCTACAGCTCGAAAGTCTTGTAGATAATGTCCTCGAGGTTCGGCCTTCCAATTATTTGAAGGTCGTAACTGACGCGAACACAGGGTTTGTCTATTTTGATTATCCTCCGTAGATCGATAGGCGTCCCGATGACAACAACCTCGGCGTCCGAGGCGGCTATCGTATCCTCGAGATCCTTAACCTGCTTAGGGCTGTAACCCATAGCGGGCAGAAGCTCGCCGGTTTCGGGGTATTTCTCGAAGGTCTCTGCTATAGTGCCGACCGCAAAGGGTCTCGGATCGATCATCTTCGCGGCGCCATAACGCATCGCGGCCATAACACCGGCGCCATATTTCATCCCGCCGTGGGTTAGGGTCGGGCCGTCCTCGATTACGAGAACGCGCTTTCCCTCGATAAGCTCGGGGTCGTCAACCGTGATCGGGCTTGCGGCCTCGACGATGACTGCGAAGGGATTGGCCTCCATCGAGTTCTCGCGAACCTCGAGAATTCCCTCGAGATTGGCTGTATCGATCTTATTGATAATGATCATATCGGCCAAGCGCAGGTTGATCTCGCTGGGGTAATAAACAAGCTCGTCACCGGGCCTATGCGGATCGACGACCGTGATCCAGAGGTCGGGTTTGTAGAAGGGGATGTCGTTGTTGCCGCCGTCCCAGATGATGATATCGGCCTCCTTTTCGGCGTGCTTGAGAATCTCGCCGTAATCGACACCGGCATAAACGATATTGCCGCGGTCGATATGCGGTTCGTATTCCTCCATCTCCTCGATCGTGCACTTGTGCTTTTTGAGGTCCTCGATTGTCTCGAAGCGTTGCCAGATTTGCTCGGAGAGGTCGCCGTAGGGCATCGGATGGCGAATAACCACGACCTTCTTGCCTGCTTCGGTGAGGATCTCCGCAACCCTGCGGGTTGTTTGGGATTTTCCGCAACCGGTTCTTGTCGCGCAAACAGCGATAACAGGCACTTCGGACTCGATCATAGTCGGCTCCGGGCCGAGAAGCACGAAGCTCTTCGCCCCGCAAGACATAGCCCACGCGCCGGCACCCATGACATATTCGTATGGGACATCGGAGTATGAGAAGACGACTTCGTCGGCACCGAATTTATCGATGAGGTCGGGCAACTCATCTTCCGGGAATATGGGAATCCCTTCTGGGTAAAGCTTACCCGCGAGGACGGGCGGATAGACGCGTCCGTGAATATCCGGAATCTGTGTTGCGGTGAATGCGACGACCTCGTAATCTTTGTTGTCGCGATAAACGGTGTTAAAATTATGGAAGTCTCTTCCGGCGGCACCCATAATTATAACTTTTCGTCTTGCCATTATAACTCCTTAAACTTAAATGATTTATGAAAAACAACTTACAGACGTCGCAAAGCACCTTGAAAAAGAAAGATAGACAAATAACGTGAGATTTCAAGCTTATTCGGTTTTTTATCAAACAAAAACCGAAAAGCCGATTCTCTCGGACTTGCGCTACTTCTTCTTCGTTCCGTATTTAGAGCGGCTACGTTTGCGGTTGTTGACGCCTGTGGCGTCTAAGGCTCCGCGAACGACATGGTAGCGGACTCCCGGAAGGTCCTTGACCCTTCCGCCTCTAACCAGAACGATGCTGTGTTCTTGAAGATTGTGTCCCTCGCCGGGAATATAGGCCGTCACTTCGATACCGTTTGAAAGGCGAACACGGGCGATCTTGCGAAGCGCAGAGTTCGGCTTTTTAGGTGTCATCGTGTAAACCCTGATACACACACCCCTTCTTTGGGGGCAATCCTTGAGGGCCGGCGATTTGGTCTTCTTTGTGGTTTGAGTCCGTCCCTGTCTGACCAATTGGTTAATTGTTGGCACTTGATTCTCCTTCTTTATCTTTCAATATAAAATTCATTTTAGAACCCAAAGCTATCATCCGGCTGGGCCTCAATAAACATCTCATCCATCGAATCCTGTTCGGGTTTTTCCTCGCCGAGATATTTCGGCCGTATCTTCTGATAGGTTCTGAAGCCAGTCCCCGCAGGGATCAACCGCCCAATGATGACATTCTCCTTGAGGCCGCGAAGATCATCGACCTTCCCGCCAACCGAGGCCTCTGTGAGAACTCGAGTTGTCTGTTGGAAGCTCGCCGCGCTAATAAAGCTGTCGGTAGTGAGACTGGCTCGGGTTATTCCGAGAAGAAGCGGCTCGAAGTTAGCCGGAATTCCACCCTGCGCAATAACCCTGCGGTTTTCCTCGCGGAATTCCACGCGATCGACCTGCTCGTCCTCGAGAAAACGCGTGTCGCCGGGCGAATCGACTCGAACCTTTTTCAGCATCTGCCGGACGATAACCTCTATATGCTTGTCGTTCGTCGAAACACCTTGCAGGCTGTAAACACCCTGAATCTCGTTGAGAAGATACTCTTGAACCGCATGGTCCCCGAGCACCCTCAGGATGTCGTGCGGAATAACCGGTCCGTCGCAAAGCTTCTGGCCGGCCTGAACCTTGTCGTTCTCCTGAACCAACACATGCCGCCCGCGGGGGATGTTATACTCGTAAACCTCACGGCCGACATGCGGCGCAGTCTCGAGGAAGGCCTTGCCCTCACGTGTGAAACGAATATAGCGCGAATTAGTTATCTCGTATAGCAATGAACCGTCCGGCTCGATATGCGGCTCGATATCCGCCTTGCCATAGCGGCTTCGCTTTTTGCGCTCGATCTTGACCTCGTTGCCCGCGAGTGTCACTTTGAAACGCCTGCCGATCTTGATAGGTTCGCCCTCGACAAGCTCCTCCAGCACCTCGCCGCGCAGGTTGTCGAGGCTATCGACACCGATGATCTCGACCTTTGTTCCGATCTTGCGCGATTCCTCTGTCGAGAAGCGAACAATGCCGTCGATCTCGGAGATGATGGCCGGCTCTTTCGGCTTTCTCGCCTCGAAAAGCTCGGCGACTCTCGGAAGACCGCCGGTGATGTCCCTCGACTTCAGGAATGAACGCATAAGTTTGGCAATCGGCAAACCGGCCTCGATGAAATCACCGTCGTCAACCAAGATGTTCGCATCGGTAGGAAGCGAGTATGTCGCAAGGGCTTTGCCCTTCTTGTCTTTGATGACGATTCGCGGATGATACACCTTGTCGCGGAAATCGATGACGATAAGCTGTTTGGTCATCGTGGCCTCGTCAACCATCTCCTTGACTGTCCTGTCCTCGACAATATCGATAAACTCGACAGTTCCGGAAGCCTGAGTGAGAATCGGGTTGATATACGGTTCCCATTCGTAAAGCACCGACCCCGGGTCGATATGAGTTCCATGCTCCGCAAGAAGCGAAGCACCATAGGGAACCTTGAAAACATGATCGATCTCGTTGTCGTCGGTGACGCAGATCTCTCCGGTTCTATTCAGAACAATCCCCTTGAAGGATTTATCCGGATGATCGATGTATCGGATATTCTTGAACTCGACGCGACCGCCGAAACGGCTCGTCACCCTCGACTGCTCGGTGATACGGCTCGCTGTTCCTCCGATATGGAAGGTTCGGAGAGTGAGCTGTGTTCCCGGCTCGCCGATGGATTCTCCGGCGATGATCCCGACGGCCTCGCCGACCTGAACCGGCTGATTCATGGCGAGATCGCGGCCATAACACTTCGCGCAGACACCGTAACGGGACTCGCAGGTCAAGACAGAACGAATATTCACCGACTCAACTCCGCGATCCTCGATCTCGATAGCCTTTTCGTCGGAAATCTCTTCATTTGCCCTGACGATAATCTCATCTGTGACAGGATCGTAGATATTCTCGACAGAAACGCGGCCCCGGATTCTCTCGTGAAGGGGAATAACGATGTCTTCGCCCTCTTTTAGCGCGGTTCTCTCGACTCCGCGGATAGTCCCGCAATCTTGCTCGGTGATGAAAACATCCTGTGCAACATCGACCATGCGGCGTGTTAAATAACCGGCCTCGGCGGTTTTGAGGGCGGTGTCCGCGAGACCCTTGCGTTGGCCGTGCGTCGAGATGAAGTATTCGAGAACACTCAATCCCTCCTTGAAGTTCGAGAGAATCGGCGTCTCGATGATCTCCTGACCGGTAAGCCTTTTCTGAGGCTTGGACATAAGACCGCGCATACCCGCAAGCTGGCGGATCTGATCCGTGCTACCACGGGCTCGTGAATCGACCATCATCGAAAGCGCGTTGAAACCATAATCGGTTTTGAGGAGCGTGCTGAAGAGGGCCTCGGTCACTTCCTCCTGCATACGGTTCCAAATATCGATGACCTTATTATATCTTTCACCCTCTGTGATAAGACCCTTCATACGAGACAGATTAAGCTTTTCGACCTCTTTCTGGGCCTTCTCGATGAGCTTGGGTTTCTCCTTCGGAACAATGAGGTCATCGATTCCGATCGAGATCGCTCCCTCTGTGGCAAACTTAAAGCCATACCTCTTAAGCTCGTCGAGAAAAACTGCTGTTTGCTTTCTGCCCTTGTCCTTATAGCACCTTGCGACCATGTTGTGAAGAGACTTCTTCTTCATAACTTCGTTATAGTATGGCAGTCCTTCCGGAACCGAGCTGTTTAAAAGTGCCCGTCCGGTAGTCGTCCAGATCAACGCGCCGGGGATCTCGATATGCGCCAGAACGGTATCTCCCGCGGCAGAGGTAAGCCTCGCGCGGAGGACTCCGCGCGACTTATCGTAATCGTCATACCAAAGTGTTCCGGCCCTGCCCGCGAAAACCTCGATAGGCGGTGTCTGTGAGGGCACCTTCGGGTCTTTGGAGAGGCGGGGAATGCTTGCGATGAGATCGCCGCCCTTGACCTGTGCGCCGTTTTTAAACCTTAGATGTTCCTCTTGCGGGGGAATTCTCAGGCCGATTCGGGCATGTAGAGCGACCTTGCCGTAATCGTAGGCCGCCTTGACCTCGTCATGGGAGTAGAAAACCATCCCCTCGCCCTTAGCCCCCGGACGAAGCTTAGTGAGATAATAGCATCCGAGAACCATATCCTGCAAAGGTGCGGCCACCGGCTCGCCGTGTGAAGGCTGAAGGATGTTGTTCGGCGATAGCATCAGCATGTGCGCTTCCATCTGCGCCTCGAAGGAAAGCGGGACATGAACCGGCATTTGGTCGCCGTCGAAGTCGGCGTTGAAGGCCGCGCAGACCATCGGGTGAATCTGGATTGCCTTGCCCTCGATGAGTTTAGGGTAGAAGGCCTGAATGCCGAGCCTGTGAAGCGTTGGGGCGCGGTTCAGAAGGACCGGATGGTCCTTGATGATCTCTTCGAGGAGATCCCAAATCTCCGGCTTCTCGCGCTCCACGAATTTCTTTGCGCTTTTAACTGTTTGCGTAAAGCCCTTCTCTTCAAGCTTGCGAAGGATGAACGGCTTGAAAAGCTCGAGCGCCATGGATTTCGGAAGGCCGCACTCGTGAAGTTTAAGCTCCGGCCCAACCACGACGACGCTACGGCCGGAATAATCAACGCGCTTTCCGAGCAGATTCTGGCGGAAACGCCCTTGTTTGCCCTTTAAAAGATCGGATAAGGACTTGAGCGCTCTGCGGGATTTTCCGCGAACAGCGCTTCCCAATCTGCCGTTATCCATCAGGGCATCTACCGCTTCTTGAAGCATTCGCTTTTCGTTCCGAAGGATGACCTCCGGAGCTTGAATATCCATGAGCTTCTTCAAGCGGTTATTGCGGTTTATAAGCCTACGATATAGATCGTTAAGGTCGCTTGTGGCGAAACGGCCGCCGTCGAGCGGAACGAGCGGGCGAAGGTCGGGCGGAATGATCGGGACAACCTTCATGACCATCCACTCGGGGCGGTTGCCCGAATGGCGGAAGCTCTCAGCGACTTCGAGGCGCTTGAGCAAGGTCTTGCGGCGTTGTGCGCTGGTTTCGGTTTTGATCTTTCCGCGAAGGTCTTTAACGAGCTCGTTTATATCGAGGGTCGAGAGAAGCTCGTAAACCGCATTCGCACCCATATCCGCGCGGAACTCGACCTTGTTCGACTTGAGTTCCTCGTATTCCTCCTCGGAGATAACCTGACCCTTTGAAAGACCTGTCTTATCGGTGTCTCCGGGGTCTAAGACGACATAGGACTCGAAATATATTATCTGCTCGAGCTGAGTGATAGGCAGGTCGAGAAGCCTTCCTACGCGCGACGGATGAGAACGGACATACCAAATGTGCGTGACGGGAACCGCCAGCTCGATATGCCCCATACGGTCGCGCCTCACGCGCGCGCGGGTGATCTCGACATTACATCTGTCGCAGACGACGCCCTTGTAGCGGATGCCTTTATACTTTCCGCAGGAGCACTCCCAGTCCTTGATCGGTCCGAAGGTCCTCTCGCAGAAGAGACCGCCCTTTTCGGGCTTGAAAGTCCTGTAGTTAATAGTCTCCGGCTTGGTCACCTCGCCGAAGCTCCATGAACGGATGACCTCCGGGCTGGCGAGCATGAGTTTTATCGCCGAAAAATCCATTCCGCCTTTTTCCATTACATTGGTGATTTTAGACACCTTTTACTCCCGGGTTATATTAGGGTTTTGGGCTATTCGAGCCGACTATCGTTTCCCGATTCGTTTCTTGCCGCTTCGCCCATCGCCTCGACTTCTAAATTGACTCAATCTCCGATACAGGCTATTCCTCTTCTTCGTCTTCGAGAAGCTGGACATCGATACCGAGTCCCTGCATCTCCTTAACGAGAACATTGAAGGATTCCGGTATTCCGGCCTCGGGCGGGTTCTCGCCCTTAACGATAGCCTCATACATCTTAGCCCTGCCGCGGACATCGTCCGATTTGTATGTCAGTATTTCTTGTAATGTATAAGAGGCGCCGTAAGCCTCGAGCGCCCAGACCTCCATCTCACCGAAACGCTGGCCTCCGAACTGGGCCTTTCCGCCCAAGGGCTGTTGCGTGACGAGGGAGTATGGCCCAATCGAACGGGCGTGAATCTTGTCATCCGCCAAATGCGAGAGCTTCATCATATAGATAATACCGACCGTAACCGGATTCTGGAACGGTTCACCTGTATGACCGTCGAAAAGGACTACCTTTCCGCTCTCGGGGATTCCGGCTTGCACCATGAGGCCTTTGATCTCATCGACTGTCGCGCCGTTGAAGACCGGAGTCTCGGCATCCGGCAATCCGAGCCGCGAGATAGCCCAACCGAGGTGAGTCTCGAGAATCTGGCCGACATTCATACGCGAAGGCACGCCCAAGGGGTTGAGGATGATGTCGACGGGGGTTCCATCCTCGAGATAGGGCATATCCTCGGCTGGGACGATTCTGGAGATAACGCCCTTGTTTCCGTGGCGTCCCGCCATCTTGTCACCGACCGAGACCTTGCGCTTCATCGCGACATGAACCTTGACCATCTGAAGCACTCCCGGAGGAAGTTCATCGCCGCGGATGATCTTGTCCTTTTCGATCTTCAGTTCTTCGAGCTTGTCCTCGACGAGCATTTTAGCATGGCGAAGGATCTTGCGAATCTTCTGATTGGCGACCGGACTCGAGGTCCAGTCACTCTTTGGGTCCAAGTCCTCGAAATTCCATTTTGACAGAGTCGCTTTCGAGATCTTCTTGCCGGCCTCGACGAGCTGTTCGCCGGTGGTTAGCGAGAATATATCCTTAGCCCGTTTACCGATGAGAAGGTTCTGAATGATCTCATCCCTGCGGGTGCGAACCTTGGCGACCTCGGCTTCATATTTCTCAGTCAGCTCGAGAATACTGTCCTTTTCCTTCTTACGGGCCTTCTTGCCGGTTTTCTTGCGCTCGAGAAGGACTGTGTCGATCACGACGCCCTTCATTCCGGGGGGCGCTTTGAGGGAGGCGTCCTTGACATCGCCGGCCTTGTCCCCGAAGATAGCGCGAAGAAGCCGTTCTTCCGGTGAGGCCTCGGTCTCGCCCTTAGGAGTGACGCGCCCGACGAGGATATCGCCGCTTTCCACCTCGGAGCCGACAACGATAATGCCTCTTTCGTCGAGGTTCATAATCGCTTCGTCGGAAACATTGGGAAGCTCGCGTGTAAGCTCTTCCGGGCCGCGTTTGGTTTCGCGGACTTGAAGCTCGAACTCCTCGACATGAACACTGGTGAATGTATCCTCTTTGACAAATTTCTCCGAGATGATAATAGCGTCCTCGAAGTTATATCCGTGCCAAGGCATAAATGCCACGACGACATTCTTCCCGAGGGCGAGTTTACCTTTTTTAGTGCTTGCGCCGTCTGCGATGATCCCGCCGGCCTCGACATAATCGCCCTTTTTGACGACCGGCCGTTGATTTATCGAGGTGTTTTGGTTCGAGCGCCTGAACTTCGAGAGGTGATAGCTATCGACCTCCTCGATTGTGATGAATTCCTCGGGGATCTCTGACGGCTTGATATCGATGCGGGAGGCATCGACATAGGCGACCGTGCCGGCTCGCTTGGCAACCACGACCGCTCCAGAATCGAAGGCCGCACGACGCTCGACACCGGTGCCAACGATCGGTGCTTCCGTGACCATCAGCGGAACGGATTGGCGTTGCATGTTCGAACCCATAAGCGCGCGGTTGGCGTCGTCGTGCTCGAGGAACGGAATGAGCGCCGCGGAAACGCTGACGAGCTGAGTCGGTGAAACATCGATGAAATCGATGTCCTTCGAGGGTGCCATGATGATATCCGCACGGTGGCGTGCGAAGACCTTGTCTTCAACCAGCATCCCCTTCTCGTCAACCTTGGCGTTCGCCTGAGCGATCGTGTAGCGGTCTTCCTCGTCGGAGGTCAGATATACTACCTCCTCGGTGACCCGCCTGTCAATCACTCTCTGGTAGGGAGTCTCAATGAAGCCGTATTTGTTTATTCGGCCAAAAACCGAAAGGCTCGTGATAAGACCTATGTTCTGGCCTTCAGGCGTCTCGATCGGACACATACGACCATAATGGGTGTAATGAACATCGCGGACCTCGAAGCCCGCTCTTTCGCGGGAAAGACCTCCCGGGCCGAGTGCCGAGAGCCTTCTTTTATGCGTGAGATCGGCCAAGGGGTTGATCTGATCCATGAACTGCGACAGCTGGCTCGATCCGAAGAAGCTGTTGATGACCGCGCTGACTGTGCGGGCATTGATCAGATCGCTCGGAGTGAGGGTTTCGACATCGCGAAGGCGCATACGCTCGCGGACAGTCCGCGACATTCTGGCAAGGCCGACGCGAATCTGGTTCTCGACAAGCTCGCCGACACTGCGCGCCCTGCGGACGCCCAAATGGTCGATATCGTCGAGGTCGCCCTTCGCATGGCGGAGTTTGATGAGATAGCGCGAGATCTCGAGGAAATCGTCGCGGGTGAGGGCGTGGTTCGTGATAGGCACCTTAATTCCAAGGCGCTGATTCATCTTGTATCGGCCGACCTCGCCCAGATCGTAACGCTTGTCGTTGAAAAGGAAACGTTCGAGCATAGTCGAAAGCCCCTCTTCTTCGAGAACATCGCCCGGTCGAATAATATTAAAAACATCGCGCACCGCTTCCTCGTAGGAGGAGGTTGAATCGGCCTTCAGTGAGGCCATTACAACCGGGATCTCCTTGGGTTCGAGCTTGAAGAACGGCACCTCGTCAACCTGCGCTTCGACTAAGGCGTCGAATTTTTCTTCTGTAATCTCCTCACATGCCTGCAGGTGAACCACACCGGTTTCGAAATCGACAAGTGTGTCGGCGGCGAAATTACCGACAACCGATTTTTTATTCTGCTGATGAACTTTATAAACTTTAACCTCATGGAAAAGCTCGATGATCGAGCGGTCGGTGTCATAACCGAAGGCGCGCAAAAGGGTTGAGATAGGCACTTTGCGCCTTGTGTCGAAATATACCCATATAGCCTCGCGGATATCGAATTTCAGTTCAATCCAACTTCCGCGATAGGGGATAATTCTCGCGGAGAACAGCCGCTTGCCATTCGGGTGAACAACCTCGTCGAAGAAAACACCGGGCGAGCGGTGAAGCTGACTTACGACAACGCGCTCGGCGCCGTTAATCACGAATGTCCCGAAGTCGGTGATAAGGGGAATCTCGCCGAGATAAACCTCGCCTTCGCGAGCCTCTTTCATGCGCCGCGATTCGCCCTCGCCCTCCCATTCGATGAGCTTGAGCCTAACGCGGAGACTGCCGGAAAACGTCATATTGCGGATTCGGCATTCGTCGATATTGAAGCGCGGTTTTCCCACCTGATAGCTGATGAAATCGAGGGTGTATTTGCCATAGAGGTCCTCGATAGGGAAATTACTGCGAAAGACCTCTTCGAGGCCTTTGTATTCGCGTTCGTCTGGAGGCACATCAAGCTGAAGGAAATCGTCGTATGAGCCGATCTGCACCGAAAGCAGATTCGGAATCGGCACCACCGGTTCGATTTTGATAAAATCCGTGCGATCTTCGTATATTTTCACGCTTGCTCCGCCTTTTTATTTGTCGTCGATCCTTTTCGACCGGATGAGCACGCCTAAAACACTTTAGGCTGATGAATCAAAACACTATGTTTAAAAATAGGCAAATCTGCCTCGGTTATTTCATTACCGGGCAGAGAATTGGGGGCCGTCCTTTCTCGGGACGGCCCCGCGAATTTGAGAGTGCTACTTGATAACAACTGTAGCGCCGGCGGCCTCGATAGCTTCCTTGATCTTCTTGGCCTCATCCTCAGGAATATTTTCCTTGATCGCCGCGGGAAGTGTTCCCTCGACGAAGTCTTTGGCTTCTTTAAGACCGAGGTCGGTGACAGCGCGGATTTCCTTGATGACCTTGATCTTCTGGTCGCCGATAGCTGTCAGCATCGGTGTGAAGGAGGTCTTCTCCTCCTCTTCGACGACGGCGGCGGCGGCGACAGGCGCCATAGCCATAGCCATCGGAGCGGCGGCTGAAACACCAAACCTCTTTTCGATGGCCTTAACGAGATCGGCAAGCTCAATAACCGTGAGCTTCTCGATACCGTCAAGAATGGTCTTCGCGTTATCGCTAAGCTTGATCTCGGGGGCGTTGTCTTCTGGGCACATACTTTCTCCTTAATGTGTATTTTTGATTATGATGCTTGTTTTTGTTCCGCGACTCTATTCAGCGCGATTGCGAGGCCGCGATACACGCCGGAAAGGCTTACCGCCAAACCGGTGATCGGCGAAGCGATCGCACCGAGGAACATAGCGCGGAGTTGGTCGATACCGGGCATAGTCGCAATCTCGTCGAACCGGCTCACATCGTAAAGTCTGTCATCGATGATAACCGCTTTAATTTGAGGCTTTGCGATATCGTCGATGAAGACCTTTAGAGTCTTTGCGGACGGAACGGGATCGTTCTTCGAGAGGATCAAGCTTGTCGGTCCCTCGAGGACTTGATCGATCGGCGCAAGACCGACCTCAGCACGGGCGATTTGTATCAGGCGGTTTTTCGCCACGCGCATAACCGAACCGGATTCTCCGAGTTTTCTGCGTAGTTGGCTAATTTGCGCAACATTAAGACCGGAATGATCGGCCACAATTAGAACATTATTATTTTTCAACAGCTCTTTGAGCTCGTTGACTAATTCTATTTTCGCCGGATTGGGCATTTCACTTTCCTTTCGGCGGTTACTTTTGAATTACGCTGGCCAAATCGATTTTGACACCGGGGCCCATAGTCGAGGACAGCGCCATAGCCTTGAAATAGACGCCCTTGACTGTGGCGGGTTTCGCCTTCTGAAGGACATCGATCAAAGTTGTGCAATTCTCGGCGAGGGCGTTAGTCTCGAAGGAGATCTTGCCAACCATGGCATGAATGATACCTGCCTTGTCAACCCTGAATTCGATCTTTCCGGCGCGGGCTTCCCGAACCGCTCTCGCGACATCGGGCGTCACAGAGCCGGACTTGGGATTCGGCATAAGCCCACGGGGACCGAGGACGCGGCCGAGTTTACCCACCTTGCCCATAAGGGCCGGATGAGAGATAGCTACATCGAATTCGAGCCAACCGCCGGCGATCTTCTCGACGAGGTCGTCGCTACCGACGACATCAGCGCCCGCGGACTTTGCGGCTTCGGCGTCTTCGCCCTCCGCAAAAACAACGATCCTGACCACTTTACCGGTTCCATTCGGAAGGACGACCGAACCCCTGATCATCTGGTCCGCATGCCGCGGATCGACGCCGAGGTTGACGGATATCTCGACCGATTCGTCAAATTTGGTGTGTTTGCATTCTTTTAACAGGGTGAGCGCATCAGCCAAAGCATAACGCTTTGTTCTATCGACCTTTTTCGCGGCCTCGCGGAACAGTTTTCCATGCTTCGCCATCTATCAGCCCTCCACCTTGATGCCCATACTGCGAGCGGTTCCGGCGACTATCTTCATAGCGGCCTCGATATCGTTCGCATTAAGGTCGGGCATTTTGATTTCGGCGATTTCGCGAAGCTTCGCCTTCGAGATCTCTGCCACTTGGGTTTTGTTCGGGACTCCCGAACCCTTCGCGACCTTGACCGCCTTTTTGAGCATATCGCTGGCCGGCGCTGTTTTAGTGATAAAAGAATAACTCTTATCGACATAAACAGTGACAATAACCGGAACGATAGTGTCTCCGAGCGAGGAGGTTTGGGCGTTGAAGTTCTTGCAGAAATCCATGATATTGACTCCCGCTTGACCGAGGGCGGGCCCGACCGGCGGTGCCGGCGTGGCCTTTCCGGCCTGAATCTGGAGCTTCACCTTGCCTACAATTTCTTTCTTTGCCATACATTTTCCTTTCGTCCTCCCACGGTAGAGGCAAACCGTGGTGATCTCGGACATAGTGTTGAAAGAGCGCTAACTCCGTAAAACGGATTCAAAAACTAACCTTCATCCTCTTTGACTTGAAGGAAATCGACCTCGACAGGCGTGAGCCTGCCGAAGATACTGACCATGACTTTAATCTTGCCGCGTTCGGGGTTGATTTCGGAGATAGCTCCCGTGAAATCCCTGAACGGCCCGTCGATGACCTTAACCGCATCCCCGATATTGAAGGGGATCTCGATCTTGTATTCCGAGGCCTCGATTCCGTCGGCTCGCGCGCGAATTCTGTCTATCTCCTCGACAGGGACGGGAACGGGCTTGCCGCCGGAGGTGAGGAAATTCGTCACGCCGGGGGTGCTGGTTATCAGGGCTTGCGATTCCTTGGTTATCTCCATATTCACGAGGATATAGCTCGGGAAGAATTTGCGCTGAACAGTGCGCCTCTTGCCCTGCCTCATCTCGATGACATCCTCGGTGGGGATCAATATCTCGGAGATTTGATCCTGCAAACCCTTCTCGCGAGCGGCGGCCTCGAGATAGCGCTTGGCCTTCTGCTCATGCCCGGAGAGCGTATGAACGACATACCAGCTGTGCATTTAACCCATTACCCATTGAATAACGAGGAAGAACAACCTATCGACCGCACCGACGAAAACCAGAAGGAGTATACTCGAGACAACAACCGCAACGGTAAGCCCGATAAGCTCATCCTTGCTTGGCCATCTCACCTTCTTGAATTCTTGGATCGACTCACCAACAAAAGTCTTCAGTTTTTCGAACATCTGTCAAATCCCGCATTAAACGGTTAAAATCCAATGCGGGGATCGTTTCAATCCCCGCTAAATCTATCAGGCCCGGAGGGACTTGAACCCCCNNGGTTTTGGAGACCGCCGCTCTGCCAGTTGAGCTACAGGCCTATCTATGACCGCCTACTTACTTTCTTTATGCAGTGTATGTGTCCCGCATTTGGCGCAGAACTTTTTATATTCAACCCTTTCGGGGTGAAGGCGCTTATTTTTGGAATAAGTATAGTTCTTCGCTTTGCAGACAGTGCACGCAAGTATGATTACATCTCTTGGCATTTAATTACTCTATAATTGTATGCACGACGCCGGCGCCGATAGTCTTGCCGCCCTCGCGGATAGCGAAGCGGAGACCCTCGTCCATAGCGATCGGGCAGATAAGTTCACAATCCATTGTTACATTATCGCCGGGCATAACCATCTCGACGCCCTCGGGGAGCTTGATCGAGCCGGTGACATCCGTGGTTCTGAAGTAGAACTGCGGGCGATAGCCGNNNNCCTTGAACTTGGTGTGCGGGGTGATAGTGCCCGGAGTGGCGAGAACCATACCGCGCTCGAGCTGATCCTTGTCAACACCGCGAAGAAGCACACCGACATTGTCTCCCGCCTCGGCGAAGTCGAGGATCTTGCGGAACATCTCG
>DIWU01000015.1 GCA_002428525.1 bacterium UBP14_UBA6098
GCAAGACCGTCCCCTACGACTCGCGAATTTACTTGGTCGCCCGACGAAACCATCGGTAGCGGCGTCTATCTCGTCCGCGCGCGCTTCGGCGATTCCCGGTCGCTGAGCGGTGGTTACCGAGCGGAGCCGAGGCAAGCCGAAGCGGCCGGCGGCACGGCGGCGACGAAACGGGTGGTGTATTTGAAATAACCGTAGGGGCGCACGGACTGTGCGCCCGTTTCGGGGCGAGCACGAACTGCCTCTATGACGACACCTACAATTTCTGTCGGCCATGCCGACCAACGGGAGATGTATCTCAAATGTAAAGGGCGCATTCCCCGCGCCCTCGTGTAAGGCCCATAACCCATAACCCATAACCCATAACCTTAATATAATGGCTGGCGCAAGACCGACCTCTACGGATGGATTCCCGATGGGGTCGGGAATGACAGAGAACACCGGCCTTCGGCCACCCCTCTTTAAAAAGAGGGGGGCCGGGGGAAAAATTGACAATTCATATCGAAGATTTCAACCTGTAAGGCGGGCGCTATTTTTTTCGGTTCCGTCCCGATATTTCTGTAAATTTGGTTTAGTGATTTTGCTGAAGGGATACAAACGCCATCGCAACAGTCTCGACTATTCTGGTATCAGTTTTGAAACTACAAGTTTGCACCGCACATAACCGGCTGGAGTCTATCTTTATAGAGTAAGCGCCGATGGCCTTGGGATTGGAAAAACAGGGAAACTAATAATCTTGCAATAGAAAAAATCACCGTTCGGAGCGCCGTTATTCCTATTGCGAGCACCGCTTCCTCCAAGCCGAATCTCGGAACGATAACAACGGCGATCTTTAGCCATCGCCGCGATCGGGGGGGATACAGAATCACACGCTTGCCGTAGGGGAGGGCACAATTCCCTCCCCTATTCGGGCGACACATGGGGTCGCGCTACGGCCATTCTAATGTGTGCATTCTACACTGGATTTTTAGGATCATCCCCTCGACCGTGCGTTATTTATTCTTCTTGGCCTGCTTGTCGGCCCTTTTTTCTTTTAGGGTTTTCGCGGGTGCTTTTTTGTTGGATTTTTTCACGTTCTCTTTGTTAGCCATTTTTTCTCCTTTTTAGGGGCGGGATATCTCCAGCCCGTTTTAATCGGCGGAGGCCTATGCCCCTTGCGATCTTTTCAAGATTCTATTTATTCTTCGGTTAAGCCATAGAGGTCATTGACCGCCCGGTCTTTAGCGCGTTTCACTCTGTTAGTTCCTTCTTCCTTTTTCGTTCGACAACATTTTGCTTTATGTTCGTTTTGCGCAACGTTTTCAGAGGGGATCTCCACGCTCTCACGGCTTCGCGGAACCTTCTCCGGGCATTACACCGCCCACTCAGACCTCAGGACCGGCCCCTAAGACGGATTTTTTACCCTCAAAGAGCCGTTTTTCGCCCTCTTTTCGTCGCAAAAATCATCATAATATATTAAATAACAAAAACTTACCTCCCACACCGCTTGAAACACTCACCCTCGTTCGCGCCCATCCGGGCATTCGACATTTGCATTCTAAATTATACATATTCTTGAGAGTTTCTCCATAACAGCTGTTCATTTTATCGACACTAAGCGGCCGGAGCGTTCGGAACCGCCAATCTTCACAGTGTAATAATATACACCCGAAGACAAGTCTTGTCCAGTATCGTTAACGCTGTCTCGCACGGTGTTCCGGGTGCGGCGGTATAACTATTCGGCGACATCATCGGACCTTACGGTCAGTAGTGTTGCCGCTCTCGTTAATACCATTAATGGTTTGTCGTGCACTCCAATCAAAATAAATGTCTTTTCGAGTCCGCCCATCATAGCGGGTTTTAGCCTTTTGTCATGCCGTTGACAAAACTGAAACCGAACAATTTAGGCTTTTCGGGAATAGTGTATTCTTTATAAACTCTATTCGAGGCAAAATGCGAATCCAAGGCCTCTAACTATTGATGCGAGAAGAAAATCCTTGTTTTTCTTTTGTATTAATCCATAGTAATTAGTAAGCAAATATGGGCGTTATGAAAAGATATGCTACTTTTTCGGCAATCCAGTTCACTCGGCCTCGACAGGAAAGGCGGATAAAGCGTTGTTCGATGTCTTCCCAAAATTATAACCCCGAAAAATACGTTTGGCAACCGAAAAGCGACCTCTCCTCCGCTGTCTATCTCGTGCGGGCTATATCGAGTGGGCAATCGAAGACCGTTCGGGTGACTTATTTGAAACAAATAGGTGGTTTTTAAACCAACCTTGCTTTATATTTTATAAAAAACGATGAAAAAACCGAAGATCCTGCATGTAACATATGGCACGGGCAAGGCGGGTATCGAGAATTGTGTTATTGAAGTCACAAAAGCGCTCGGCGAGGAATTCGAGTTCGGGCATCTCGGGCTATTCGGTTCTGGGCGACTAACCGAGGAATTTGGGGAGATGGGGCTATATACCGTCTCCGCGGATCTTCCCATAGTCAGACATCTGCTTTACCCTTTGTATTTCACGCATATCCCGAGGCTCACAAAGCTCATCGAGAATTTCGGGGCCGATGTTGTCATTATTTATCTTCCGCCTTTCCAATGGTTTATGGCGAAAGCCGCAAAGAATGCCGGTGCGAAAGTCCTTTTCGAGGCGCATCTTGGAATTAGCTATCACAATCCGAAACTGGGGGCCTTTGTCGAACGGCGCGGAGTGAATTGTTGCGACGCGGCTATAGCTGTATCCCACTATATCGCAAATCATTACATCAAAGAATTCGGAGTCGATAGATCGAAGATCGGGGTTGTCCATAACGGCATCGATGTCAACAGATTTCGCCCGGCCGCCGAAATCGAAAGGGCCGAGATAAGGCGTGACTTAGGCATTCCAGAGGATAGCTTGGTGATTGGAACTATCAGCCGCTTCGCACCGGCGAAGGAGGTGCCGGCTTTAGCGAAGGTCTTTGCCAATATCGCGGACAAACACAAAAATATCAATCTACTTCTCGTCGGCGACGGCCCCGAGATGCCGCAGGTTCAAGCGGAACTCGCCGGAATCGACCCGCGGAGATACTATTTGCCGGGCTTTCGCAAGGACACAGAGCGGATGTATCGTGCATTAGACATCTTCGTGATGCCCTCGGCATTCGAGGCCTTTCCATTAATCCTTTTAGAGGCAATGGCGAGCGGTGTGGCCTGTATCTCCACCGCTGTCGGCGGCGCGACGGAGATAGGCGAGGACAAGGAAGAGGTTTATTACATCCAACCCGGCAATAACATTGTGATGCAGAGGGCGATCGAGGAACTTATCGCGGACAAACAACTTCGCGAGAGGATGTCCGCCAAAGCCAGAATCAAAGCCGCCAAACGCTTCCCTCTCGAGGATATGATTCAGAAAAAGAAACGCATTTATGAAAGCCTGCTCGAAAAAAATAGCGCCCGCCTTAAAGGTTGAAATCTTCGATATGAATGGTCAATTTTCCCCCCGGCCCCCCTCTTTTCAAAGAGGGGTGGCCGAAGGCCGGTGTTCTCTGTCATTCCCGACCCGATCGGGAATCCATCCGTAGAGGTCGGTCTTGCGCCAGCCATTATATTAAGGTTATGGGTTATGGGTTATGGGTTATAGGTTATAGGTTATAGGCATTACACGAGGGCGCGGGGAATGCGCCCTTTACATTTGAGATACATCTCCCGTTGGTCGGCATAGCCGACAGAAATTGTAGGTGTCGTAATAGAGGCAGTTCGTGCTCGCCCCGAAACGGGCGCACGGCCCGTGCGCCCCTACGGTTATTTCAAATACACCACCCGCTTCGTCGCCGCTACCGTGCCGGTCGCTGGGGCTTGCCTCGGCTCCGCTCGGTAACCACCGCTCAGCGACCGTGGGTCGTCGAAGCGCGCGCGGACAAGATAGACGCCGGAACCTACCGACAGCGCCGGTTGCCAAACGCATTCGTAGGGGTCAACCGGTGGTTGACCCGTCGAACGGGCGACCCGCCGGGTCGCCCCTACGGATAAATTATCGACCATCCGCCCGTTCAAATCGAAAACCTCAACGAGGGCGGGCGCAAGACCCGCCCCTACGCCGTCGAGGGTGATGGTCACCGCCGAATTGAACGGGTTGGGGTGGGCGGAGAGGCTTATCGCTTGCGGTTTTGCGGGCGCGGCGAAATCGTCGGTGCCGAGGGGGGCGTTGTAAATCCACAGGACGGCGTCCGCGATAACGACATCGCCGTTCACCGCCGTGCGGTCGCCGAGGCTGACATAACCCGATGTCCCCTCGTAAAACTCGTGGCTACCGAGATAATGCCATTCAGAGCCGGTGCCCTTCTGCGAGATCGTCATGCTGTCGTTTGCGAGGCCGAAAACGCGCACAAACACGCTATCGCAACGGTTCGCGCCGGCCAGCCACCACATATAGACATCGTATTCGCCGTCTTCGGGAAGGTCGGGCGACCATCGCGCCCAGTTACTGCCGGAGATGTTGCAGAAGAGGTAATCGCTCTCCCAGCCGCCGGAGTAAGTGCCCAAGCTCCAGCTTCCGCCGGAGGTGAACTCCGGATCGTCGTTATCGACGATAATCGAGTCGGTGGTCGGCGGGGAGCCGTAGGTCGGCGGCGTTATCCCGCGATGGACGCAGAAGCCCTTGGCGTAGGCGAAACCCTGTCGCCCTTTATGGTCGTTCCAGTTGGTGAGATAGCGCCACGACTCGTCCCATCCGGCGGTGTAATCGATGAAAGTCCCCTCGCCCAGAATCGCGGGCATGGTCGTGTTCACCAGAACATAGTAATTCGCGGTCTTCGTGCCGCGGTCATCGTAGCCATGCGCCCAAATCAGCTCGGGATGCACCTTGTTTCGCATATCGAAGCTGTTCGAGCTCCCGCTCCCGTAGCAGTAAGTCTCCGTCCCCTGAACCGCCGTGTTGTAGGCGTTTTCGTGCATCGACATGAAACGCTCCCAGCCGCCGGAATTGGCGATCGCGCATCGGTCGGCCAAGGATAGCGTCATATCGGTGCTTCGAGTCATTCCGACTGTGACACTTGCGGCTTCGAGATAGGATTTCGCTTGAAATGCGACATCGAGATTCGCGTTCTTCTCCAGATAGGACGGTCCCGAAGCGCCGGCATCGGTGCCGCCGTGGCCGGGGTCGAGAATCACATCGACCGCCGAGAGCGAAGAGGCCAGCGCTAATGCGATAATAAGTCCTTTCATTTCGACAGCACCTCCTCGTAATCCCTCTCATGGATAATTCGGCCGTCGCGGGTGGTCAGCAGAAGTCCGAATCCCGGCCTGAAATCGATGTGAGTAACTAAATGCTTCCATGCGCTTTCGAGGACATCCTTTACGTAGGCGATCTCGCCGTCCTCGATGGCGACGAAGACAATCTTGCTCGAGGTGATATCCTCGCCGTCGTCCTCGAGCTGAATTTGCAGGACTCCGAAGGGCTCGTCGATAAAAATCGGCACATCGCCCTTCGGAAGCTCTGTAACCTTGCGCGAAAGGACATCATATAGGAACACCGCGCCGCCGATGTCCTCGAAGGCGACCCATTTGCCGTCGCGAGAGGCCACCGGCGAGAATGTGAACCTTCCGCCGCCGGTTAGGGCGATGGCTTCCAGTTTGTCCGTTTGAGGTTTGTAATGATAGGCGATTCCGGCTCGGTCGCAGAAGAAATAGTCGCCATCGGCGATCGGAAGGATGACATTCGCGCCGCCGAGGAACATATCGACCAAAACGCCGCGAAGGGAATAGACGAACACGGTTTTTTCATCCGAGAAGACGACATGGCCGTTTTCGTTGAAAACCGGCGGCCCGACCTTCTGCCCGGAGTAGATTTCATCGAGTGTCAGATGGAGCAGATTGTAAACCTGAACGCGCCCGGGGCTGTCGAAATTTGTGTTCCCCGTGAAGACGAGCGCTTCGAGATTATCGTTGAGAGCGGGACGATAGCCCGCTTTCCAATCGAGGGTGACGGTGTCCAAGCGATCCTCGTCGTAATAGATGAAAAGGCCGCGATAATTCGGGCCGGTTAGAAGCAACTCTCCTCTCGGCAACCACGTCGCGGAAAGCCAGTCGCCCTCCGGCCCGACGAATTCCCACGCAAAGGTGGCGAAAGCTAAAATCATCAACAAAAACGCATATCGTTTCATTTTTTAACCTCCCTTTTTATCATAATAATCATCCCGCTCCATTAAAGAAACAGAAATTATCGAGTATTACTTCGTATGAGAGACTATTTTTCAGAAATGGCTTGCCATATAAGTGCTTTATTCATATTTTGTTGCGAGTTTTGAGAAACCCGGAGTTGTGTAATATTTTAGCCAAAGGAAGGACAGATGCAAAAAAGAAAATGCCTGCTTCTAATCGCCTGCTTCACCGCGGCGTTCTTTATGTGGGGTTGCCCGGAGAAAAACGACAGCCCGGACGCCGACACTCCCGAAGAGGTGCCTTATAATTCCGATATTGACAACAGCTTCATCGAGACGATCACGGACGACGACACTATCGTTGTTTCCTCGATAGTCACCGACTCGGGCGTTGTCATCGCCGACGGAGACACCGCCCACGAGCGGGTCCTCACGATCAGCGGAACCGTGCCGGATTATCTCGGTGCGAAGAGAACCTCCGAACAGCCAGAGAGAATAGAGCTTTCCGCCGACGGCGGCTCCTGCCTGAACCCCGGCCCTTGGAACGATGCGGATACATTCTCGACCTCCTTCCAACAGACCGTCTCGCTTAGCTACAGCCACAACGGCGTGATGTGCACCGGCGATTGGGGCTATACAATCACGATCACGAACCTCGGCACCGGCACAGTGGCTTGGAAACGCGACGTCCTGCAGGGCATCGGCGCCGATGTCGATCAGACAACTGGAAGCCTCGATCTGCCCGCCGGCACCTACGAGATTCATGTCAGCACTGTCACAGGAACTCATACCTACGCCTCGCTGACCTATACCCCCGGTAGCGGCGGTGTCGTCGGCTCCTCGATTGTTGTCTATCACAACGGCAACCTCTATCCGGTCTCCGAGGCCACGCCCGGAGCGACCTACTCCCATGTCGTCGATCTGGTCAACGGCGACAATGTCATTCGCGTGCTCGTCATCGGGAACTTCGACGCCTCGGCTCAGGCCGATTTGGCGAACATCTTTGCGATTTCCGAGCCGATCGGAATCTTCTGCATTACCGAGGACATGGCTATTCGCTGTGTTCTGTCGTGGCAGTTGGACGATTCCGATGTCGATATGCACCTTATCGAGCAGGGCGGAACCTTCTTCATGGAAAGCGATTGCTATTTCGGGAATGAGAACCCGAACTGGGGCGACTCCGCTTCGACCCTCGACGACCCAATGCTCGACCACGACAACACATGGGGTTACGGCCCCGAAACAACCGTTCTGCCGATTCCGAAGAACGGCCTTTATACCTTGGTTATTCACTACTATTCCGACCACGAATCAGGGCCGGCGCCGACCAAGGTCGTAGTCACCCTGAACGAGTCGTTACAGAGAACCTATGGCCCGAAGACCTTGATCGATGAAGAGATTTGGATCGTCACCGGAATCAGGGTGACGGGCGGCACAGCCGCCTTCGCCGCGGCCCCGGACTCCGCCTCGCTGTTCAACTATCCGACGACATTCAAGGGAACCCCGAGGAAATAGCCTCGCCCTGAAATAGGCAAAAAAAGCCGGCGCTAAGCCGGCTTTTTTTTGGGTAAAAGCTAAAAGTTAAAAAGTAAAAGGTAAAAGGGTTTTATATTAGGACGCTTGGGGAAGCGCTTTTGTTAAGACGCGATTTCCCAAGCGAGGATTGTCCCGCTTCAAATAATGAAACTTTGAAACCGGAATATCTATTAATTACCGGTAGCTGAGCGGAACGTTGCCCTGAGCCTGTCCAAGGGTCGAAGCCACCTCACCATGGCATACAGCAAAGCCCCGAACTGCGGCCTCCGCCGATATCGCGCCTCGTGATTCCCAAGGTCAGCGAAAGGCTGTGCTGGGTTCCCATATCCTCTTTATTTGAACTGCGCGACCAGTCGTCCCAATCGACATCCGCCTCGCCGATGAAGACCATGGTGTAGCGAAGATCGAGCATCAGGCGGAAATCGTAGGTTTGGAAAGCGATGAGCCCGCCGCCGAGCGAGATCGCCGGGCCGTCGCCGCTGGCCCCGCCGACCGGATAGGAGCTGTCGCCGGCCTCCTCGAGATAGGGCATATTCATCGCCCATTCGATTCCGGCCGAACCGCCGGCATAGGGCGAGAACTCCTTCGGGCTGAAGATATAGTAAAGCCCGATCGACAGGCCGAAGGCCGTGGCGTCGCCGCCGGAACAGCCATAACCGCGCCCCTCGATAAACATCTTCTCCAGCTCATACATCGCGACGCCCTCATACTGCCACATCTGCTCCTCGCCATAGCTCTCGAACAGCGGGAAACGATAGCCTATCTTGACTCCGACTGTGTAGAAATTCTTCCGGCGAAGCGGTTCCTCGGCCTCGGTGAGAGTGACATTGGTTTTGTCGATAGTCTCCGCGGCCTTCACTCCGCCCGTGATTCCCTCGACGAGCCGCTCGATCACCACATCGAGGTTCTCGATCGATTCCGATGTCATCTTGTCCGAATGAAGCTCCTTGCCGGTCGTATCGACAATGTAGATATTCACGATGATCTTCTCGCCGAGCTTCGCAACACTGCCGTAAAGCGCCTGTTCGAGGCCGCTCTCCGAGGCGCCGTTTGCGGCGCATATGGCGTCGTTGCAGATTTCATCTCCGGCATCGCGCACAGAATAGCCCTTGCCGCTAAGCTCCGATTTGAATATCTCCTTCACCGCTTCGATATCCCCCGGTTCGAGGCTCGTGGATTTGAAATTATAAACCAATATCGAACTAGCCGACAAAGTCGCGACACATAAAACCGTCAAGACCAAGATGAAATTTCTCATAATAACTCCTTTTTTCAATAAATATAGCCTCGGAATTCCCCCCGTCAAGCAAAATCGCAAGATGAACAACCCCCCGCGGCGTCGGCCGCGCATGCGCGGGCCGTCGGGCCGGAATGAAATCCGCCGCTATAGGTTCAATCTTGCTTCCGGCCCGCCGGCGATTATCATCCCCACGGAAAGCGAGCTTTCCGTGGGGATGATAATCCCGACGCCGCGGGGGGTTGTTAAACCGTAGATTTTCGTGTTCGTTCTATCGTGTCAGGATAACCGTTCCTTCGCAGACGACTACCTTTTCGGTCTTGATTATGTAAATATACAGGCCTTGGGGAAGAGGTTTGCCGGAGGAATCTGTGCCGTCCCATCTGGCCGCTATAGGGGATGAGGAGCCGGGCGGGGCTTTTATCTCTTTGACTTTGGTGTTTCGGATGTCGTATATCGAGATAGTCCCTTCGAGCCGATACATCTCGGGATATACGAACTGGACGTAGTCGTTGATTCCGTCGCCGTTTGGAGTGAAGGGGTTCGGGATACGTTCGCAATTAGTCTGGGGGTAGAACATATACTCATAGCAGAAACTGGTGTCGTTAGGGCCGCAAAGCTCGCATCCGCCGTCTTCGGGGAGGACCAAATCGGCGAGCCGGATGCATATCTCGAATGTATCCCCTCTCGCGACGTCGAATTCTTGCGGATGGCCGTAGATTGTCGCGGTTCCGTTGTAGGGGTTTCCGGTGAAGGTTAGAAAGCCGTCGCCGACTGTGTATTCGGTTCCGGCGACCGTCATCACTATGTTTTGCACATCGATTCCCGCGGGGGTATCGACAATTGAGATAGCGACATTCAGGACATTTGTGAACTCGAACCCCGGCTCCGGGTTGATCGAGACCACTCGCGGGGGCTCGAGATCGACTATAAATTCAGCCGAGGTCGGAATCGCGATGGAACATCCGCGGGTATCGTCGGCGCGGTGGAGGTTGTAGGGCACAGTCTGGCCGTGTGCCCATTGCGCGCTCGGTGTGAAAACGAGCGTGTCGTTTGCCCATATCAACTCGGGGTTGGCGGGGGAATACTCGATACCCGCAACTCTGAGGCCGATAGTCGATTCGTTCAGTGGGAACTCGTCGCCCCGAAGATCGAGGGTGATAGCCTGATAGGGGCAGGCCGAGATAGTCGGATCGACCGGCGTGCCGGCCGGAGGGCATATCACCGATGAGATCGGGCCGACGCAGGGCGAAACGCTGTATTCGCAACAGATAATCGTGTCGTTCGGGCCGCAGAGCGAACAGGTATCGAGTGCGGGCAAGACGAGGTCTGAAATCCTAAGGCAGGCGGTGAAGGTCTGGCCGGGCATAATTCCGATATCGAAGGAGTTCGCCTTGAAAACCATATCGCCCTCGGCGTAAAGCCCCGAGATAGTATAGGTAAGGTTCCCTCCGCCGGGGAGGTATTCGACACCGCCTATCTCGAGCGAGATGCTCGAAACATTGATTCCGGCGGGAAAATCGACGAGATGCCAAGCGAATTCGATCGAATCGCCGAACTCGAAACCGCATGGCGGGTCGAAGGAGGTCACGATAGGCGCTTGCAGGTCTGTGATGAAGGCACCGTAAACCTCCTCGCGAAGGTCGCATCCCATCGAATCCTCGACATCGAGGAGGTTGTAAACGACGACTCGGTTGTGCGGCCAAATATCGGTGGGAATAAAGCGTAACACATTATCGGTGAAGAACATATTTTCGGGGAAGCTGTAAACGACACCGTCAACGGAGAGGAGAATCTTAGTGGAATCGACTCCCGCGCCCTCGTCGTTAATTCGGATCGTCACCTCCTGATAGGGGCAGGCCGAGAGCGATACATCCGGCGGGCAAATAAGTTCGGCAGAGGGCCCCGGACATCCGCAATCCGGGATATATATACATCCTCGGGCGGTGTCCGCCATGTCCATGCCGGATATAATGACATCGAAGCAGGTCTCCGGGCCTTCGCAACCCTCGGTAGTGTTGATCTGCCAACCGTAGCAGTATCTGCGGCCCATAAGCACAGGCCCTATAGTCTGCGGGTTTTCGGAGGTGATCGAGATGCAATCTCCGGGGATGATCTCCGCGGTAAGCTCCGGGATTGTGAAGCTGTTGTTGTTTGTGACGCAAACGCTTACCAGCTCGAAGGTATCGACTAAAACGACGACATCGTCGAAGATTTCCGCCCAGCTCACACCGAGGGCATACCAGTTCCCCCCCGAGGATATTGTGGTATTCTGGTACCAGAATGTCGCATCCACCGGGTCGTTCATAGCGGTGCAACCGTCGTCCCAAGATATGGAGCTTGTCGAGGAGAATAGAATAAACCCGCCGCCGACAATTATATCATAGCCCTCGGCTCGTGTGTAGTTGCAAACCCCGTCGCAACCGTCACCGAGTTCATAAAAGGTGTTGTCCGTGAAGAAAACGATGATATGAATCGCGTTATCGCGCCAGTCATAGTTATTTGCCGCGGCGATAATCGCGCAGAGGCTGTTCTCCGCGCCGTCGGCGCCGCCCCATGCCGTCAGAGCCATAAGCCATGTGTTGAATTGAGTGAAATCGCCGGTCATCTGCCAACCGGTGGCGATATTCTCGTCGGCGTCGAATAGCTCTCGCGGGCCCTCCCATGACTCGGAGTCCGGCGCGACGACATCGCCGTAGCAAACACCGCCCAAGCGGTAGTTGTATTCACGGGCGTCGAGTTCGGCGATGAGGTTGGAGATATTGGACTGCACGCCGGTGATTGTGCCCATCATGCTTCCGGTGTTGTCGATGCAGAAGACGATATCGACTCCGCCGCAGTTGTTGCCGCAAAAAAGCTCGACCGCGAACTCGCCCTCCATGATTCGGCTCAGGGGGTATGCCTCTCCGCGGTAATTATATGTCACTCCGTCGATTATGAGCCCTTGGCTCGGGTTTTCCAAGCGGTTCGGAGGGAGGCCGTCGTCCGGTTTGTTAGAAAGCTCGGGCGTTCGCGCCTCGTTCGAGGCGCTAATGTTTGTCGCCGGACCGTTCGGCTCGACGGCGTAGGTGAAACTTGAAAATAATATAAATATTATTGAAAACAAAACGATTAAATGAGCTTTCATAACGCCTCTTTTAAAGCTTTTATTGAACTTAAGAAAATGATAATTCATTTTAAAAACAATATCAAGCGCAAAAAAATATACTTCGACCGCGCTATTGTGTTTTCGGATGATTTGAAAAGAATCGGGAAAAACGGGTTAGGCTCGACGAACTGCCGAATGCTTGGCATGTAGGTTGCTCTAAAATTTCAGGAGGAAATTATGTTTGGAATTATTGCGCTTTTTATACTTTTAACAAGCGGACTTTCGGCTCAGGCCCTTCTCAACATAGATTTCGAGGGCGACGCTATCGGATGCTTCCCCAAGGGATGGGCCTCGAAGGACGAAAAAAACATGACGAAGGTCTATTCGGCAAAGTCCGGGAACGATAATGTGCTGGGGGTTTATGTCGTCTTCGGCGGAGTCCCGATTCCGAAGACGATCAAATACATATGGAGCGAGACCTTGCCGGTCGGGACGCAATTGAACTCGCCCTATTCCTCGAAAACAAAGATGCTTGTGATTCGTTCAGGCAAGGAGGGCCTCGGCCAATGGTTCGAGGAGGAGCGAGATGCCCTCGCGGATTACCGCGCGCTTTTTGGGGATCAGTCGGCAAAGCCCACCGCGAAGGGGATAGCGGTTCTCACCGATTCCGATAATACCGGCGGTCGGGTTGTCGGCGATTACGACGACTTTATAATCGAATAGTAGCTTATGTTAAAGCAACTTTTGTATATTCTCATTTTCCTGCTCGTGGTTTATATTTTGATAAACTCCGCGTGGAGGATTTACCGAAGAAAGAAAAGGGAGGCGGTTAGCCGCCTGAAAGCGAACGATCATCGCTATCTCGCGCTCGAGAGCGAGAAGGAACAACTCAAGTCGAAAAGAAACCTGATGGGTTCCGACCATCCCTATCAGCGCATTATCGCGCTCCGGATTAATGAGGCCGATGCTTTAAACTCCGGCGACACAGCCGCGGCCGTGCGAATTCGCGCCGAGATCGATGGAATCACCGCGCAAAACGGGGTGACTGACGAGGAGGAGTTGGGAAGGGTTTATACCGCCCAAGTCGAAGCGATGAACACACGGCTCACGCAGATCGACTTCGAGCAGAGAAAGCTAATCATCGAGGCGGAGAAGGTTTCGCTGTTTTAGAGAATCTATTTAAAGAAATCGATTGACTTCAAAGATTAAAGAAATATAATTTCTCGATTTTATGTAAGAATTTTGTGTTAGAAAAACGATATGGAGGAGCATCAATGTATGCAATAGTGGACATAAAGGGCGAGCAGGTCAAGGTTGAGACCGGCAAGCCGGCGGTCGTTCCTTTGATGGCCGAGAAGAATAACGGCGACGCCGTTGTTCTCGATCGCGTGATCCTTCTTTCCGGCGCGGGCGAGCCGATCGTCGGGCAACCGACAGTCGAGGGCGCTAGCGTCAAGGCCAAAGTGGTCGAGCATTTCCGCGGCGAGAAGGTGACTGTTTTCAAGAAAAAACGCAGAACCGGATACCATAAGAAACAGGGCCACAGGCAGGATTTCACCCGCCTACTAATAGAAGAGATTTCCGCAGTTTGAGACCTTGCTAAGCAAGCTCAGTCATAAACGCCTCTTTGCCGGTCTAAAGGCAATACTACTTTTACTTGTGGGATCGACCTGTGTTTTTGCCCAGACGATCGGGGAAATCTCAGTCGTCGGGGCGAAGAACACCTCGGAATCGCTGATCAAGATGACCTCCGGCCTCGCGGAGGGACAGAAATACGGCGCTTCGACGGTCGAGGACGCGCTTCGAAAGATATATAAATTGGGCTTCTTTGACAATGTGACTATTCGTGGGGTGCAGAGCGGCGATATAATCGCCGTCGAGATCGAGGTGGACGAGCACCCCTTCGCCTCGCAACTCCTATTCGACGGCAACGAAGCGATCAAAGACAAAGAGCTTCTCGAGAAATCCGAGCTTGTCCTCAACGATGTTTTGACTCCGAAGAAGACTTTCCATGCGGTTAAGAAGTTGCGGAAGGCCTATATCGAAAAGGGTTTTCCGAATGTCGCGATCGAAACCGAGGCCATCGAGACGGCGACGGGCAGAGTTTCGGTGACATTCAAGATCGACGAGGGACAGCGTGTTCGCGTCGGAGGGATAGAGTTTTTCGGCAACGAGAATATCTCGGACGGCAAGCTCCGCCGAAGGATGGACACTAAGAGAAAGTCGCTTTTCCGGTCGGGCAAATTCGACGAGGCCAAGTATCAAGAGGATTTGGCAAAGATCGAGAGCCTCTACCAGAATAATGGGTTTATTACGGTCAAGATCGCGAGCGATTCGATTCGAACCGACACGCTGAATGCGAGGCTTTTCATAGATATCCGAATCGAGGAGGGGAAACGATACTACTTCGGCGATATATCCATATCGGGCAACACGATTTACGAGACCGACGAGGTTATGAACCAGCTCAAGTTCAAAAAGGGCGATGTTTTCAACGGCGAAAAGCTCGATGAATCGCTCGCGGAGGTCTATTTTCTTTATCAGGAAAAGGGCTATATTTACGCCGATGTCCGCGATGTCCGCCGGCTGACGGCCGACACAGTCCATCTCGATATCGGCCTCTCGGAGGGAATTCAGGCAAAGGTGCGTAAAATCGAGATCGCGGGCAACACGAGAACCTTCGACCGCGTGATCCGTCGCGAGATGTCCATCTACCCCGGCGAGGTTTTCCACCGGAGCAGGATGATGCGTTCGGTCAGGAATATCTATTACCTTAACTATTTCAATGATGTTTTGCCCGATTTTAAAATACTTCCCGACGGCGATGTCGATCTCATCATGAATGTCGAGGAGAAGCCGGTAGGGCGTTTCCAGATCGGCGGCACCTACAACTCGAGGGACAAGGTTGTCGGGAATGTCTCGATAGGCTGGCCGAATATGCTCGGCAGGGGCTGGGAGTCGGAATTCACATGGGAATTCGGCGCGAACAAGAAGAATGTTTCCCTCAGCTTCACCGAGCCGTGGTTCATGGGAAAGCCTACAACCGTGGGCTTCGATATCTATAATACAGAGTTGATTTGGTCGAGCTACTACACAGAGCTGAGAACCGGCGGGGCGGTGCGCCTCGGCCGGCGACTCAAGTGGCCGGACGACTATTTCTCTCTATATTTGCGATATAAGCTCGAGCAGTTCGAATACTACGATTTCTCGTCGAGCTACAACCCCACCGCTCGATACGATCTTCGCACATACGATTGGCCGCAAGTCGAGTCGGCAACGCGGGGAGTGATCCAGCGCGATTCGAGGGATTCCAAGCTCTTTGCCTCTAAGGGAAGCAAAAACATCTACACTGTCGAGCTGGCCGGCGGGCCGCTCGGCGGCGATGTCTCATTCCTCAAGCAGGATATCGCCGGCGACTGGTTTTTCCCGCTTCACAAATATCTTACTCTTGTCTGCAAGGGCAGGTTCGGCTATCTCTCCAACATCTTCGACAGCGATCTCGACGATGTGCCCTATTCGAGACGCTATTTCTTCGGCAGTTACGGCTATGAAGGGCAAATTCGCGGCTACTCCGACCGCGCGATTTCGCCTATTGACACCTCCGCGGCCGAATACGATTCCTCCGCGACGCCGGATATCTCGGGCAGGATACCGCTGGTCTTACCGGAGCAACAATTCAGGCTCGGCGGAAGGGTGATGACGCAGTTCACGGTGGAGCTTCGCGTGCCTATCTCCCGCGACCAGTTCTATGTTTCCCTTTTCGGGGATGTCGGCGATTCGTGGCGCGACTTCGACGAGGTCGATTTCATGAAGATGAAACGAGGCCTCGGCGCCGGTGTTCGCCTTGTTATTCCGATGCTCGGGGTTATGGGCGTCGATGTCGGCTACGGCTTCGACAAGGACGACCTTCAAGATGAGATTTCCGGATGGCAGTGGCATTTCCAAATCGGCTCGGAATAAAATATCGCGCCGAAAAACTTTCTATTTCTTTTTTTTATTATTTTTGTTATAATATCAATATTATAGTTAAATGCCTGTCACTTCATGAAAGGAAAGCGATGGCGGAAAAAATCGACGATTTGACTATCAGATACGAAGAGGACGGGATCGCGATCATCGACGAGCTCGACAAAGTTATCCTTTCGCGCGCCGCGTGGTGCACAATTATCTTCAGATACAGGCAGTGGAACAGGGCGAAAAACGAATACAGCGAGGACAGGTTCAGTATTCGCCGTTATCGTAAGGTCAAAGACCAGTATATGCAACAATCGAAGTTCAATCTTTCGAGCATCGCACAAGCCAAGAAACTCATCGAGGCCCTGAATATCTGGATCGACGAAGCGGAAAAGGCTTGAGCCCAATCGCGGGAATCCCCGCCTCAATGAAGCTATTCCTATGGACGACAAAGCGATAAGCCTTGTTCAGACCTGTAAGGTCTTCGACCCTCCATCCGGCGAGCCGGTCGTCGCTGTCGATAAAATCGACCTCGAGGTTCGCCGCGGCGAGATCTTCGGCCTATTAGGCCCCAACGGCGCCGGAAAGACCACAACCCTCCGCATGATCTCGACTATACTTCAACCGACGAGCGGGCATCTTGTCGTAGATGGCTTCGACACCGTCACCCAGTCCAACGAGGTGCGCCGTAGGCTCGGTTTTCTCTCCGGCGATACCAGCCTATACAAGCGCCTCAAGGCGCGAGAGATGGTCGAGTTCTTCGGGCGCCTCTACGGCATGAGCGAATCCGAGCTGGCCGCCCGCGTTGCGGAACTCTTCAGAGTGCTCGATATGGAGAGCTATGCCGAAACGATGTGCGAAGCCCTTTCCTCGGGAACCAAGCAGAAGGTCAATATCGCCCGGACTATGGTTCACAACCCGCCGATTCTCGTCTTCGACGAGCCGACTGCCGGCCTCGATGTCATGGTCGCACGGAGCTTGACCGACTTCATCCTCAGCCTCAAGAAATCCGGCAAAACAGTGGTTTTCAGCACGCATATAATGCGCGAGGCCGAAAGGCTCTGCGACCGAATTGGCATGATCTTCCGCGGCAAACTGCTCTTCGTCGGGACGCTCGACGAGATACTCCGCGAGTCTGGCGAAAACAACCTCGAGGACGCCTTCTTCGCCCTCGCCGGAACCGAGGAGATAGCGCTTTGAGACCCTCGGTAATCGCGATAATCCTGAAAAAACAGCTACTCGAGCTTATGCGCGACAAGCGCACGGTCTTCGTCATATTCATCCTCCCGATTTTGCTATATCCTATAATGATTGTCGGCTTCAGCCAGCTCTCGATTTTGCTTGTCGGCAAGATGGAGAAGGAGGCCTACCCTATCGCGATAAACAGCCCCGATTCCCTGCCTGAGCTGATGGCCGCCTTCGAGGCGGACACACAGCTGAAGATAGTCGAGCCGGAGAATCCCGATTCCGCGCTGGTGAAGGGGGAAATCCTCGTTTTCCTCCAGTTCCCCGAGGGCTTTTCTGTTCGAATCGACGAGGGCCTGCGCGACTCTATATCGATCAAGTTCAACGGCGCCGAGGAACGGAGCGAATTTGCGCTGTCCCATGTGACAGACATAATCTCGGATTTCGAGAAAAAGATTGTCACTCAAAGGGTTGTCGCTGCAGGCCTCGACAGCTCGGTGACAGACCCGATCCAAGCCAAGCGCGAGAATGTCGCCTCAAAAGAGAAGATGGGCGGCATGATCTTCGGCCGTGTTCTCGCGATGATTGTCGTTCTGATGGTCATCTCGGGCGCGTATTACGCAAGCATCGATATGGTCGCCGGCGAAAAGGAGCGCGGAACGCTCGAGACACTGCTCGTCTCGCCCGCCGGCCGCATGGAGATAGTTTTCGGGAAATACCTGACTGTCTTCGTTTTAGCGCTGATCAACGCCCTTCTGAACCTCGCCTCGATGGGGCTTTCGATGAGCGTCGGTGTGCAGGCGATGGGCGGCGGGCTGGGAGATTTCATGTCGCTGTCCCTCGACCCGCTGACCTTGGGGCTTATTCTTCTGCAACTGATTCCGCTGGCGGCGCTTTTCTCGGCGATGTTCCTCGCGGTTTCCTCCTTCGCCAAAAGCTACAAAGAGGCGCAGGCCTATCTTTCGCCGTTGTTTATCGTCGCGGAGCTTTTCGCCATGGCCGCGATTTTACCCGGAATCGAGCTTTCCACCGGCCTCGCGCTGGTTCCTATTTTAAATGTCTCACTGCTCATTAAAAAATTCATGGTCGGCTCGGTCGGCTGGTTGAATTTCGCGCTGACATGGTTCTCCACCGCGCTTTTCGCTGGGATCACGCTCAAATGGGCGGCCTCTATCCTCTCGAACGAAGAGGCTCTGCTTTCCGAGTCCGGCGGCTCGCCGCTGTCAAGAATTTTCGCGAGGGGCAAAAAATCCCCGCATCGCGAAAGCCTCGCCGGCGCGGGCGACGCGCTCTTCCTTTACGCCGCCTCGATAGCGCTTTTGTTCTGGGTCGGAGTGCCGCTTCAGGCGAGGGATGTCGTCGAGGGGCTGATAATCACCGAGGTTTTGCTCGTCGTCGCTCCGGGGTATATCCTCGCGCGACGGCTGAAGCTCGATATAGTTAAGACCTTTCGCTTCAACAAGATAGAACCCGTGAGCGCTCTCGCCGCAATTCCCATGGCGATGGCCGGCTTCGTCCTTATATCCCAGCTTCAGGTGCTGACGAACATGATCTTCCCGATCCCGCCCGAATACACCGAGGCCTTCGAGGGGATGCTCGGCGATATCGGCTCTCTGGGGACTGTCGGCGGTTTGGCGGTGCTGGCGATCTTGCCCGCGCTTTGCGAGGAGTTTCTTTTCCGCGGATACATCCTCGACGGCCTATCGCGCAGATGGGGCGCGGCTGTGGGAATCGTGGTCGGCGGCGTGCTTTTCGGCGCGTTCCACCTCGACCCCTTCCGTCTGATTCCCGCCTCGTTACTCGGGATTGTTTTCGGAGCGATTGTCCTTCGCAGAAACTCCATTTTTTACGGCATGATCGCCCACGCGGTCAATAACTCCTGCGCGTTTCTGCTGTCGATTTTCAGCGAGAGCCTGCCGCAGGAATACCTCTCCGGCGAGAGCTTCGCGCCGATTTGGGTGATTCTGCCCGCCGCAGTAGTTTTTGCGCTGTGCCTTTGGTTCATTATCAAGCCCGGGAAGGCCGAAAAACCAAACAAAGCGGTTGGGTCATGATTCCTCCGCGCCGCGAGCTTATCGGCCTCACCCAGTCGGATTTAGAGCGCTTTTTCGCCGAGATCGGCGAACGGCCCTTCCGCGCGAAACAAATCCTCAAATGGATTTACCGCTTTCGCCTTCGCGATTTCGAGCCGATGAGCGATATGCCGATCCCCCTCCGCGTCAAGCTCGCCGAGTCCTGCGCAATAGGCCGCCTGCGGATTGCCGGCAAAATCTCCTCCCGCGACGGCGCGACGAAACTGCTCTTTCGCCTCGACGACGGCGCTTCCGTCGAGGCGGTGCATATCCCCGCCGAGGACAGGCACACCGCTTGCCTTTCAACGCAGGTCGGTTGCGCTCTCGGGTGCAGTTTCTGCGCCACCGGCACGATGGGATTCATACGGAACCTCACAGCGGCCGAGATTGTCGGCCAGTTCCTCGGGATCGAGGAAGCGCTTGATGTCAAATTGACCAATGTCGTGCTGATGGGCATGGGCGAGCCGCTACTCAACCTCGGCGCGGTGATTCCGGCGCTCGACCTCTTCTCCGACGACAACGCCCTCGCCCTCGGCCACCGCCGCGTCACGCTCTCGACAGTCGGCATTCCGGCGAAGATCGACGAACTGCTCGACTCCGGAATGAAGCCGAAGCTCGCGATCTCGCTCTCCGCCCCCGACGACGCCCTCCGCGCCCGGCTGATGCCCAGCGCCGCGAAGATTGCGCCTATCGGTGAAATTCTCCGCGCGGCTTCGCGTTATGCCAACCTCACCGCGCGATGGTTCACAGTCGAGTATGTCCTCCTTCGCGGCGTGAACGACAGCCTCGCCCACGCCGACAAGCTTTCGGCGCTTCTTTTGGAATTACCCTGCAAGGTGAATTTAATTCGATACAACGAGGTCGCCGGCCTCGGTTTCAAGGCGCCGGAGGACGACACTGTTGACAGATTCATCGGCTATCTATGCGCCGCCGGCCTGACCGCGACAATCCGCCAGAGCAAGGGCGACAATATCTCCGCGGCCTGCGGCCAGCTCGCCTCGAAAACCGCAATCGAATAGATAGTGCTAAATGCCCGGCTCGACGGCGTGGACGATATTTTCGGAGAGTAGCGGGAGGCGGTCGAGGCGGGCCACGAGCCTACGGCTCATTGCGCATCTGAATTCCGTAGGGAACGGGTTTTCCGTCCCGAATGCCGCTGGCGCGGAGGCCGCGCCCCTACGGTTCCGCGGGTAAATCATTGCAATGAACGAAATATTAGGGCATATAGCCAACTCCAAGATCGTAAACACCAATTATGTCGGATACACCTTACTTGGGTTGTCACTGAATATTGTCATTGTTATCTCGTTTTTCATCTATAAGTGCTGAAATGCCCATTGCTACAGCATCTAAGAACGAAGCCAATCTTCCCATACAATCCCTTAAGTTACTGATACTGATTAAATAATCTTTGGGTAATAATTGATTTCCATGTTTGTCAACCGGATATCTAAACGCTTGCGAATTATAGTCTTTATCACAAAACTGTAAAATATGGTTTTCTACAATTTCTAAATCTTCTTTTGGATCTGTAGGGAATACTTCCTCAATAATACTCCTTGCTTGTTTCCATAGTTTATCTAAATCATGAACTTTTAGAAAGTCATCGTAAAACCTTTTTAATAGGCAATTTCCTTCTACAATAATGTCTTTTATTTTAAGTTCAATGTAATGTCGATATAAAAAAGCAATTGGATAAATGAGGTAATCTTGGCTTGAATGAGTTGCTTTAACATGTTTAACGAGAATATCGCCCGCTCTTCTATAACCTTCCGCGAATAGATAAAAATCCTTATCATATGGATTTAGACAGGCATTATTTTGCCAATCACTACGTTGATCAAATAGACGGTCGTTTTTCCGTGGCCTTGGAATATTTTGTTTTTTTTTGTTTTCCAAATTAACCCTTTCAAAGAAATGAAACTTTATTTATAAACACTACTGCCCGAACAGCTGAACAATGACCACACAACAGCGGGCCTAAGTAAACGAGATCGACTGTTTCGTCCGCGATGTGGTTTCGCATGATTTTGAGATTGTCGCCGCAACCGAGTTTATTCATAATAACCTCAATTTAATATGCCGCGCAGTTCCGCGCAAGCGAAAAATCGCTCAAACTTCGCGGTATTTATAATAGGCCGCGCAGGCACCCTCCGAAGAAACCATGCATGGCCCTAAGGGGTTGGTAGGCAGACACTTATGTCCGAACTGGGGGCATTGTGTCGGCTGGATTTTTCCCAAAATTACATCCCCGCACCGACAATTTGGTTCGAGCGCGATTTCGGTTTGCGGGAGGTCGAACTCGGCACGCGCGTCGAATCGCTTGAACTCCTCGCGAAGGCCGAGGCCGCTCAGCGGGAGGCCTCCGATTCCGCGCCACATCGCGAACACCGGCTCGAAAACCCTTTCGGCGATCTCCACGGCGCTCTGGTTGCCCTCGCGCGGAACAGCGCGGGAGTAGGCGTTTTCCAGCGAGGGGCGTTTCTCGACTGTCATTTTTGTGAGCTGGAGAAGGCCGCGCGCTATGTCCTCCTCGCCGAAGCCGGTGATAACGCAAGGTTTGCTATATTGTTGTGGGATAAAGCGATACGGCTCCTCGCCGATAATCGTCGAGACGTGACCGGGCAGAATGAAACCATCAATCGTTAAGTCGGGATGTTCGCACAAATATCTTAACGCCGGTGTGACTAATTTCATCATCGGCAACACGAAGAAGTTGTCTATTCGGCGTTCGCGCGCGCGGAGGACCGTTGCGGCGATTGCGGGCGATGTTGTCTCGAAGCCGACACCGAGAAAAACGACTTTAGAATTTGGGTTTTCCGATGCGATTTCGAGTGAGTTCATCGGGGAAAAGACGGTAGATATTCTTGCACCCGACGCCTTGGCATCGAGAAGGCATTTTCCCCCCGCCGGAACGCGCATCATATCGCCGAATGTCGTGATTATAACATCTTTCACTGCGGCGATTTGCAACGACAGCGCGATATCCTCCTCGGAGGTGACGCAAACAGGGCACCCGGGGCCGGAGATGAGGCGAATCTTCTCGCCGATCGAGGCGCGAATGCCCATCCGAGCGATCGCCATTGTGTGCGTGCCGCAAACCTCCATGAAGTTTAGGCGCACGCCGTCGGGGATAATCTCGAGGCATTTTTGCATGGCGGCTTTAATCGAGTTGTCAGTCAATTAATAGCCCTTTTTTCGGCCGACGACCCCGACGGAGATTCCGGTGTAGGCAAAGGGCCGCCAATACTTGATTTTGTTGCGGATAGCAACACGAATATTATGGATAATCGGGACTTTAAATGGTATAAGCGGCAGGTGAATGCCGATCTTCCACATAGCCTCTCGTTTCATGCGATAGCAAAGGCTCGGATACATCCATTCGGCATAGAAATCGACAGGCTCAAAGCCATATTTTTCCAGCTTTTTTTCGACTTGGCCGAGGGTGAACTCCTTTTCCCATCCGGCGAACCATTTGCCGATGGCTATAAGTGTATGTTTTATAAGGGTATAGATATGCCACCGCTGTGGGACATCGACGATGACGAATCCGCCGGGCTTAGTGACACGTGCGTTTTCGGCGATAATTCCCTCCTCCTCGCGAAAATGCTCGATAAGTCCTTGGTGGAAAACGAGATCGAAGGAATTATCAGCGAAGGGGAGCGCGAAGGCATCGCCGCCGATGGGGATGGTTTTGTTTTCCGATTCGGCATTCTGGTCGGCGATGATCTTCAACGAGGCGGGGGCGTAGTCGAGGGTATAAACCTCGGCGCCGAGCGCGGCAAGATCGAAGCTGTCGCGCGCGGAACCAGCGCCGACCTCGAGAACTCTCTTGCCTGCGATATCGTCGCCCCAAATCCGCCTGACCGCGACCAAGATTCTACCGGAGTTATCGTATAACTCCTTGATATCGCGTTTCTTCCAGAGCTTTTCCCAGTGTTCTTTGTCGGATGTCCTCGGCATAATCGCCTTTCACAATTTTTTTCTTTAAACTTATCGAAAACGGCAGAGGTCGCAAGACATTATTTCAAATATTTATTTGCGAAGCACCCGCGCGATAGCGGCGGTGAACTCGGGGGTGCTTCCGCAACAGGAGCCGATGAGGCTGGCGCCGGCGTGTGCGAGTTCGACGGCGATTTCGGCCATATCGTCTGCGGCGACCGGCCATATCAACCTATCGTTTTTGAGCGAAGGAATGCCGGCCGAGGGCTCCGCGCATATAACTCCCCGCCATGAATGGCGGATTCCCGCGATGGTGCGAATCATATCCCGGGGGTCTCCGCCGCAGTTCGCGCCGAGGGCTGATGGTTTGAGCGCGCCGAGAGCCAAGGCGGATTTGATTGTATTCGCAGGGTCTTGGTGAGCGAAACTCACGATTGTCGGCAGTTTGGAGATCGATTTCACGGCCTTGAGCGCGATCGAGGCCTCCTCCGGCGAGGTCATAGTTTCGAGAATGATTAGATCGGTTCCCGCGGAATCAATTAAATGCGCTTGCTTTTCGAAGGCCGATACGGCTGTCTCGTTGTCACAGGAGCCGGAGGTCGGGCCGATCGAGCCGGCCACGTAGGCCTCGTCGGCGGATCTCGCGAGTTCGACTGCGCACTTAACTATTTCCTCGGCTCGGTCGTGCAGGTCGAGTTTCTCGGCGATAATCCTCGTGAGGTTAAAGGTGTTTGTTGTCAAGATATCTGCGCCGGCGAGGCGGTATTCCCTATGAATCGCGCGGAGGACTTCGGGGTTCCTCATCATGAAATCCTCGGGCAGATCGTTGAACCTCATGCCTTTGTCGAAAAGCAAGGTGGCGATTGCACCGTCAAGGATGTAGATTCCGCCGTCGAAGATATCCTTCTTCAAAACCCGCACCTCCTCGAAATTGTATTTTAAGAAGTCTAACAAAAACGGAACCCCTGTCAAGGGGTGAGACCGCAAGCCCGTTGTATCAATAAAATCACTCAAGTGCTATAGTATTTTTTGAAATTATTTTTGATAAAAAAAATTTTGTGTTTGCACGCGGGGGAAAATTTATTATTTTACAGTTATAAACAGAAAAAAGGGGTCGATATGAAAAAGGGAATTCGTTTCAGTCTGTTTCTGTGCATTATATTTGTGTCCGCGCTATATAGCCAAAACCCGAGGGATATCTGTCCTTCTCTCGATGATTTTCTCGATGTTCCACTTAAGGAACAATACGAGAGGGATGTTCGCGATCAGATCGGATCTTTGGATCTGTATGACTGCGTGAGACTTAAGGAGATTCAAGGTTTAGTAAATTCGGTTAGGGCGAATGCAGTTCAGGCCAAGTTAGATTTCGATTTCGACGACAAGACCTTTTACCAAAGCGACTCGATCGTCCGTTGTATCGACGAGGTCGTCCTTCCGTTCATCTACTCGAAGTGCCCCGAGCTCGATTCGAACTACACCCCGCCCCCCCCTGATTCGGGCGGCCAGAGCGAGCTGGGGGCTAAGTTCAGTAATATAGACCTGTCGAAATGGGGCGAGGTTGCGGGTGCACTTCGCGAGGTCAAACCCGAGATATACGATACTGTCAAAATGATTCAGGACACTCTGGTTCATCGCGGACGGCTCATCATGAACCTCGCGACCAGCGATCATTTCACGCAAAACCTCGCGGATAGAAGATTGATCATAATCGAGGGCAAGCTGAAAGAGATCGAGCTTCTTTGGGAGACAAACCGCAGATGGGCGGATTCCCTGCTCACCTACGAGAACACGATCGCCGATCTCAATCACGATATTCTTGACAAAGAGATTAGAATCCGCGAGCTTGAGCTGTTTAGGGTTCGCGCTCGGAGGAGTATCACCTATCCAAATATGGACGCATTTGTGATCGTCCACGGCAATATGGCGGGGTTCTATTACGATCCGCAGTTCATGATCTACGGCGCCGACGCAAGAATCAAGTCGAAGGATTTCTTCGGGGTTCCGTTAGACCTCTATGCGCGGATCAATGCGGAAAACGCGGTGAATCGCGGTCTCGACAAGAATTTCGTTTTCGAGGTGCCGCTCGAACCGAACTGGGATTGGCTCATCTTCAGGCTGAAACGGGTTTCGCCCGGGCTTCAGTATCATTCCAAGTCCTACTATAATCCCTCTATTCCGGCTCCCGTGGGTGTTCATCCGAGGCAAATCCCCGCGAACGATGTCATCAAGTTCGCCCCTTGGACGATGAATGTCGAAAGTAATATCTGGCAATTCGATCTGAATCTCTATGCCACTCAATATCACAACGACATGGACAGAATTGGCTCCTATACCGCCGGCCTCAGGTTCCGCTTCCCGGCCGACACCTCGGAGTTCGCGGGAAGGCCGAGAGCGAGGGAGGACGGCGAATACTCGCGCCTTTGGACGGTCGAGACCTTCATAAATTTCTCGGACGATATGGCCGAGTATCTGCCCTATGGCGCCCGACATAACACCTATTTCGGCCTTGGCGCCTCGAACGGCGCGCATAATCTGATGTATGCCAAGAATATCCAGCACAGGATGCTCGGCAGGCCGGATTTCAACATGCTGGACCTTTTCCCGCTTCCATTGGATAGAACCCTTCTCGGGCTTTATGTTTATGGCGGCACTAAGGTTTATAACGAGGAGTTGGGGGTCGATTTCTTCCTCGGGACGAAGCCGCTCCTTGTTCGCCTGAGCACCTACTGCGACGCGAACAGCAAGTGGCTCAGCACAAACCTGTCGCCGAGGCTCACTCATGTCGATGTCGTTCCGGAGCGGTTCGGCGAGGTGGAGTTATGGTGGCTTCGCGATTTCTTCCCGATCGGCCTCGAGGTGTCGATACCCTACGATACGTCCTCGCCCTATGAGGTTAGGCTTTCGACATTCATGAATATCCGTCGCTAAAGCGGGATTTTCGAAGCTTTGGTTGGGTTTTGAGGGCTGGTTCGATTCGAATCAGCCCTTTGTAAAATGTCTGCCTATATACTCGTTGGCCTCTTTGGCATTGAGCTGTTGAGTGCTGTTGCCGGTGCGGACGAAGAACGCGCCCTCGAGTTTCTCGATGAAAACAGCTGTCTCCGAGGGCTCGACACTGACACTGCAGACCTCTTTGTCGTCGATCTCGTGGAAGAACACGCGAACACCCTCGCAATGTTCCCTTCCGAGATAGGCCGAAACGAGCCTTATCAGGAAGGCTTGATAGCCGTCGGAGTCCTTTTTCCCCAGCGATTGGAAATCCTTTTCGAGGCCGACAGCCTTTCCGTCGTCGTCCACACCGATGAAAAGGATACCGCCGTCGGAGTTCATGAAGCCGGCGATAGTTTTAATAATTACCTTCTCGAGCTCTTTGTTTGTCTTGTTTTCACGGTAGTCCCATCTGGCGCTGGACTTGAATTCCAAATGCTGGCTCTCCGGTTTCGAAAGAAGCGCTCGTGCGGCGCGAAGCTCGGTTTCTTGGTTGGATAGGCGTTTCCCGATGACTACAGTTTTGATGAACGAACGAAGGTTTGCCGCCCGGAAAATAAAGGCTAATCCGCCGAAGAGGAAATAAATCATGAAGTGCCAAGCCGTGTAGAATCCGAATTGCTCCATATTCGCCCTGCCGGTCTGAATATTTGTGAGGAGCCCGGAAAACAAATCCCCGAGGAACGAGCCGGCGAATGTCTCGGGCCCGATTATCGGAATGACAAATAGTATCCATAATATAAGGTATAACCCCGAGCAATAGCCCGCGACGAGAAGTGAAAATCGCGGTGTGAAGGGCATGAAAACCAGCCCGAAGAATATAACCGCGGCAAACATCCAGCCATAGGCGTTAAAATCGACGCCGAAATTCGAGACATCCTTGGCGACACTCCAGCTCGCGATGAAAAAGACAGTAAAGATAAGCAATGCGTAATCCGCTCGCGTTGTCGGCAAAAGCCTTCTTAAAACGATTATGAGCGCGAAAACAATAAATATAATGAAAAGTGTTTTTGCCAACGCGAAGGTGCTGATGCTCGAGAAGAGGCTGAGAAAGAGCATCAGCGCGCCGAGGCCGGTGACCGCGATGATTATCAGGAAAAGCGAGGCGGTGGCCTGTTTGTAAAAGGTCTCCTTCAGTTTCGGATCGATCGACTTGATATCCGGGAAGAAGTACTCTCTCAGCGCATTTCGATCGATGTTGCGAGGCAAAAGGTGTTCCGACATTTTCCCCACTGTCACTGCCTTATTTAATTTCGATTGGCTAATAGCAGTTTTCAAACCAATTTGGCGATTCTTGTTGAGGTTTACTCGAGGCGGTAAGCCGCGCCGAGATTGCCCTTGACCTTTAAACATTTATCGATATGTTCTGAAATATAATGCAATCATTAATGGAGATGCGATGACAGGAACAGATTCCCAAAAGCAAGAAGAGATGCGCAAATGGTATGACGAGGGCGATTATTTCGATGTGAAGGCCGATGTCTTCGAGGATCTCGACAGTCGTTTTCAAAAGTATAGATTGGCGAAGGTTTTGGGGATTTATACCCCGTCCAAAGACGAGCGAGTCCTCGACCTCGGTTGCGGGTGGGGAACCTTCACTGTTTCGCTCGCCAAATCATGCAAAGAGGCGGTCGGGTTGGACTATTCCCAGAAGAGCGTCGATTTTTGCCGCAGTTTTGCGCAGAAAATGCAACTGGACAATCTGAGTTTCGTCAAAGCCGACGCCTCCGACAGCGGCTTTCCCGACAGCTATTTCGATGTTGTTATCGCCGCCGACCTCTTCGAGCATCTTTACCCGGAGGTTTCAGAGAAGACCATTCGAGACTCATTTAGGATTCTCAAGCCCGGCGGCAAGTATGTAATCTGGACGCCGCACCGCGGCCATTTCTTCGAACGGCTCAAGAACAACAATATAGTTTTGAAGAAGGACCCGTCCCATGTCGATTACAAATCCATGGCTTGGCTTGTTGAAAAGCTCGAGGCCGCGGGATTCGAGATCGCGAAGAAATACTACGCCGAATCGCATATCCCGGTGATAAAGATAATCGAGTCCGCGTTTCTGAGGGTGATCCCGATCTTGCGAAGGAGAATAGCTATCCTCGCGATCAAGCCGGGAGCGAAGGAATAGGGCTATTTTGCGCGGGTGATAAGCTCCGCGATGATGGGCTCCAGCTTTTTTGCGGCCTCTCTGGCGGACAGGCGTATAATTCCGACTGTCACGCTGATATCGAACACCGCCACGAGTATTCCGAAGTCGCTTATTAGCGAGATGTAGATGTTGTTTCTCTTTCCCTGATGGAAAACGCCCAAGAATTCCTTCTCTCCAACGACCTTCGCCAAGGCCTGTGTGCTCGCGAATGTGCCGGCAGTCAAGGCAGCCAGCGATTGGATATCGACACCGGTGTAGTCGCCCTTGCGGGAGAGGATCATGCCGTTCTTCGTGACGAGCATCGACAGCCTCGCGCCGCTCTCCTCGATGAAACTCGACAGCACCGATTCTAATTTGATCTTATCGGGCTCGTAGATTATAATATTCAAAACATCCTCCTAAAATCAATTCTTTATATCTTTTAGAATCTTAGCGACGACCATGCGTGTGATGTGGTTTAGAACCTCGAAAACGCCCTTTCCCTCGGTGGCCACCGCCTCGAAAGAGGGGACCTTGAACGCCTCGCGGTTTAGAAGATAATCGAGGTATTCCAACCTCGCGGCATCCTTGATATCGCGTTTGTTGTATTCGAGGACATAGGGGATATCGTTTAGGTTGATCCCATCTGCGAGCAGGTTTTCCTTGAGGTTCGCGAAGGAATCGACATTGTCCTTTTGCCGCGACCATTGGGAATCCGCTACGAAAACGATGCCGTCGGCTCCTTGAAGCACAAGCTTTCGAGTTGCGTTGTATTGGACTTGTCCGGGGACTGTATAGAGCTGGAATTTCGCTTTGAAACCGGGTATAACATCGGTTTCGATCGGGAGGAAATCGAAATACAGCGTCATGTCTCCCTCGGTCGCGATAGAGACCATGTCGGTAAGGTTTTTGCCGGAAATCCTCTGGTGAATATACAGAAGGTTTGTGGTTTTGCCGGACATTCCGGGGCCGTAATAAACTATCTTTACCGTTACTTCTTTATCTGCGATATTAATCTGTGCCATAAAATCCCCAGTGGGCTATTTCAAATCCTTCTCCTCGAAGCTAATGGTATCCTTGAGGTTAGAGGCCTCCGATGTCCACTTCGATTCCGGCCTGTCGGTGTTCATTTTTTCCATAATAATCGATGGTGCAACCTGTTGCATCACATCGCCGAGCGGGATAATCAGCTCCAATTCTTGAAGATTTCGGCCCTGTTCGGCGGATATGAAATTAACAAGCTCGATCGGCACTTGATTATATATATAATCCGCTGAAAGCAGAATCGTTCCCGATTCGAGTTGATCGATAATCATAGAAAGTGGCACCTGAAGCTTGTAGTCCGAGCCCCTTCGGAGCAGTTTATTGAGAACCGCGGAGGCCTCGGTGTTTTTACTATAGTCAATAATCCGCCTAACCGAAATTGTGATCGTGTCGGAGGGCTTCTGCGCGAGTTCCTTCGCGGAGGGCTTTTCTTTCGCCTTCTCTTTTTCGGGCTTTTTTTCCTTCGCATCCGCGGAGCTTTTAGCGGGTGCGGGCTTGTCTTGGGGCTTCTGAGCCTCGGGAGTTGTGGAAAGCCCCGGAAAATCGGGCAAGGGCGGAAGATCGTCGAGAGAGATAATCGGTTTCTCTTGGAAGGACATCGCGGGAAGCTCGTTCTCGCTGAGCGAGGCGAGGAATTGATCCAAGTCCTGTTTATCCTCCGGCGGAAGTTCCGGCAGGGCGAAGTCTGCGTCGCCGATGGGAATCTCCTCGATCATACCCTCCGGAAGATCGGGTTTTTCAATAAAGGGCTCGTTTTGAGGGAGCGGCGGCCTTTCCTCGGTCGATGGGGCGAAGACATCCGGAATATCGAACTCTGCAATCGGTTTTTTGGGAATCGATTCGGGAGGGATTTTGGATTCCGCGATGTTCTTCAGGCTCGGGCCGGGCACGACAGGAGGTTTCTCGATCGGAACGGCCGGCTTTGAAGGCTTATTTTCGGCAACAAGCGGCGGCACCTCGATCTCGAGCCCCAAGGAATCGATATCGAAGCCCTCTTCTTCGGGTGTCTTCATTTCCTCTGTCCCGGGAATATTGAATGCGGGAAGCTCGATATCAAGATCCTCGATCGATGGAATCTCCTCGGTTGGCTTGATGGGGGGTGGTGATTTTTTTGGTGCGGTCGCAGGCTCGGAGCTCTTTTTAATCGGCCTCTCGGGTTGCTTTGGTGCGGCTTGTTCCGGCACCGATAGGGGGTCCAATCTGGCCAACTGCTCGAGGAGATCGATATTTTCGTCGGCGAACTTCGGGGGTTTGGGTTCCGAATGGACGGGTTTGCCATGAGGCTTTTCGCCGAGCTCCGAGAAGAAACTCTTGTCGTCGAGGCCGCTGAGGAGGTCCTTCAGTTCGTCGTTGATCGAGGCCTGTTTCGGTTTCCGCGGTTCAGGCCTTTGTTTCGGCGCAGTCTCGGCGGTCGGTTTCACCACTGCCTTGTCGTCCGCGAGGCCGGAAAGCCCAAGCTCCTTCAGGAGTTCGCTCGAGATTGCCTGCGAGTTTTTGCTCGAGCCTTGCGAGGCCTCTTTGTCGGTTTGTTCGAGATCCTCGGCCCATTCGCGAGGAAGTTCAACCGAGGGTGGGGGCGGAGGCGGCGCGGTAAGCCTCGCCTTGACAGGAGGCATATTTGCGGCCCTCTCCAGCTCTACCTTTTCGGTGATCACCGCGATCAAGAGCGGATATGCGAGGCACGGCGACAGGATTACCTGCAGTATGAAGGAGTAGTTGAATTTGATCAATGCCTCGAGGAACATCTCACCGTAGGTGGTCGGCGGCTTTGCGAAGAGGATATAGAAGCATATTCCGATAAACAACGAGAAAAGGGCACGGAAGAACAAGATAATCGCGAAGCCCTTCACCCAAAGAGCCGGTTTGACCTTGTAGTTCGAGAATAAAAACAGCGAGACGAAATAGATGAAAAGCTCGATGAGCACCTTCAGACCCCATGGAAAAACGAAAACAGGAAGGTCCGAGGACACCGAGAACAGGATTGTCGAAAGGGCAACCCCGATCAGGAACACAATCCCGACGATGATTATCGATGTTTTGATATTAAGGTCTTGCATTTCTTTCAGTTATAAGCCCCAAATGCAATTTATGCTTTAAAACGCTTAAGTCAAATTGTTAATACAATCGACCTCGCGCTCAGCTGTCGCATATAGTAATAGCTTATCGCAGATACCCTTTCGTAAAGCATAAATTATACCATAATTTAATTATGGCAAAGAAATATACCCCGTTATAGTGATGCCAATCTGTTGAGAGCCGAAAACAGAGCTCGAACTCGGCGAGGAGAACGACAACCATAGGTTTTCGGTCGAACCGCTCGCGATATTGTATCCGCCGGTTCCGTAACTTGTCGCCGAGGCCCAGCGAATCGCGGACAGGACGGCATCCTCGACCAAGCTCCAAGAGCTTGGGGCTGTGGGCGAATCGTTGAATTGCGCCTTCACCGCGAATTTATTCGCGCCCGACAGATAGGCCGCGCTCCAAGGCCCGCTATCGGCGATATTGAGGCCGAACACGAGCGAATGGGTTCCGATATTTCTAAGCTCCATCTTTTCCGAGGGGGTCATCGCACTCGTATAATTGAGTCCGACCTCGCCCAAGCGCCACGCCGAGGTATCGACTGTAAATGCGAGGACGACTATCTCGTGTCGATAATTCGCGACAAGCGAATATACCGTGTCGATAGGCCCGAAGGCTATAGCCGGTGTGGTCGGGCCGACGCTCCAGTTCATGAAGTTCCAAAGGGTATCGGCGTGGCCGTCCGGTGTCGAGACCTCGATATTCGCGGTCGCTCCGAGGTCATACCAAGCAGTCGCCTCTGAAACTCCGTTGAAATAGGTCGATTCGAGCTTGATCCAGCCGAAGGCCTCCACCGGGTTCTTTTTGACCTCGAGGAGGAATTGGCGTTGATAGTTGGCCGTCAGGTTTCCGGTGCCGGTGACGGGGCCGATATTGTGTGCTCTCGCGCCGGTATCCGACCATGAGACCCAGCGCAGTCTGCGGCTCGGGTCGATCGGGTCGATTTCGCTCGCGGTGACCTGATAAACCGCGCCCTCGTCGAGATATACCGACAGATCGGCGCTTGTCGCTCCGGTGTAGGTCGTAGTCCCGACGCGAAGGGTGCCGTAGGTGTCCCAATTCGGGTTCTTTGTGAACCTGTAGCGGAACCTTTTCGACATAAAGGCCGTGAATTCGGCATCCGAACAAAGCGGGCCGACCTCGTGCGATCTCGCGCCGCCATCAGACCAATGATCGAAGACGAAAATCGAGTCCGCGCCGGTTGCGGTGTCCTCGGCGGACGAAGCAATCTGTCCCGTCCAACAACTCGGAACCCAAACAACCGCGTGCTCTGTTCTCTCGAAGGGAATTCCTCCGACGACGAAGCCGCCGAAGGCCTGAGCAGGGGATTTGAAGAGGTCGATCTTGACGCCCTTGCGATAAACGGCAACTGCGGTTCGCGGCGCACCGAGCAAATCGATAGTGGTTGCCGTATCGGATGCCTCCGCGAAATCGGCTCCATCGGGAATCGAAATCCATCTGTCGAAGAAGTATTTGGAAGCGCCGTGCTCCACAGAGCTCGATGCGACTATATTGGCCGGGCGGTCATAATAACCCTCGAATCCGAGCAACTCCGGAGCACCCCCTCCGCAACCGTCCGAGGCCAGATCGAGCTTGTTCGCCGGGCCGGCAAAATTCCATTCGATCTGCGAGGGTTCTTCGATATTGAAATCAACCGAACACCCCGATCCGGAGGCGGGGCTTCCCGTGCCGGTCCAACCGGAGCAAATCCAAGCCTGACCGGGGGCGAAGATGTCGAGGCTGTCATTGCGTGCGCTCACAGCCGCGCCGGGGATGAACCAGCTCGTCCCAACCGGCGGCCATGGAGCGCCGTGCGCGGAGACCACGATGAGGGGGATCATGTCCTGCCAATTCCAGTATATACTCGTCGGCCGGCCGATATTGAAGGCCACGGAGTCGGCCGTTCCGCCGGAGGCGAGGTCGCCCGTGCCGGAGAATCCAGTGCAGTAGCGGTTTGAGATCGGGTCGGGGCTTTGAACGAAGGCGCAAATCTCGGCGCCGTCATCGAACCAATGGCTCCCGACCGGCGGAACCGGCGAATCGCCGCCGGAGTTGAAGACCGTGAAGGAATACTGCTGGATATGATTCGCCGTGAATGTCGTCTCGGATTCAGCCCAAACGACGCGCTCTCGAGAATCGCTGTCGTCCCAGTCGTCGAATCTTGCCCGCGAGCCGGAGCCGATGGGGATCAGGGGCTTCGCGGCTATTGTGTGGCTATCTCCGGGGAGCCATTCGGCGATATAGGGCGAGAGGCGGGCAATCCCGTCGATGAGCACCGAATCGCCGAATGCGCTGTTTCGGACTGTGACCGAAACGAGGTTGTTTTTGAAAAGAACGCCATCGACAGAGCCGGCGCCGGCGATGTCGAACATCGGGGATTCCACAAGGATCGGGCTTGCCGAATGGTCGCCCGCGGCGACGATCAGGCCGACGGAGAGAAGTGTTTCCTGCGAAGCGATTGCTATCGGCGTTGCGGAATACGCGCGGATTCTGATTCCGGTGTCCGCCGAGCGGGAGATCGGCAAACCGAGCGTTGTCGTCCAATCGACATGCGTGTCCTCGCGGATTCCCAAATAGGTCAGGAAGCCGCCGTCGAAGTAGAGGTCGAAGCCGAGGGTATCGATCATATGCACAGCCTCGTCGCTGTGTAGGATGATCGGAATCCACGCGGTGTCGCCGACGGAGCAAATAGTCGTCTCGCGCGGGCTGACCTCGAATGCGCTATAAACCGCGATCGCCGTGTCCGGGCCGGAAAGCGCGATAGTCGTCGATGCGGAAAGGCTGTCGGCGAAGGTTCCGCCAGTCCATTTGCGGAAATGATAGCGGATTCCGCCGCCATAGACGGGGTTTTGCGCCGCTATCGGAATATTGCCCGCGTAATAGAAGCCCTCCTCGAAGAGGCTTGGGTCGGCGAGGCCGGCGCCCTGCGCGGAAAGCTTAAGCTCGTAAAGGGTATCCCATTGCGCGAATTCCTCGATCGCGCTGTCGGGGGTTGTGTGGGCGGGATTGTCGAGGCCGGTGTAGGATCCCGGGCCGAGACCGAGCCAGCCTGTGAAATTATACCGCGCGCCGCTTTCCTCGATCGAGGTCGGCCCGACGCCGAACTCGACGGTCGTTCCGGCGGGATTGAAGCCCGTTCCGAACGCGGTGCCGTGGTCGCTTTGGACAAGCGTGAAGTATTGCCTGTTCCAAAGCGCCGTCTCTTGGATCGGGCCGTTCATTGTGCAACCCGCGGGATTCCCCGCGCCGGAGTAACTTCCAAGGCCGAAACCACCCCATCCGGAGAAGACATTTCTCAGGCCGGCCGACTCGATTATCGGATCGACCACCGAGAAAATAACGTTAGAACCCTCATCGAACCAGCCCGCGCCGGCCGTGGCCGAGGGGCCGCCGACAACAGTCAGGAGATGCTGTGTTTTCCAAATAGCGGTGATTTCCGCGGGCGAGGTCATCGTGATGCTGTGCGGGTTCTCATCGCCAGAGTAATCGCCGCTCCATCCCTCGAAGATGAACCTTGTTTGTCCGAAGAGCACAGTTTCCGGATCGGCAAAGAAATTCGCAACGGCACCGGCGGGGAACCAACCGGAGCCGTAAACCGCTCCGTGTGGGCTTGCGATTTCGAGTCGATATTCAATCCGCCAAAGCGCGGCAGCTGTTTTTGGGCCGGAGATATTCACCGATAAAGGATTATCGGTGTAAACCGAATCCCCGATTTGCCAACCCGCGAAGGCCCAGCGGATTCCGGCGGTTGAATCGACCGTCGTTTCGATAGAGATCTCGACGGTCGAGCCGGCAAGATGCCAGCCGTCGCCGTGATAGACCCCGCGCGGCGAATCGATTGTCAGAAGGTGTTCGAGGTTCCATCTGGCGGTTTGGGTATTCGGTCGCGTCACCGTCCATGTCGCGGGGTTCGCGGTTCCGGTGTATGCCCCAATCCAAGAATCGAAGGCCCTTCTCGTGCCCTCCCCGACAGCGACTATCGGCTCGGTGACCGAGAATTCCGCAGGCAAGCCGGAGGAATACCATCCTTGGCCGGTTGTCGGTGAATAGACGCCGTCAACTGTGAGGTAATATCGAGTGCTGTAAATCGCGTTCTCGACGATGGGGCCGTTCATCGTGCAAACAGCGGGGTTTTCCGCGCCGCTGTAATGGCCGTCGCCGGAGCCGGCCCACGCGGTGAAGGTCCATTCGGTCCCGTCCGAGACGACAACCTCCTCGGCAATTCCGAACTCGACGAGTTCGCCCTCGTCGTGGAATCCCCCGCCGAAAGCGCCGCCATAGGGCGCGTTGATAGTAAGAATATGTGTCGGGGCATAATGAGCGGTGAATGTATCACTCAACATCGGCGCGACGGTGTGGTGAATAGCGCCGCCGTCCGACCAACTGCGCCAAACCGCGCGGGTGTCTCCGCTTCCGAATCCGGCGAATGCGCCTATATTATGCGGCTCTCCGGCTATCCATACCGCCGAATAGGGCGAGGAGCATTGGACGCCGTCGATCCAGACCTTGGCATCCTCGCCGGTGTAGTCGGTTCGGACGATGACATTGATCGGCGCGCCGATTACAAGCTGGCCGGGATTGCTATTCGCGCCGGAGACATCGTAGGTGAAGCCGTCGAGCCAAAGTGTGTCGATTCTTGCGGTGCTACCCGTCGAGACAAATTTCGCGATGCAGAGAACAACCGGCGGATAAACAAGGCTCGGGCTACGATTGCCATAGATCGTCACCGTTCCGCCGCCGAGAGGAATGGCGGTGAGAGTTCCCCAAGAAAGTCCGGCGTCCGCGCGAACGGAGATGAAGTTCACCGATGCCGGATGATGCAGGTTGAACTGCATATTCATTAGCATCCGCCCGAAGGGGTAATACATAGTGATCGGCACATCGAAGGTGTCGCCGGCCTCGACTAGGATAGCCGCGGGCGGCGAGACCTCGAAATCGGAGTAATGCGCGATCAGGTTGAGCGTGGTATCGACATAAACATTTGTGTTCGAGGAGGTTGTGTCGTCGAAGGTGCCCCCGCTCCAGCGCAGGAATGAAAGCCTGCTACTTCCGAAGATTACCACCGGTGGCGCGGAGATCGGTTGCCATGTTTCTCTCGGGAACCAGCCCTCGCCCTCGAACTCGGGAAGGCCCATAGCCCCCGAGTCCGCGATTGCGACGCGGTAGCGAACGCCCCAGATCGCCCTTTCGGTGACGGGGCCGCTCATTCGGCATGTCGCGGGGTTATTTTCGCCTGTATAGGAGCCTTCGCCGAAGCCCATCCAACCGGTGAAGCGCCAAGCCACTCCCTCGGTGATCATCTCGCTGTCCGGCTCGACGGAGAACTCCGACCAAGAGCCGGCCGAATACCATCCCTCGCCCGAAGCGACCCCATGGCCGCCGTTATCCACCGCGAGGAAGTATTCGAGCGTCCAAGCGGCGGTCTCGTCGATCGGGCCGTCAACGGTGCAGAAGGCGTCGGCGTCGGCGCCGGAGTAGGCCCCTTCGCCCTCGCCGTTCCAGCCGGCGAAAACCCAGCGAATTCCGGCCGTCGAATCGATGACCGGCGGAGCTATCCCGAAGAAGGCCGTCGCGCCCTCGTCAAACCATCCGCCTCCGTAAACAGTGCCCCTGCCGCCGTCGTAAACTCGAACCATAAATTGGGTGTTCCATTGGGCGGTCTGTGAGATGGGCGAAAGTGGATGGATCATGATGGAATCGGCGGTTCCGGTGTAGGAGCCGAGGCCTATGCCTTCCCAGCCGGTGAATGCCCATCTTGAAAGGCCCTCGGCGACGAGCGTCGGTCGAATGCGAAGCAGAGTCGAATCGCCGCGTGCGCACCATCCATCGGTGACGGCCTCGCCATGAGCGCTCGAAACGCGCACTCGATAAAGCGTATCCCAAAGCGCGACAACAGCTTTCGGGGAATCGGCAAGAAGCGTGCAGGGGTTGGCGGTGCCGGTGAAATCGCCGCTCCAACCGGCGAATGCGTAGAGAATGCTATCCCCGACGAAAACCGACTCCGGCGAAACCGAAAGAACCGCGCTGTCGCCCTCATCGAACCATCCGCCTCCGAAAACCGAGCCGTGCGAGGAAAACACTGTCGCGAGGAATTGCGAGGAATACTCGGCGGTGATCGTGGTGTCGGAAATGGGGCGAATCTCGCGTTCGCGGTCGGGGCTATCGTTCCAAGTCTCGAAGTTATAACGGCTTGTCTCGTCGATCGGAACAATTTCCGGGGCCGAGGCGATATGCGGGCTTGCAAAGGCAAGCGGGATAACGCTTCCGGCTGAGTAGGCCGCGCCGTCGAGGTATAGGCTTTCGGCCTCGGCGCTCGCGAGAGTCAGCTCGACCGAATTGGAGACGATGACAGCCCTTTCGCCGGCCAATTCACGGAAGCCGGCGGAATGGACACGGGAAATCGCAAGCTCGAAGGGCGAGTTTCCCGGCGAAACGGCGTCCATGCGGACGCAAAACAGCAGGTCGAAATCCTCGACCATGAAGGGCGATTCCCTTTGGGCAACAATATTCACGCGGATTACCCCGCCGCCGAGATCGACCGAGGTCGCGGACAGGTGATCCCAAGCTATCCCGCAGGGCACAACATCGCGGAAAGATAGGCATCCGCCGCCGAAGATCAGGGACATCTCGAGCGTGTCGAGGCCCAAGGGCTCGTCGGAGATCGCGCGAACCTCGATAGTTGCGACCTCGCCGGCCGCCGTCCAGAGCGAGTCCGTCGCATCGATTGCGGTTCCGGTGTAAACAGCAGTTGCGGTTCGCGGCGCATCTACGAGGGCTGTGGTCGAAGGTTGCGTCGAATCGGCAAAAACACCGCCGGTCCAATGGCTGAAGGCCTTCGGGTTGAGGCTTCTCGACGGCTCGTTCAGGATCGGTTCCGCCGAGATCGGCGCCCATGAATCTCGATCGAACCATCCGGAACCGGTTAAAAGCGGAGTAAATCCGCCGGTTCCGGTCGAGGCGAGCCTCAGATAATAGCTTTCCGCCCAAAACGCCGTTTCGGTGATCGGCGCGGAGACCGAAACAGAATGGGGGTTCGAGCGGCCGGTATAGCTTCCCGCGCCTGTGCCGGCCCAAGAATCGAAAACAAATCTGCTGTCGCCGACCGTGACAGTCTCGGGTGTTACGCCGAATGGGGCTATAGCGCCGGACTCGAACCATCCGGAGCCGTAGGCGCTCCCCCGAGGCGATTCGGCGGAGAGGAAGAATTTATCGCTGTGAATAGCGGTGAAGGTTGAATCCGAAACTGGGCTGATATAGTGCGACCTGAGGCCACCGTCGCTCCAAGATGTATAATACCTGCGATGCCCCTCGGCCGGGGTTTGGAAATCCGGCACCGCAACGAGGTGTTCCGAACCGGCGGGCCATTCGGCGTTGAAGGGAGAGTCTCTTTCGACGCCATCGACGACTACCTTGCCGCCAAAATCGGTTCGAATCGTCACCACGACTATCCCCGAAACGCGCAGTTGTCCGGGAAGGGGTGTCGAGCTGGAAAGATCGAACTCCGGGGCCTCCGGTTCGAGGTTATATGATCCGGAAGTGGCGGAAATGTAGAGCAATATGAACAGCAACGTGTCGCCATCCTCGATAGCGAACTCCACGGCGTCGCGGGCGAAAACCCTTGCCGTATGGCCGTCGTCTTCGATCTCGAGATGATCCCAATCGAAACCGGCCGGAAGGATATCATGGGGCATTATCGCCGAGGGATCGAAATCGAAGGAAAAGGCGAGGCTGTCGATATAACGCGCTGAGCCATAATAGATTATAGGAATTGCAACGAACTCGCCCGGAACGACATGCGTCACGGCCGGAGGGCCGAAAAGCGAGCCACCAGAGGTCGTGGAATAAACTGCAGTAATGTTCCGCGGCCCATCGACGAGAAGGTTCGTAATGGATGAAAGGCGGTTCTCGACCGCGCCCTCGCCGCTCCAATAAACGAAATAATACCTGTTCGGGCCGTCGATGATCGAATCTTGCGCTTGAATCGGCGCCCAAGCGCCCTCGGCAAGCCAACCGCCGCCGGAGAGGATCGGCGCGATCGGCGTTCCGGTGTAATCGAGTGTAAGCTCGTGGAACGCCCGCCATTGGGCGGTTTCCGTGCACGGCTCGTTAATTGTGGCCAGCGCGGCCCTCGCGGGGCCTGTGTAGGCCGCATCGCCGGTTCCGAGCCAACCATCGAAGAGATAATAACTTGCGCCCTCGTGAACCGAATCCGGCGAGACATCGAAGACCGCCTCGCTTCCCGAGGCGAACCAGCCCGAACCGGTTGTGATTCCATGCGCGGAGATAACGCTAAGCCTATATTCCACATTGAATTGAGCCGAAAACACTGTGTCCGTGACCGGCTCCACCGAATGCTCCCTCGCGCCCGCATCCGACCAACCCGCCCAATTCATCCGAATATCCGGCGAAGGATATTGCGGCGTCGTAACGCCGATATCATGGCTCTCGCCTGCGCTCCACAAGGCCTCGTAGGGTGCGGAGAACGGCGACGAATCGACGAAGACCTGCGCCGGATAAGGCTCTGTCGTGACTATCACCGAGATTTGACCGAGGATATCGACCCAGCCGGTGTCCGGCGAAGCGATCTCGACATCGAAGCCGCCGTCCGAGGCGATTATCCGACTCTCGCCCGAGGCGGTCGGGGCCAACGCGAAAGAGAGCCCCGCGAGAACATCGGCGGGATCGACCGGAATGGGCGTCGAGGCGTTTGCGTGAATGTAGATATGACCGTAAATTCCCGAGCTGAGATCGGTGGCTGTAAGGCTCGACCACGGCAAATCGCCGGTCGTGATGCCGAGGAAACTAAGATCGGGTTTTTCAAAGTAGAAATGGAAAGCGATTTCGGAAAGCACCGTCGAGGTCGGGATGTCGATGGCCACGGGGATAGAGATATTTTCCGAGGGCAGGCCGGTAGTCGTTTCCGGCAGGTCGAAGTTGAAGACGAAGGGTTGATCCGAATAGACCGCGACGATGGTGTCCGGTCGCGAGACAAAGGCCTCGGTGGTGCGGATAAAGCGGTTCGCGACAGTTCCGCCCGACCACCACGCGAAGAACCTCGTCGCCGCGCCGTCGAGGACGGTGCTGTCTGCGGAGATAGGCGCCCAAGCGCCGTTGTTTGCCCAGCCCTCGCCGGTCAAGGTCGGAAGGCCGACTCCGGTGCCGGTGTAGGAAAGCTCCAGCCAGTGCTGATTTTGCCATATCGCGGTTTCGGTAATAGGCGTCGTCATCGTGCAGTTGGAGGGGTTCGAGGTGCCCGAATAGGAGCCGGTTCCTTCGCCCTCCCAACGAACGAAAATATCCCTCGAAAGCCCCGACACTACGACATTAGGAGCAACCGAGAAGGTGCGCAATTCGCCGCGGTCGAACCATCCGGAGCCGGAGGGCGTTCCGAAGGGCGAAACCACATCCAAGTATAAGAGTGTGTCGAACTCGGCGGTGAAGGCGGTGTCCGAGATGGGTTGGACATTGTGGAATCGTGCCCCGCCGTCCGACCATCCGACGAAACGAGCCATCTCACCCGCTGAGATAGGATTCAGCGAATCCGCGCCGATCCGGCGGATCTCAGCGCCAATCCATGTCTCGGAATACGGCGCCGGATAGGGGCTTCCGTCGATCCACACCGAATCGCCGCCGTAATCGGTTGTGACGACAACCGATATATCCGTTGGCACAATTTGGACATAGCCGGGTCGGGTATCGGCGTCGCTAAGGGCGAACTGGAAGGTGTCGAAGCGGATAGTGTCCGAGCCTTCGGCGTCGAGTTTCGCCCTCATTCGGTAGTAGAAAAGCGTCTCTGGGACATCGATAGCCATCACGGAGCCGGGGACATCGCCGAAAACAGAGACTGTGCCGGTTCCGGGAGTCGAGGTCAGTCTCGACCAAAGAACACTCGACATAATGAGATCGACGAACTCGAGCTTTGCGGAGTTAAACCGCATAGTGAACCTGAAGCTATCGACGGGAAATGGAAGTGAGGCGTCGATTATAGCGGGCAGGAGAAACTCGTTCCCCGGCGCGACGATATTGAATTCATTGGGATAGACCTCGAGCTGGGGATCGACTTCATAATTAGCCACTATTGTTCGAGGCATATCGGGGTTGATAAACCATGTCCTCGCTCGAGTGCTGTCGCGAAGGTGGCCGGCGGAGTTCGACCAATATTTGAAGTAATACCAAGCCCCCTCGACAAGCAGGGACTCGGCTGTTATAACATCGACGGAATCATGGACATAGGCCCAGCCATCCCCGATTTGAGCGGGAACACCTGTGCCGCAACCGGTATAACTCAGTTCGAGCCAATAGGCCGTGTCGTAAACGGCGTATTGGGAAACGGGGCCGTCCATACGAACCCAAGCTGTGTCCGAAGGCCCTGTATAGGAGCCTGAACCGACACCCTGCCATCCCTGGAAGATATGGCGCTCGAGCGAATCCCCACCGATAAAGGCGGTGCATGGGTCGATCGAGATGAACGCCCAAGTCCGCGGGTCGAACCACACGCTGTCGGGATGGGTAGGCGATGGATCGGAATAGCCGGGGGCGTAAACGACGAGCTGGAACATCGTGTCGAAATAGGCCGTGTAAATCAGCGTGTCCGGGTTAATATGGATTGTATGCCTTCTCGTGCCGCCGTCGGACCAATATCTCCAAAGGTATTTCACTCCGAGGCCGGGGGTTTGGACGCTGTCGGTGTTGATTATATGGAGTTCGTCCATAAACCAAGGCGCGATATAGGGCGAAGCGACAAGCAGAGTATCGTCGAGAGTGAGCTCTCCTCCGTCGAAGTCGGTGCGGATCGTGATATTCGCCGAGGAGTAGTATGTGACGCGAATCTTCTGGAAGGCCCTCGGGAGCAGTCTCACAAAGGCCTTTCCCGAGGATTCGGTGAACTCGCAACTGTAAAGACCCATCGCGAACCAGTTGCCCGACAGCTGATCTCTAAAGTCCTCGAGGCCGTTAGTATTCAAATGAACCGAGACCTCGCCGGTGGTATTGACGACCTTACCGTAGAAGTAATCCTTATCGACGAGGTTCCCGCCGAGGGCGTCGGTGAGGTTTGTGGCATCGAGCAGTCGCTCAGAGGGTTTTGTTGTTGACGCCATCATATCGCTTGCGGCGATCTGCGGCGGGACACCGGTTGTAGTGTATATCGAATCGACCTGAAGAATCAAGCTGACATCGCTGATATAAGCGGTGTCCGGGATCGAGGAGATGTTGAACTCGAGGATAGTCACCCTCTTCTCGGCGTTTCCGGCGAGCGCTCCGCAACCCTCGCGCCTTTGCAGAACCCACAGTGTGTCATAAGCCGAGGCACCTGTAGCGATAAGCCAGTTGCAATACTGCGGGAAGCCCCCCTGATAATTCCCGAGGCATTTCGACCACGAGCTGAGCAGTTCGGTGGGATCCTCGAATGCTGAAACGGGGATATCGACAGTGATTGGCCCCGAGCCTACCGCAAGCGCAGAGAGCGCGGCAAAAGCAATGATGAAAAGGGCTAAAAAGTTTCCGCGGATGGTTTTATTTAACATCATAAGGCCTCTCGTAATATTGAATTGGGCGAAGCACAGTTTTAATTCATTAATATATGATTTGCGAAGTGCTATAGCAAGATTAAAAAGCGGCAAAAAACCTTAGGTCGGCGTTATTGAGAAAGCTCTGGAGTTTTCATAAATACAACGGTGACGGATAAAATAATCTCTTGCACTCGATATTGAAAATCATTAGTATTTATTCAATGTTACACGAAGACAATACATCTGACATTAAGCGGATCACTTGGATCGGGATTTTTATCAATCTCGGCCTTTCCGCGCTAAAATTGGTCGTTGGCCTTATGGGCAACAGCCGTGCGGTTGTTGCCGACGGCTTTCACAGCCTGTCGGATTTAGCTACCGATTTTGCGGTCATATTCGGTGTTCGCTTCTGGACTGCGCCGCCCGATGAGGACCACCCCTTCGGCCATCGCCGGATCGAGACTATAATCGCCGCGTCGATAGCGCTTTCGCTGGGCGCAGTCGGTGTAGCTTTGTGCTACAACGCGATAGCCACAGTCAAAGAGGCCCATCCGGAGCAAACGCAGTGGTTCGCGATCTCGGGGCCGCTTCTTTCGATTGTCCTCAAAGAGTTTCTCTACAGGCGAACCATCGCAATCGGCCGAAAAAACCGTTCCCGCGCGGTCGTCGCCAACGCTTGGCACCACCGCTCGGACGCTTTCAGCTCGATTCCCGCGCTACTCGCTGTGATTTTTGCGGCCTTCGATTCCAATCTGGCGTTTGTCGATCACATCGGCGCGGTTCTAATCTCGATATTTATCCTCAAAGCCTCGTGGGATATACTCAAGCCGGCTCTCTCGGAGCTCACCGACCGCGGCGCAACGGAAAAGGAGCTTGCTGAAATCCACTCGGTCGCTAACTCGGTCTCCGGAGTCGCGGAGGTTCATAAGATTCGAACCCGCAGGCTCGGGGAAAGCATCTGCGTCGATCTTCATGTCCTCGTCGATCCCGAAATGACAGTCTTCGTGGGGCATGGGATCTCCGAAAAGGTAAAAGAGGCGATAATCACCCGCGGGCCAAATGTCATCGATGTCGTAGTCCACCTCGAGCCATTCAGCGATAAATAGGCCTCTCGAGCCTATAGATCAAGGCTTCACATCTCATCCGCCTCGACTTTTTCCGATAAATTTATGGATATTTAACACTTTAATTATATAATCAAATAATTATTTGTTAAAAATCTGATTGGGAGCGAAGATGAAATTCAGTCGCATAATTCTCCTATTGTCTTGCATTGCAACGATATATGCGTTCAATTATCCCATCGGCGAGGCCGTTGTGCAAAAGAGCTTCGAGGGCAACTTATCGATTGCCTTCGGAATGACCGCCGGCGAGCCCGCGATAGAGCATTTCACTGCCGAGGAGGGCGATTTTGTCCGCCTCGGCTATAGCGGCGCATATCCCTCCGGCGAGGTCGGCGCGCCGGAACTGCCGGTTCTTAGGGTGCTAATTCAGGTGCCGTTCGGCTCGACTCCGCGGGTCGATCTGGGCGAGCTTCACACAACCGAGCTCTCACTATCCGAATTCGGGCCGGTAACCCCGCGCAGAGCGCCGTGGGTAAAGCTCCCCGGCTTTCGTTCACCCTTCGAGATGGACGAAGCGACCTATTCCCGCGACAGCTATCAATTCGACAACCGCGTCGAGATAATCGATATCTCCACGGCGCGATCGTTCCGTCTTGCGCTGGTCGAGGTTCGGCCGGTGGATTACAATCCGGTTGCCGGAACGATCTCGATCGCCTCCGATCTTAGCTTCGAGGTTCATTTCGACAACGCCGATCTCGGGCTGACCCGCAGGATCAAAGAGCGCTACGAGAATCCCTATTACAGTTCGATTGTAAAACCCTTCCTCGCTAATCCCGAGGCCTTTTCTTCCAAATGGCTCCCGGCGGAGGCGAGTTTGGGCTATTTGATTGTCTCCGGCAACGCCTATGCCGACTCGGCGCGTATCTTGGCCGAGTGGAAACAACGCTTGGGATATTCTGTTAAACATAAGACAGTCGGCGAGTTAGGCGGAACGGCCGTGTCTATCCGCTCTTGGATTCTCGCCGAATACGACACCTCCGAGATCGCGCCGACCTTCGTTCTTTTAGTAGGCGATATCGCCGATGTCCCCTCCTTTACAGGCCGGGAATCCGACACCGAAACCGACCTGCCCTATGGCGATCTGGACGCCGACGGCTATATCCCCGAGCTTTTCGTCGGGCGAATCTCGCCGGCAAATTCTGCCGGTGCGGCACATTTCATCCGTCGCGGGATCAAATACGAGCAATTCGATATCGCGGCCGGCCACAGGGATTTCGCCGACAAGGCCTCCTTCCTCGCCTCCGACGACGCCAGCTTCTATGAGCTCGCGCAGGAGACCCAGCGTTATGTCATATCCGAGCATTTTGCGCCTGCAGGCTTTTATTGCGACAGCATCTGGTCGTGGGGAAATCCCTCGGCCGGAACTCAATCTATCGCCGCTATCCGCGACGGGCGCACTATCCTGAGCTACTCCGGCCACGGCGGCTATTATCTTTGGGACGCACCGGCATGGAGCCAAGACGATGTCCGCGGTCTCGGCAATATCGACGAGTATCCCTTCGTGATCTCAAATGCCTGCATCACAGGCACCTTCAGCCTCGACGAATGCTTCGGCGAGACATGGATCCGCCAGAACAACGCCGGCGCGATCGGCTTCATCGGCGCTTCGAACAACTCCTATTGGGACGAGGACGATGTCATGGAGCGCGTTATGTTCGACGATGTCTTCAGAGCGGGCTACCGCTTCGCCGCGGGATATATGAACCGCGGGCTTTTGGGGGTCTATTTGGCCTATCCGAGCGACGCCGAATACTACTACGATATTTACAACCTGCTCGGCGATCCCGCCCTCGCGATATGGCTTCGCCAACCCGCCGAGATGACCGCCGCTTATCCACCAATGCTTTCAGTTGGTGGGATTGTCTCGGTGAATGTCACCTCGGGCGGCGCGCCGGTTGACAGCGCTTTGGTCTGCGCGAGCGATGGAAGGGCTGTCCACTCGGTCGGATACACAAATGCCTCGGGAAATATAGCTCTCAGCGTCGCGGGTGCCGGAATGGGCGACACTATTTGGGTGACCGCCAGCCATTACGACATGATCCCGCACCTCGGCTTCGCGATTATCGGCGGCGGCGGGCCGTGGCTCGCCCTCGACTCGGTCGTCCTCGACGACTCGGCCGGCGACTCCGACGGGATCGCCGATATCGGTGAAGAGGTCGCACTTACGGTCTTCATCAAGAATATCGGTGGCGAAACCGCGAGCTCTGTATCGGGGGTTCTGCGTGCCGGCTCTTCCGATGCCGAGGTTTCAGACTCGGCGGGTAGCTTCGGGACAATCCCCGAGGGCGCATGGGCCTCGAACGCTACACCCTTCGTAGTCGAGTTCTCACCCTCGATCCCCGACGGCCGCCTGACCGCCTTCACCCTATTCGCCTCCGATCTTCATGATTCGAGCTGGACCGTCCCCCTCGGAATCCGCGTGAACGCGCCGATACTATCGATTGTCGGCCACACGATGAACGACGATCTCGGCGGCGACGGCAATGGCTTTCTCGAGCCGGGGGAATCCTCGGAGATCACCTTCGAGCTGAATAATTCCGGCGGCGAGGCCGCGCGTTTCATCGCAATGAACCTCGCCCTCTCCCCGAACCCCTATGTCACAGTGTCAGCCGCCTCGAGCGGGATAGACTCGGTTGCCTCCGGTGAAACCCGCTCGAACGCACCGGCATTCGAGCTTGTCGCCGATCCCTCCTGCCCGAATCCCTTCATGGTCGAGCTATACGTCACAGCGAGGGATTCCCGCGGGCCGCAATGCGTCGATACAATTATCATCGCGGTCGGCACCGCCGGTTTCGTGATGAACTGCGAGGACGGCCCCTTGGGCTGGATTAGCGACGGCGTTTGGAACCTCGGTTCCCACAGATGGGCGAGCCCTTCTAATAGCTGGTATTCCGGTGTCGAGGGCAGGTTCTCTTATCGCGACACAATCGACCCGGTGCTCTATTCGCCGGAGGTTGCCGCGCCGATCAATGCGGAGCTGAGCTTCTACCATTATTTCGACACTGAATCGCGCTACGACAGTTGCCGTGTCCATTACACAACCAACGGCGGCACGAGTTGGAATCTCGTGGCCTCCTTCGACGGCCCCTCCAAGGGCTGGTCTTTCCAGCGCTATAACCTCGCCTCGATGCTAACCCCCGGCGTGCCGGTGAAATTCCGCTTCATGCAGACCTCCGATGTCTATTGCAACGGCGAGGGCTGGTATCTCGACGATATCGAGCTTTCAAGCCCGAAGGCTCTCTATCTCGGCGGCGGCGGGGTTCAACCCTTTGCCGGTAGCGCTACTACCGATTTCAAGTTCTCGGTTCTTTGCATGGCGCCCTCGGGTGGAATCCCATCGTCATCGAAGGTCGTGATTAACGGCATCCGATACGGCATGATAATTGCCGACGGCTCAGTCGCCGGCGGCGCGCGCTTCGAATACACGGGAAATCTACCTCCGAATGAGTATTCATATCATTTCGAGTTCGTCTTCGCGGGCGATACTATTCGCTTTCCCGAGCGCGACGAGATCGAGGGCCCCTATGTCGATGAGGCCTTCCAGACCTTCGATGTCGGCAGTTCGACCGCGGGGATCACTCACTACGGCGCCTTCGATAACTGGCAATGGGGCGTTCCGACCTCCGGGCCGGGCTTCGTTCCGGTCGGATCGAACTGCTGGGCGACGCGCCTCGCGAGCGACTACTCCGACAGCGCTCGTTCGCGGCTCGAGCTTCCCGCGTTGGACCTCGACGGCTTCGAGAACGCCTTCCTGTGCTTCCACCATTGGTATCGCTTCCAAAGCTCGGATTCTTACTCGTTCCACGACGGCGGCAATATCAAGATCTCCGTTGACGGCGCGGACACCTTCGTTGTCCATCCGCAGGGCGGCTATGACGGCACCGCCTCGCAATACAACCGTTTTGTCAGCTGGGAAAGCTGTTTCGGCGGGTCTGACAACGGCAATTTCTGGCAGTTCGAAGCGATCGACCTTACACCATGGGTTGGCCACAGTGTGAAGGTCTTCTTCGATTTCGGCTCGAGCACTCGCACAACCGATGCCGGCTGGTATATCAATAACCTCTATCTCTACGGCAAGAATCCCCACGGAATCGAGGCGACAGGCACTAAACTCCCCGAGAGCTTCTCGCTCTTCGCGCACCCGAACCCATTCAACTCCGCGGTCGAGTTCGAGGCGAATATTCCCGCCTTGGGCGCAAAGCTCCGGATCTTCGATATCAACGGCCGATTAGTAGCGGATCTTTCCGAGGGCCTCGAGCCGGGCGTGAACCTCGTGAGATGGAATCCCAAGGATGAGCCCTCGGGGGTTTATTTTGCGAAGATCTCGCATGGCGGAAGCTCGCGGACTTTGCCGGTTGTATATCTAAAATAACCGATAGGCAAAATAACCGATAGGCAGACCTCGATTGGATGCGAAGGGGGGGTTGTCGGGCGGCTTCGGTTTTTTAATATTGACAAAGCATTCGCGCTTAAGTAATTTGTTCGTTCATTTGACTCGAAAAGAACTTTAAAGGAAGGAGCTCCCGTGGCAACGGTCAAACAATACGGGACGGATAGCATCAGAAATGTGGTCCTTTTATCCCATGGCGGTGTCGGTAAGACGACCTTCGCCGAGGCGCTTCTTTACACCTCCGGCGCGCTGACACGTATGGGCACTATCGACGAGGGCAACACCGCAAGCGACTATCATCCCGCCGAGATCGAACGGAAAAGCTCCATTCAGCTGTCGCTTCTTTTCGCCGAACACAGGGGAGTCAAGGTCAATATCCTCGATACTCCGGGCTATTCGGATTTTATCGGCGAGGTCATCAGCGGTGTTCGCGTCGCGGACGCAGGCGTGATCTTGGTTTCCGCCCAAAGCGCTGTCGAGGTTGGAACTCAAAAGGCATGGGGCTATATCGACGGCAAACCCTGTATCTTCTTGGTTAACCGCATGGACCGCGAGAACGCCGATTTCTCCAAGGCCCTCAAAGAGCTGAAGGACGCCTTCGGCACCGGTGTCGCACCGGTCGCGATTCCGATCGGAACTGCCGATTCCTTCCATGGTGTGATCGACCTGCTCTCCCACAAGGCCTTCTCCTATGACCGCGGCGGAAAGGGCCTCGGAAAAGAGGTTCCGATTCCGGGCGATCTCGAGGGTGAGATCGCGGAGTTCCGCGTTCAACTCATGGAGGCTGTAGCCGAATCCGACGAATCCCTTCTCGATAAATATTTCGAGACAGGCGAACTCTCCGAGTCCGAGCTTATCAGCGGGTTAAATAAGGCTGTCGCCTCGGGCAAACTCTTTCCTGTTATGCCTGTCAGCGCGGCGCAGAATGTCGGCACCGACCTCGTCTTAAACACGCTGGTCAACCTGATCCCCGGACCTAAGGCCGCAAAGCCGATCTTCGCGAAGAAGTCGATGGGTGACGAGGAATACTCCGAAGTGGTCGTTCCGAACAACTCCGGCCCGACGAGTGCTTTGGTCTTCAAGGTTTTCTCCGAAGAGCATGTCGGAAAACTCACATATTTCAGAGTCAATTCAGGCACTCTCGAGGGCGGATCGGAACTCTATAATCCAAACCGCGGAATTAACGAGCGAATCGGCACTGTTTATGTCTCCCGCGGAAAGGAGCGCTTCGAGGTCAAGGCCCTCGAGGCCGGAGATATCGGCATCACGGTCAAACTCAAGGGCACCGGCACCGGCGATACACTTTGCGAGAAATCCAAAATAGTTATCTATCCTCCGATCGACTTCCCGAAGCCGGTCATCGATGTCGCGGTCAGGGCCAAGCAGAAGGGCGAGGAGGACAAGATCGCGAACGGTCTCGCGAGGCTGGCCGAGGAGGAGACGACCTTTAGCTACGAGGTCGATTCCGAGCTTAAGCAAACATTGCTTCACGGTCAGGGCGAGCTTCAGCTCGATATGATCGTCGGAAAGCTTCGCGAGCAGTTCGGCGTCGAGGTCGAACTGATCAAGCCGCGGATCAAATACCGCGAGACTATCCGCAAGACCGCCGAGGCGCAGGGGCGCCATAAGAAACAGACCGGCGGCAGAGGCCAATTCGGCGATGTTTGGCTTCGTGTCGAGCCGCTCCCCCGCGGCGAGGGCTACGAGTTCGTCGATGAGATCACCGGCGGTATTGTCCCCGGAAAATATATTCCCGCGGTCGATAAGGGTGTCGCCGAGATTATGGAGAAGGGCGTTATCGCCGGCTATAAGGTCGTCGATATGCGCGTCGCTATTTACGACGGCAGTTTCCACACGGTCGATTCCTCGGAGATGGCCTTCAAGATCGCCGCGCACCTCGGGATCAAGGCCGCCTTCGAGAAGGCCGATCCCTATATCCTCGAGCCGATCGACAATGTCGAGATCATCGTCCCCGAGGAATTTACCGGCGATGTCATGGGCGATATCTCCTCGAGGCGCGGAAAGATCAGCGGCATGGAGCCTTCCGGCAGTTTCACCAAGATCAAGTCGCAGGTCCCGCAGTCGGAGCTTTACAAATACTCGACAATCCTCCGAAGCCTTACTCAGGGTAGAGGGTTCTTCACGCGCGAGTTCAGCCACTACGCCGAAGCGCCCTATGAAATCGCCCAGAAGATCATCGAGGAATCGAAGGTTTCCGAGGAAGAGGAATAGCCTTTTCTTGAAGTGCAATATTAAAGGCGGTCTCGGCCGCCTTTTTTATTTTGCGAAAATGGTCTTTGCGGGAAATCCGAATCTTGCCTCGAGTCCCTCGGCCTCGGCTTGGCTCGGGACGAGCGCTGTTAGCGCTTCGTGAGGAATATCGTTAAGGTTTAAATCGCCGGGATAGCGCCATTCGTGCTCACCGCTCCAGTCGGTTTTCCGGCCGACGGGCTGAAAAAATGGCCGATCCTCCTCGGAAAGCCCCTCAAAAACTGTTTCATCGCCATAAACGACCTCTCGAAGGCCGAGTTCTCGAGCAATATCGCGTTCTATAGCGATACCGTAAGGCTCGAAGGTCATACGGGCGATATGGGGATCCCATTTCATCAATCTTATTGCGCTGTTCGGGGCGAGTTCGGTGAATGAGACAACCGGAATATCTCCACGATGGTGCAGGCAAGTGCCGATAATTGAATGTGTTCCGAGAATCCGCTCGAGCGATTTCTCCGCAGAGCGCGGATAGGCCGATTCGGAGCAAGCGATTGCCCTGTAGAAATCGGCGGCACTCTCGCCCGGCCACGGCTCGCTGAAGCTGTGCGTCCAATGCGTCAGATATCGCCATGGCTCGAAGCTGTTGAAGGCCGCTTTGGCGAGGTCGCTCATTTTCGGACGAAAGGCGCAAGCCCTCGAATAATCGACCTTGAAGCGCTCGTCGATTTTAGCCCACTTCGGCGCGAAACGCGATACCTCTGACGAAAGGTTGCCGCCAACACGCATCGACACTGGGAGGATTCGGTCGGAGAGCTTTACTATTTGCCGGTCGCGCTCGAGCCAAGCGTCCTTGGGCCGCGATCGAGCGCAGTTTGTCCGGTAGAACGCAAACCCGGTTTTTTCGGGGCTCAAAGCGAAATCTTGAATGATCTCGTTGACCGCCGCCTCGGGCGATTCGTCCGGATACAGCGGCTGGATTTGAATTTGATTCGCGCCGAAATGCCCCGCGGCCCATGTCAACAGGTTCCATGTATGCATTCCCGTGGAGGTCAGGATAGTGCCTCCCTCGCGCGCGAGGTGTTCAACCGCCGTAAGGCACCCTCGAACCCAAGGGTCGGCGCCGCAGGGTGTCTTGCTCTGCCGCGAATTCAGGACTGCGGCGAAGGGCCGCTCGAGGGGCGGTCCGTAATAGACAGGTATTTTGTCCGGTTCATGTATTTTCATTACAACTACAATATTTCTCTGCGATACGCTCGGCGCAGTCGCGCGCGGCCATTTCAGAGATTTCGATTTCAGTGAAACCCTCTCTTCGGGAAAACCATGTGATTTGGCGCTTTGCGTAGTTTCGCGTCATTCGGGCGATCTCCTCGGTCAAGCTCTCAAAATCGGTTTCGCCGCGAAGATAGCCCAGAACTTCTCTATAGCCGATTGCGTTTAACCCCGGCGAATCATCGTTAAATCCCTGTTCCACAAGGGCTTGAGTTTCTTCGATCCATCCGCCCTCGAGAAGCGCCACAGTTCGGGCATGGATTCGCGAGTAAAGGGATTTTCTGTCGAGATTCACAAAGAACTTCGCGAAACACCAGCCCTCGGCCGGCGATTTGGTCTCGCCGAAGTTTTCGGTCAGCGTTTTTCCGGTGGAATAAAAGACCTCGAGCGCGCGCAAAAGCCGATAGCGGTTGTTTGGGTGGATATTCTCCGCCGCCGTTGGATCGATTTTTTTAAGCAAAGCATATAGATCCTCGCCGGCCTCGAGCCGGGCATTAAGTCCTTCGCGAATCCCGCGGTCCGGGCGTGGCGCCTCGAACATGCCTCGTGTCAGGGCCTCCATATAAAGCCCCGTTCCGCCGACAACAATAGGCACTTTCCCGCGAAGGCGGATTTCTTCGAGGCATTCGGCCGCCAGCTCGGCCCAAGCATGGGCGGTGCTTTTTTCTGCGGGGGAAAGATAGCCCACAAGATGATGAGGGATTTCAACGCTTTGCGGCGCGCAGGTGCCGATAGCCATGCCGGAGTAAATCTGACGAGCGTCGGCGGAGATTATCTCTCCGCCGAGGATCTTCGCCGTCTCGACGCCAATCTCGGTTTTGCCGACAGCTGTCGGCCCCGCGATGATTATCGCGCGCCTGTCCAAGTCCTCAAGGCGTTACATCGTAAGAGGTTAGCTCTTCGTAATATGTTTCGCCTTTATTGGTGTCGTAGTAGTCATGCCGCTTGACGACGCCGATATTATTCGCGCACCAAAGCGTGCTCAAGGTCGTGTCGTTGCCGAAGCTAACCGCGAGGATCATCTCGAGGCGAGCGCAGTTGTTGAATGTTCCCGCCGGAACAGTCACATTTTCGACACCGGCAACTTCTATATGAAATGTAATATTTGCAGAGAGCGGACCGATTTGCTTATGAACGAGCGTTGTGAATGTGTCGCCGATTGTGAAACTTAGCGGCACAACCCTAAGCGGCACAAAGGGATTCGCCCCGAAACCCGCGATTGTCGGGTCCATCTGCCCGAACCAAGCGTAATTGCCGTCGTTGAAGAAGAAGCTCGAGTCGGCGTCGTATTGTCTGAACCATGCCAAGGTCGGCGGATAGGAGGGTTGGACATAGCCGATCGTGTCGAAGGGTGGCACAACCAAGCCATCGATTGACTTCACGAGGACGTAGTTCGAATCGGGGACTCCCAGCGAATCGGGGAAGGTCTTCACGCAGTCGTAGGTCCAGCTCACTCCGTCCATCAAAGGAAAGGACAGAGTGTAGGTCTGATCGTCATCGTCGTCGTCGTCGCCCCCGCCACCGGTTCCGCAGGCCAGAAAGACAACCATGCTAACCATGGCCAGCAGACAAGCTAATCTTCTAAGTGACATTTGAACCCCCTGTTATTTTCGTTCAAACCTTTTTTCAAGCTCTTCTATAGATATTTTCACGATAGTCGGTCTGCCGTGAGGGCAGGTGTAGGGCGATTTTGTGGCGAAAAGCCTGTCGAAAAGATAGGCCATTTCCTCGGGAGTCATCTTGTCGCCGGCCTTGATAGCCATATGACAGGCCGCCATCGCGGCGAAATCCTCGAGCGCGTGCCCTCCGCCACCGCCCTCGTGGAGATCGTCGAGCATCTCGATGAGGGCCTTGCCCTCGCCGAAATGTGGTATCTCCTGCGGCACCGCCTCGACGAGTATATGTCCCGGTGTTGGCGGGCCGAACTCGAAACCGAGGGTTTCGAGGCCCTCGCGATGTTCCGAAAGAGTCGATTCTTGAATTCCGTTGAGCTTAATCGCGATCGGGAAAAGTAGCCTCTGGCCCGCTCCCGGCTCTTCTTTGAGGCGCTTAGATATCTCTTCAAAAAGAATCCGCTCGTGCGCGGCGTGTTGGTCGATAATAATTATACCGCCCTTGGTCTCGGCCAAGAGGTATGTCCCGTGAATTTGCGAGAAAAGCGGCTTAAAGCCCTCGTCGCGGTCGTTTCGAGGGGGGTTGTAGAATGTCGGTGTCGAGAAGATCTCGCGTTCGGTGATAGTGCGCGGTGAGTCGGAGGTTTGCGGGCCGAGGTCGAGCTTGATGGCCGAGCCGGCCGGAGTCCGCATCTTGAAATCATGGGAACCCCGTTGTGCTTGCGCTGAGAGATCTTGGAGTTGAATATCGATCTTCGACCCAAAGGCTGTCGATATCGCCCGTGTCACGGCCTTGAAAATCGAGTCAGTTCTGCGGAACCGCACCTCGAGTTTCATCGGATGGACGTTTATATCGACAAGCTCCGGATCGATCTCGAGGTAGAGCATAACCTGCGGATATTGCCCGGGCGGAAGCGTCCCTTCGTAGGCGCGTTTGACCGCCGCAGAGAGGGTTTTGCTCTCGATCGGCCGGCCGTTGAGGACGAAGCGGATATTCCTTCGGCTTCCCCAGTGGATATTCGGCGGTGCGGCGAAACCGAAAACCGCGACTCCCGGCTCGCCCGCCTCGATTTCCTTCATCTCGGCGACCTTTTCCGCGCCCCAAAGCGCTATGAGTCTTTCCTTATAGGTATTGACCTGCGGGAAATCCATATGCGTCTTCGTGCCGTGTATCAGGGTGAAGGCCACTCTCGGGTAGGCCGCGGAGATTCGCTCGCAGACATCGAGTATATGCCCGAATTCGGTGATAGCGGTCTTCAGAAACTTCTTGCGCGCGGGGGTGTTGTAGAAAAGCTCCGCCACTCTGATCGTTGTTCCGACCTGTGCGCCTACCTCGCCGAATTCGACAACCTCGCCTTGGTCAATAACAGCCCTCGCTCCAAGCTGATTGCCGCGCTCCCGCGATACAAGCTCCATCCGCGAAACCGAGGCTATCGAGGGCAATGCCTCGCCGCGAAATCCGAGGGTTCTTATATGGCGAAGGTCTTCGACATCGGTGATCTTGCTTGTTGCATGGCGAGTCAGGGCGAGTTCGATCTCCGGCGCGGCGATTCCGTGGCCGTTGTCGGAAACGACCACAAGGTCTTTCCCGCCATTTTCGACGGTTATCTCGATTCGGGTCGAATCGGCGTCGATCGAGTTTTCGACAAGTTCTTTCACGACGCTGGCCGGCCGCTCGACGACCTCACCCGCGGCGATTCTGTTTGCGATATACTCGGTCAGAACGACGATCTTGGCCATTAATTATGCTCCCATGTCCTCGGGTAGGATTTAATCAAATGGCAGAACCTGATCCCCATTCCTCTTTTCGATTCGGCAATCCTTTCGAGGGGCAGGGCTTGATCTATCTTATCCTTTTGACCTAAGCCGGTTTGTTCGGCAAGGCGGATGAGCGACCAAAGCAGGTGGTTTCTCCTGTGCCGGAAGGATCGCTCGACCTCGGCGAGGCATTCGGTGTCGAGCCTTTCAGCGGCGTCATCTAAAGCCATCACGGAAATCCCGTCGGTGAACTGAAGTGCGGCGAACATGTCGAAATGATCCTCGGCTAAGTCCCATACCTGCTTGATCTTGCAATACTCGCGAGAGGTTTCGAGCGTCCCGGCACCCAACAGCATAGTGGAAAGGAACTTGAGGTAATCGTTTTTTGCGTTTTCGGCAATTCGGCGCAACCTGCGGCGGCGATTGAACCTCGACAACAGGAATAAACCGCCGAGAAGCAATAGGACTGCGAATACCTCGATAAAGTATAGCATCAGAAAACACCGCTCAATCTAAATGAAAATTATTTATTTCGATTGCCCTCCGGATCGGGGCTTTCGAGTTTGTCGCCCAGTGGGCCTATCCAAGGAATCTTCCACGCTTTACCTTGAATAACGAATATGATTCCGACAATTGCTACCACGGCGGCCAAAAACAGCGCTACCTTCCAGAACAGCGCACCCATAAGGGCGATGATCTCGAACAGGAATAGGACAACGCCCTGTTTGCCGTGCTGATAGGCGAATTTATTCGCCTTTTTGCCTTGTATCAGGGGGATGAAGCACAGAATTGGGACATAAGCCAGAAGCGCCATCGCCCGGCCCTCATCGACCTCGTCCGCGTCGAAAACCTCTTCCGATGGGGACATTGTGTTGCCCTCGCCTAAGAATCTGCCCCTTCGGGCGAAATCGCGGATGAATCCGATGCTTTCTTTCAATATCAGACGGCCTCTGCCGCCGAGAGGAAGAATTTAGCCTTCACCACAAGCGGGCTATCGGGATACTCGTCGATGAACTTCTTGAGAAGCTCCTTCGTCTTTTCGCGCTCGCCTGCGGCCTTGAAATTAATCGCCGCTTTATAGAGCAGATCCGCCTTATCGAAGAAATCCGGATTCTCGTTATACAGGCTTTCCAACTCGAGCGCCGCGGTTTTATAGTCGCCCTTGTCGGCCTTGACACCTGCAAGGCCGGCCTTTGCCGCGACTATCATCTCGGGGTCTTGGAACTTGGATTCGAGGAAGGCCTTCCAGTAAATCTCCGCGGAATCGGGTGAGCCGGAGGCGAAATAGATATGCCCCAAGAGGAAATTCCCGATCTTGGCCGATTTGCTTTTCGGATACTTTTCTGTCAGGGAAAGCAGGGAGTCTCTCGCTTCGACGAAATTCCCGGCTTTGTAGGCGATCTGCGCAATACCGAGAGTTTTTTGCGCTGTCTCTTTCCGATTTGAGGTGTAGCTTTTGATGATAACGATACCCGCCACAAACGCCACTAAGACGACCACTATGAGGATAACGCCGCGAAGGTTATCCTTCGCAATGGACGCCCCCTGAAACATCGTGGTGACGAATTTATCCTCTTTCATGTCGTGTTTTGACATCTTACCTGTGGACATCGACCCTCCATTTATTGATCTTACCCCCGGCCCGACTTGAACGGGCGACCTACGGTTTAGGAAACCGTCGCTCTATCCACCTGAGCTACGGGGGCGTGCATGATATTATTAGGTTTGTGGCTCTTTCATTTTAATAATAAATTCTCATGTGCCAAATTTTGCCATTTCTAAATCTTTATCAAAAATACCATTCACCTCGAGAATACCGCGTTGCTCCTCGCGCAACGCGCGCAATTCCAACCGGTTAAGAACCTTCCGGGCGATCTACTTGTCATTGCCGATAATCCGTCTAACTCTTTCGCCGATGATCTTACCGATAACCGCCCACGATTTACCTTTTCTACAAAAATACATATTAACTCTTCATATTAGATTAGATTTGTAAAAAGTCAAGGCCAAAAATCGACAATGGGCAGAGCGTCACAAAACGCTTAGTATATTTGAAGTAATTGCAAGCCTCCAACCCACTTTCCGCTTGCATTTATCCGAATGCGATATTATATTGTAGGTGGTGAAGAAAGAGGGGGAGGAGGGAATGGCGATGAGCGTTGGAACGAGGAGAAAATGGGAATTGAATTATGAATGAATTGATTTCACCAAAATACCAGATGGAATTGGCACAGAAAGTTGAAGATGCTATCTGGAAAGAATATACTTCATATAAAAATGTTCGTAATTATATTGAAAAATGGCACGATTATAACGAGGTTAATTATAATTGGGAGAATTTTAGAATTGTTGAAAAGGATGATAAAAATATCGACTTGCATTCTACAATTCACTCTATGCCAGGTGATATATTGCTAAAAATAGCAATAGACCTCGGGGTTGATACACCTGACTTCATTCCTTCTATTCCTACTTTCAAAAATGAGATAAAACTGGAGTATAAAAACGCGTATGATACTTTCTGTAAAGCATACAAACAGATTGAATCTGATCCAAGTACTGCTATTGGACTCGCAAACTCAGCGCTTGAAAGCATTATAAAGGAAATATTGAGGGATGAAAGAATCAAGTCCAAAGTCAAAGGAAAAGAAACACTTTATCAACTGAGTTCAGTAGTTCTTAAGGAGTTTAATTTTACTAGCACAAAGCATCCGAAGGAGATTAAAACAATTGGAAATTCTCTACTGACAGCAAACCAAGCGATAGAAACACTAAGAAGCGAAAAGACCAATTTTCACGGAAAAACGAGCGAAGATTTTTTAATTGAAGATACAATCTACGCATATTTTATAGTGAATTCTGTTGCAACAATTGGCCTTTTTTTGAATAAGTTTTATAAAACAAAATATCCAAATAAATCATCCACTGATGATGAAGTGCCGTTCTAAATTTCTGCGTCGATTCGTTCATTACATAGATGCATCTGTTGTTTTCCCCCCCCGCCCGATAATCCCCCCGAAAACATCCCTCCCAAACCGCGAGGAAAGTCTTTGTTTCGCTGAAAAAAGTCTTTTGGCCGGCAAAAAAGTCTTGGAACAGCCTGAGGGATAACGACTTAGCTAACAATAACCTCCTCAAACACCCTCCGGCGCCATGCAAGCGACCCCTATTTCACAAAGTATTTCACCGTCATGTAAATCCCCAAGAGAACGAGTATTGCGCTGGTGATTCTGCGCACCCAGATTTCCGCCGTGGTGATTTTCTTGAACGCCGTAGCGACCTTGTTCGCCGCAAAGGCTATAAGAAACGCAAACAGCACAACCGGCACCGCCGTGCCGATGCCGTAGAGAGAGGGCAGAAGGAACGGGTCACTGCGCTCGATTGCGAGCGGAATCAGCGAGCCGAAAAAGAGCGCCGCGGACACCGGGCAGAAGGCCATCCCGAGAATCACGCCCAGCGGCAATGCGCCCCAAATGCCCATCTTGTCGATGCGCGCGCGCATTTTGTCGCTCATTCCGCCGCCGCCGATATTCAGCGAGAACACCCCCAGAAGAAGCAGGCCGACCGCGATGAAAAGCGGCCCCAGCACCGGCTCCATAATGCTCTGAAGCTTGAACGACAGCCCCGGAATCGAGGTCGCGCCATAGACGATGACGACGCCGAGCGCCAGATAGACGAGAATTCGCCCGAAGGTATAGAGGAGGCCGCTCAGCAGGACTTTCGAGGGCTTGTCGATGCGCCCGCTGATGTAGGAAATCGCGGCGATATTTGCGGTCAGCGGGCAGGGGCTTATGGATGTTAAAATCCCCAGCCAAACCGCCGAGCCGATAGCGAGGAGATAGCCCGTCATTTGGCCTCCATGAATGCCTTGACCTCGTCGCGTATATAGGCCATAAAAGTGTCCTGATTATTGAGAAGGCTCCAGACCTTTTCGAGGTTTTTCCAAGCGGTCTCTTTCCCGCCGACGGTCTTCGAGACTACCACCGATTTTGTGAAGAGATCGTAGTCTTTGATGAAATGGCTGTGCTCGGGCTCGTCGATATCGACCATCTTGAAGACCATCGTGCCGTCTTTCAGCTCCTTGGCGAAGTTCTTTTCAACCGATTCCTTAGTGTAGTTCTCAATTTTGTGGCAGGAGGCGCATCTGACCTTGCCGGTGAAATAATAGACTGTGAACTTCGCTGTATCGGGCTTCTTAGCCGGTTCAGCGGAAGACTCGGGATTGGCCTCGGCTTGCGAGGCGTGATTTTTCGCCTTTGCCGAATCTAAGGCCGCCGTGTCTTCATTTCCTGCTATTGAAGTCTGTTCTTCGACCGAGGTTTGCTCGACGGTTTCTTGAACCTTCGGCGAATCGCTCTCGGGCGCGGTTTTTGCGCACCCGAAAACCAACAGCGCAAGCAAGATAGTCGAAATGGCTATCTGTTTCATATTACACTCCTAATAAAGAATTAACAGAGCTTGCACGAGGAAAACTCCTAAGATCTGATCATCACGAGCATCATTTTAAACTGCTCAATCGCTTTTAGGGCGTGCGGCTCGTTTGCGGGCATAATCAACATCTCCCCCTTTTTCACGGAAAAAGGCGCACCGCTAATTCTAACTTCGGCCTCGCCGTCGAGGATATAGACCATCGCGTCGAAGGGCGCGGTATGTTCGCTCAGACCTTGACCCTTGTCGAAGGCGAAAAGCGTGACGGTGCCGGTTTTCTTGTCGATAAGCGTCCGGCTGACAACCGATGAGTCTTTATATTCGACCATTGCGCCTAACACTTGGCTTTGCGGTTCATTAGTCATTTTTGCTCCTTCGTTCTATTTGACGATGAGCTTCTTCAGCTCATCCGGTGATGGTAGTTTGCCGGACAGGACGACCACCCCGTCGATGGTCATCGCGGGGGTCATCATCACGCCCGCTGACATGATTTTGCTGATGTCCGTGACCTTTTCGATCTCGCAGTCGATGGAATTTTCACTGCATACTTTTTCGACGAGTTCAGCGAGCTTCTTGCATTTGGGGCAACCTGTGCCGAGGACTTCGATCTTCATAATTTCTCCTAAGTTGTTAATTCTATTTTTGTTTTTTCTTGTTTGATTCTTTGGCGATTTCATTTAATTTCGTTTGAAGGCCCTCGGCGGTAATCTCGTTCACGCGAAGCCGCGAGGTCTCGGCGCCGTTCGCATCGAAGAAGACCACGATCGGGATCGCCCAAGCCTCGTATTTCTGGGCGAGATCGGTCGCGACCGAGAGATCGACGGCCAGATAGGAATAATTCCCCGGCGCGGCCTCGATCGCTTCCTGAAAAATGCCCAGCGAACTAACACATTTGGTGAGTGTGCATTTACAGGCCTTCGAGTTGTGGAATAGAACCGCCGCGGGTTTTTCGGCGGAGAGCGCTTGCTCGATTGAGCTTGCTTCCGTGGGCGTGGCGGGTTTTTTCTTTGCGAATCCCGTCGCGACGAGCGCGAACGCAATCAGCGCGATTACTAACAACCTTTTTTGCATTTTTCTCCTTAGTTTCAGTTGACAATAACTCCGAAAATCATCCCGCTGAATGTCGCCATGACGATTACCAGCGCGACGAAAACGACTGTCTTTTTTGTCCCCATCACCGAGCGGATGACGAGCATGTTCGGCAGGCTCAGCGCCGGGCCGGCTAAAAGAAGCGCCAGCGCCGGGCCTTTGCCCATGCCGGCGCCGATAAAGCCTTGCAAAATCGGCACCTCGGTGAGGGTCGCGAAATACATGAACGCTCCGGCAAACGATGCGAAGAAGTTCGCTCTCAGGGAATTGCCGCCGAGGGCTTTATAAACCCACTCCGAGGGGATGATGCCTTCGTGATCCGGCCTTCCGAGGAAGAAGCCGGAGAAGACTACTCCGAGTAGAAGTAGCGGCAAAATCTGCTTCGCAAAGCCCCACGACGACGCGAACCACTCGCCGGTCTCGTCCTTGGATTTGCTGGTGAAATAGGACAGCCCGATTATCGCGATGCCGAAGGCGATTAGCGGCTGGCTCGGCAGGAGAAGCCCCGCGAGTGCGGTGGGAATCGCGATGACGGCGAATTTCCAGAGCTTGAAACCGAACCACGCGATAAGGCTCGCGCCCAACCCCACTGCGAAAACAGAGGTGATTATCCACTTGTTGCTATGAATAAAAAACCATGCCCCGCTCGTCGAGGAGGGCGCGCCCCAGTTCGCGAAGACCAGCACGCCGACCATCGACGCGAAGTAGAGAATCGTCTGCCAGAGGGGTTTTACGCCCTCCGGCTCCGGCATTTGAAGCTGAGCTTCGACGCGTGCCTTTTCTTCTTTGCGGAAGATGAAATGCATCGCAAGGCCGATTATCACGCTGAACAGAATAGCCCCCACCGCGCGCGCGATTCCGATCTCGATCCCCAAAACCCGCGCGGTCAAAATTATCGCGAGGACATTGATAGCCGGGCCGGAATACAGGAACGCCACAGCCGGGCCGAGTCCCGCGCCCATGCGGTAAATCCCCGCAAATAGCGGAAGCACAGTGCAGGAGCATACCGCGAGGATAGTCCCCGAGACCGACGCGACGCCGTAGGCCACGACCTTTTTCGCCTTCGCGCCGAGATATTTCATCACCGAGTTTTGACTGACGAAAACACCTATCGCGCCGGCTATGAAGAAGGCCGGTATCAGGCATAGGATGACATGCTCGCGGGCATACCATTTAGTGAGGTGAAGCGCCTCCATCACCGCGCCGTCGAAACGCGAGCCGCCCACCGGCAGGTAGAAGGCGACAAGAAACGCGCCGATAATCAGCGCGAGCTTTTTCCATTCGACTTTCCAGTTCATTTCGATCCTGCCGTTTGAAGGGTTTCAGCCCCACAGGCTCTGGTCTCGTTGCTATCATTTCGATTAATCACATTGTCGATGCAATCGATGAACCTCAGTAAACACGGCACTTTGAGACGATATATCATCTTCTGGCCGTCGCGGGTGAAATCGACGATGCCGACATCTTTCAAAACGGCCAAATGTTTGGAAACCGTCGAAAAGTCCGCGCCGACGAGCTCCACAAGCTCGCACACGCAACATTCGCCCTCGGCGAGCTTCTCGACTATCGCCAGCCGCGAGGGATGCCCCAGCGCTTTGAAAATATTGGCCTTCGCCTCGATTATGTCCATATCCATATCAAACTCCATCTCCAATAGTCGGTTTTTATATTTGGCAATAATACCAAATATAAATTTAGAATCAAGAGATTTTTTTAAGCGATATTAAAATAACCCGTCAGAGATCACGCTGAATGCGCCCGACAATCACGAAAAAGCCCTCCGAGAGAGGGCTTTTGGGATAAGAAGCTCAAGGGGATTATTCTCGTTCGATGATCCTAAGGGCTTGATTTGCGGCATCTGCGGCGGCGCGGCTGGTGCTGAGCGCTTCCTTATAGTTTTCGTCGTCGAAAAGGATGCGTGCTTTGCTCTGAAGCTCTATCGCACTGGCGTGCAACTCCTTAGCCTCTCGGGAACCGGATTCCTCGACCTGAGTTGCGATTCGCTCGATGATTTTATCGGTATTAATCAAGCCCTTTTCGACATTCCAACGATTGATATCGCCGGTCTCCGCCGCGGAACGAACAGCAAGATCGGCTGTTCGCCGCGCCTCGATAACGAGCCTCTCCGCGGATTCGGTGTCGCCGTTTTGGAAGGAGGTGCGTGCCTTTTCGAGGAGACTCGCCGCTTCTGCGGCAATCTCCATTGCCTCCGGCCTCGAGCCGTCAGCCAAGTTCTCAGTCGCTTCGGCGATAATAGCCTCTGTTCTCGAGATCTCCTCCTCGAGTCGGTCGGTTGAGAGGCCGCCGCGGCGAGCGATCTCCGATGAGCGCCGGGAAAGGACGACTACCTCGTCGATAAGGCGCATCGCCTCGCGCGGACGGGCGTTGGCGAACATCAGCTCGGCCTCCGAGAGAAGCTCGAGGGCCATGTCGTGGAGTTCGACCGCCTCGAGGGCCTCGGGGAAAAGCCCTCTTTCAGTTTCGTGGACTAACTCGCGCGCATTATCGAGCTCGGATTGGATTTTTTCGGGGCTGAAAAGCCTTGCGGCCTCGATCAATGCCCGGCGTATTTGGAGGAAACGGTCTCGGGCAACCTGCGCGAGTTGCCCTGAAACAGGAAAATTCTCATCGTTATAGAAATTCCAAGCGGAGATATGCATATCGATATAGGCCGCGAAATCGCGGCGAATAATCGCGTCGCCGAACTCGTCAACCGAGGGGGTAAGCTCCTCGATAAGCTCGTCGTTCTGTTCGAGAACGCGCAGAATAGCATTCGGCGGGCCTTCTGGCGGCTTATAGCCGGCCGCGAGGATGATTCGTTCGAGTCGAAGAGCTATCTCTCTGGCCTGACGCGTCAGGCTCAGTGCGAGCATCTGATCGTCTTCGGCGAAGGCCTCTCGCGCATCGGTTTGCATCGAAACCGCAAGCTCGAAATTGTCTATCATCACCAGTGTCGGTTCCTCGGGGAAGATATCCTGCACCCGCTCGATGATGAGATCGGTGTTATCGAGTTCCCTTTCGACATCGGTGTTAACACGTGCGGACAACGCCCCCGCAAAGAACACAAAAAACACTAAAATCGCCGATAGCGGCGGAATCGCGAAAAACCGCCGTCTGAAATCGATTATATTTTGAAAAACTTTATCCATCGAAGCCTCCATAGCATAAAAACGGTATTCATTAACGCACAACGAATGCCAAAACATTATAGCTATGTTTATTAAGCACTTAGAGCGATTTTTGTCCTTCAAGAGCGTTCCTCAATCGGAAAGGATGTCCCCACAGGGACATATTAGGTTCCGCCGTAGTCGGAATCGATATAAGCGCTTTCCTCGTTTGAGTATGGCTGTATTTCCTCGAGGGACAGGTTCTCGAAGGAGACATATTCGCGTTTGAAGCTGAGTAGGACTTCACCGATGGGGCCGTTTCTCTGTTTTGCGATAATAATTTGGGCGATGCCGTAGCTTGGGTATTGTGTATTGTGTATCTCGATATTCTTTTGGCCATACATTTCGGCGCGATAGATGAACATAACGACATCGGCGTCCTGCTCGATCGCGCCGGATTCGCGTAGGTCCGCGAGGACCGGCTTCTTGATATCGCGCGACTCGACCTGCCGTGAGAGCTGAGACAGCGCGATGAGCGGCACGCCCAGCTCGCGCGCGAGGGCTTTGAGTTGGCGCGAGATAGTCGAGATCTCTTGCTGGCGGTTTTCCCCGCTTCGCGACCCGGCGGAGATCAGCTGAAGGTAGTCAACAACGATGAGTCCGAGCGGAACCCGCCGCATAAGCCTTCTGGCCTTGGCCCGCATCTCGAGCACAGTAAGATTCGGCGTGTCATCGATATAGATCGGAGCGGAGGAGAGGGTATTGAGGTTGCTCGCGATTCGGCCGAAATCCTTTTTATCGAGGGTTCCGGTTCGAAGGCGCTGTGCATCGACCTTGAATTTGCTGGACATCAGGCGCATCACGAGCTGTTCTTTGGCCATTTCGAGGGAGAAGAGCGCGACGCCCTTTTTATCATTGAGTGCGACATTCAAGACGATCCCGAGCGCGAGCGCGGTTTTCCCCACCGACGGCCTTGCGGCGATGATGATATAATCCGAGGGATGCATCCCGCTGGTGGTTTCATCGAGTTTGTAGTATCCGGTGGCGAGCCCGGTAACCGTATGTTTGTTCATCCGAATTTCCTCGAGCCGCTCGAAGGTTTCGGGCAGAATAGTGGACAACGGGCTGAAGTCGCCCTTCAACCTTTTCTCGCTGATGCTGAAGATTGTTTGCTCGACCGAATCGAGAAGCTCGTCGGCGTCTTGGTTTTCGGAGTAGGCCCGCGTGACTATATCGCTTCCCGCGTGAATCAGGCTCCGCAGTATCGCCTTCTCGCGGATTATCTCAGCATGATAGGCGAGGTTGCCGGCGGTGACAACCGAGGACATCAGCGAAGAGATATAGCTTCTGCCGCCGACTCGTTCGAGTTCGCCGGAGCGGGACAGTTCCTCCGATAGCGTGACTATATCGACCGGGCAGTCCGCCTCGGCGAGCCGGCGCATAGCCTCGAAAATTCGACGATGGTTATCGCGGTAAAAGGTGTTTTGGTCGAGAATCTCGAGGCCGCGGTCGAGCGCTTCCTCTTCGAGGAGCATCGCGCCCAAGACCGCCATCTCGACCTCGATATTCTGCGGTTGGACTCTCTCATCTGACATTTAGGTATTTCCTTTGGGTATCTCGAGGCCGACTATTTTCATAAGTGTTTTCATGTCCTCCCAAACCGGCTTTTTTGCCTCGGGGTTTCGGAGGAGATAGGCCGGGTGATAGGTGACGATAACCGGAACATCGCGCCCGGCGACCTGAAAGTGATGAACCCTATCTCGGAGCTTGCCGAGCGTGGCGTCTGTTCCGAGCAGGTTTTGGGCGGCGATTCGCCCGAGGCAACATATAGCCCTCGGGGAGATCGATTCGATCTGTCTTAGCAGAAACGGCATGCACATCTCGACCTCGTCGGGTTGGGGATCGCGGTTCTCCGGCGGGCGGCATTTGAGGATATTTGCGATATAAATCCCTCTCTCGCGGGAAAGACCCATAGCGGCGAAAATCTTGTCGAGGAGCTGTCCCGCCCTTCCGACGAAAGGCTCGCCCTTTTTGTCTTCTTCCGCGCCGGGGGCCTCGCCGACGAACATAATGTCCGCCGAGGGATCGCCGGTGCCGAAGACAAGCTTGTTTCTGAGCGGCGCGAGCTTGCAGAGCCGGCAGTCCCCCATTGAATCGCGGATATCTTGGAGGGCTTGCGAGCTTTCCGCGGCTTCGGCGGTTTCGGGTTCAATATCGCCGAGGCCGAGGATTATCTCGGTTTCGCCCATATCGAGAAGGCGGTGAAGTGTCGCCGAGGGGGAGCTATGTTTTTGCTTTGTTTCCATCGACTACAATAAACGAGAAAATGACGTTAATAACAACAATTATAAAGTGGCGATAAGTTGTGGACAAAGTGTTATCAATTCGCGAAAAAACGGGGGAGAAAGGCTATAACATGTTTTATTATAAATAGTTAGCGCGTTGATAAAATAACTTCGCCGATTTTTTAATTTTGTGTTTGCATTCGGCGCGCGCCGGAATATTTTTAAAGGACATGAAAGAACTAATAGTGTCACCCTCAATATTGGCCGCGGATTTCGGCCGTCTCGGCGGGGAGGTTCGCGCGGTTCAGTCCGCGGGAGCCGGCCTTCTGCATCTCGATATTATGGACGGCCATTTCGTCCCGAATATAAGCTTCGGGCCGAAAGTTTCAAGCTTTGCAAAAAAAAATTGTGAGATTCCGGCCGAAGCCCACCTCATGGTCACCGATCCGCTGAAATGGGCGCCCGGTTTCGCGAAGATCGGTTGCGAGTTCATCTCCTTCCACGACGAGGTCGGCCGCGTCGATGAGACAATCGAGGCTTTGCGCGCCCTCGGAGTCCGGCCGGGGATAGCCTACAACCCCGACAACGATATGGCCTCGCTCGAACGGATCGTCGAGGACATCGATATTGTGCTGATTATGACTGTTTTCCCGGGATTCGCAGGCCAAAGCTTTCTCGAGGCGGGTTTCGAGAACCTCAAGAGGGCTGTTGCGATCCGCGATCGAAGCGCGAAGAAACCGCTAATCGCAGTTGACGGCGGGATCAACCTCGAAACCGCGAGGAGGGTTGTCAAGGCCGGCGCGGATATACTCGTCATGGGGTCTGCGCTTTTCGAATCGAAGGACTACGCCGAAACAATCCGCACCGTTAAATCGTTCGCCCGATATTAAATAACTCATTTTTCGAGGTCTCAGCGACATGAGAAAATTCGTCTTGCTTTTGCTCGCGTTCTCGTCCGCCTTCGGCTTCTTCCGCTGGGGCGCGAATCTCAGCGTGATATGCGGAACAAACATCACCTCGCTAACCTTCGGCGCGGACTCTAATGCCACCTCCGGTTACGATCCCTATATCGATATTCCCTATTTCACCGTTCCGGGCGGCGGTTATGGCTATTTTCCCTTGAGCGATCCGCTGAATCCTGCCTACACGATGCTTAGTTGCGACTATCGTTCTCCAGCCGGGGAGATGTTTTGGGATTTCAATCTCTCAAGCGGTGTGAATTTTGTTCTCAAATGGAGCGCCCTGCCCGATTCCGGGGAGTTCTCAATCGGCGCTTTCGTTCTCGACTCGCTTCCGACGCTTTTTGTCGAGAGCTGGCAGGATATGCGTTCGACCGACTCGATAGCGATTATGCTAATCGGCGGCCGAATTCGTGTCGAGGGCGCACCGGTTTCGCCGGTAGCTGAAGGGGATTTGCCGCAGGCTCAACATATCCGCGCCTTTCCAAATCCATTCAATTCATCGGTGAATATACAAGCCGCCGCCGGCGAGGTCGCGATCTACGACATTTCGGGAAGGCTTGTTGAAATCCTTCATATAGGCGAAGGGCGGGTCGCCGATTGGAGCCCGTCGGAGAATTGTAATTCGGGGGTCTATTTCGCCTGTCCCGCCGAGGGCCTCGGCGCGCCGCTTAAGCTTATTTATCTAAAATAGCCGCTAAACCGAATCGGTGTTCGAGCTGAAGGTGAAGTCGCGAATCGCCATGGCCGGCACCTTCGCCCAGTAGGGCACCTCGCTGGCGTAGGACCCGACCCTGATCGGCTTGCCGAGGGCGAGGACATTCGCCAAAGCGACCATCGGCGATTCATTGAAGCGCAGGTTCCTGACCGGTCTCGCAATCTCGCCGTTCTCGATCTCGAAGACACCGTCGCGGGTCATGCCGGTGAGTAGCATCTCGCGGGCGTCAACCTCCTCGATATACCAGAAGCGTTGGACCAGCAAGCCCTTTCCGCATACCGCGGCCAATTGTTCGATAGTGGCGTCGCCGCCGGAGATCGTGAACGGCCACTTGATCGCGTCCGGCGAATCGCCCCTTTCCTTCGCCCAAAAGCGCGTCATGGGCAGTCGTTCGAGGCGGCCCGCTCGAACCCAGCTCGTGGGACGAACCGGCAGGGCCTCGTCCCCGAAGGGCGGCGGCGGCATTGTCGGGTCGGGCAGGCCGACTGAGATATCGATCAGCTCGGAGAAGATCCGCTCTCCGAGTTTGCCCGCAAAGGCGTTCGTTCCCTCGTCGGCGTCGCGACGCGAGAGGAAATAGGTGAAGTATTCGAGGAGGTCCATCACGGCTTGAGGCGCGAGGACGACATTGTAATCGCCGGGGTCGATCTTTCGCGGGTTCTGCGCGGCTACCGCGGTTCCGAAGGCGCGCCTCGCGAGGGTCTCCGGGTCGATCGAGTCGATGGATTCGGCGGTGGTGTTGGCATAACCGGAGCCGGACTCGCCCGCAATCGAGCATGAATATTCGATGTGGGTGAAACTGTCCTCGGCGCGGAGGCCGCGGGAATTTGCGATAACCTGATGCTTTGCGCCGACCTGATAGAGGCCGCTCGCACGAAATCCACGGGATTTGGCCATGCCGACGACTATCGAGATATGATCGACAATTGTCTGCGGCGAGAGTTCCGCGGTCTCAGTGAAGTAGCGTTGTGGGGTTTCTATATATTCGCATGGCTCGAGCGGCGGCATGTGTTCCGGATCGACCGGCGACTGGGTGGCTATCGCCTCGGCGCTCGCGACGAGCTTTTCAAGGTCGGCGGCGTCCTCTTTGTTGGTAGAGGCTGTGCCGCGCCGACCCTCGCGCGCGACCTCGAGTGTGATCTCGGTTCTTTCGCCAACGGCGTTTTGAGTGATCGCGTTGTCCCCGAAGCGAATCGAGGTGGTTCGGCCGGCCGAGATATCGACCTGCGCGTCGAAGCCTTTATCGACACGGCGGAGGATTTCCTCGGCAATGCCCTTCAGATTCTCGATTTTCATAATGGAATCCTTATCTCTTTGTATATCAACGGTTTATTTCAAAGTGCGCAATAATTCGAACAACGTGTAATCATAGAATTTCGCGGCCTCGAGATCGAACCCCGAGAAAACCGCCGCAATGCCGATCTCGGGGACTATCGAGAGGGCTTGGCCGGCATAGCCCCGGGCTGTGATACACTTGAAACCCGCGACAGTGGAACTCCACCAACCGAGGCCGTAACCCAAGCCCTTCGGAGTGTCCACGACCTTTGCCATCGAACGCTCGAGCCAATCCCCCGATACGATTCTATTTTCGCGATATTCCCCGCCGGCGAGGATCATGAGGCCGATCTTCAACAGCGACCGCGGGGTTATTGTGAGTCCGCCGCCGGAACCCGCCGCGCAAGGGCGTCCGCTCGGATCGCGTGACCACGAGAACTCGCTTATTCCTAATGGTTTGAGCAAAACGGCCTCAGCAAAATCGTCGAGTGGAGAGCCGGTCGCCCGCTCAAATACTATCGACAAAAGATGAAAGGCGCCGGTGTTGTATTCGAAGACCTCACCGGGAGGATGCGCCATAGGGCGCGAAAGCACGAAGGCCGGCCAATCGTCGGTCTGCTCCATCGCGAAATGGCTGTTCGCGAGGTCGTCGTAGGGGATTCCGAGCTCGTGCCAGTCGAGGCCGGAGGTGTGTGTGGCGAGGTGTTTTATCGTGATGCCGAGCTTGCGCTCGTCGTCAATGAAGCCCCGCATCTCGGGGAAGAAATCGACGACGGCCGCGTCCTCGTTGCCGATGTAGCCTTTTTCGATCGCCGCGCCCAAGAGCATCGATGTTATGCTCTTCGTCACGGAAAAGATCGGGTGCGGAACCCGCGGCCCCCAAGGTTCGTTGTAAAGCTCCGCGAAAAGCCCCCGCTCGCAGGCGAACAATGCCGAATGAACGAGGTCCTGCATTTGTGATAGCCTCGAAAGCGCATTCACGAGGGCGTCCGCAGTAAAAACGGAATCCTCGGGCATGCAAACCGCGAGGCCGTCCTCGATCTCGCGCGGCTTGAATAGCTCTTCGAAACTCAAAGCCCCCCTTTAATCGAAACATTACCCGTAAAATTGGGAAGAACGCTAATGTTTATGCAGAAAAAGGGCCATTTTAAAACTCGACGACCCATAGCCGGAGATAAATTTATCAAAAAAGCATCGGGGCGAAGGACCAACTAAGGAGAAGATGTTTTCTAAGCCCCGATGCCGTATTAGGTTAAAGCGACTCGGTCTTCGAGCTGAAGGTGAAGCCCTCGCTCATAATTCCCGGTAGCTTGGTGTAGCCGTCGATCCTTTCGGGGCGCGACATCGCGACGATGTTGTTCAAGAATACTATCGGCGATTCGTTCCAGCGCATGTTCTTCACCGGCCGGACTATCTTGCCGTCCTCGACGAGAAAAACGCCGTCGCGCGTCATGCCGGTCAGGAGAAGTTCCTTGTGGTCAACATAGCGGAGATACCACATGTTCTTGACCAGAAGGCCGCGCTTGCAGGACTTGATAAGGTCCTCAACGCTTTTATCCTCGCCCTTCATGACAATAGGGAAGAGGCCGGCGTCCGGCTGATTGCCGGTTTTCGCCGCCCAGAAGCGGTCGTAGTTCAGGCCTTTTAGCACGCCCTTTTCCACAATCTTCTTGGGTTTGATCGGCAGGCCGTCGCGACCGAAGGTTGGCGCGGGAAGCTCCGGGTCGTCGGTGACCACCGAGATATCGACCTTGTCGGAGAACATCTTCTGGCCGACCTTTCCGGCGAAGACCGTCGTGCCCTCGTCGGCGTCGCGGGCCTTCAAGTTCCAGACCAAGAAGCCGAGAATCTCAGCGACCGCGAGCGGCTCGAAGATTACCGTGTAATCCTCCGGCTCGATATCGGCGGGGTTTTGCGCCATCTCGGCGTTGCCGACCGCCATATCGGCGACCTTGCGGATATCGATCTTCGCGTAGGAACTTTGGTTGTCGAAGCCCTTGCCGCTACCGGCTGGACCGTGGACTGTGGCGCTGTAGTTGACATTGGTTCCGTCCTCGACGGCAAAGAGGCCCTTCGAGTTCGCGATCGCCTCGATGGAGGCGTTTGCCTCGAAAAGGCCGCTCGCGCGGAAGCCCTTCGCCTTCGCGCTATCGACGACGACCTTCGCGTCAGCGGCGATTTGCTCGGGCGACAGCTCGACGACATCATTGAAGAAGCGCTCGAGCGGCTCGAGGTATTCCTGCGGGCCGAGGATGCCCATAGATTCGGGGTCTTCCGGGGCGTCTTGGGACATCTTGGCGGCTAATTCGATAGCCCTTTTAAGCGATTTGTTATCGACCTTATTCGTCGCGAAACTGCCCTTTTTCTTTCCGTCGAATATCTCGATGCGGATCTGCTCGCTCTCGCCGGCCATATTCTGCGTGATCGCGTTCTCGCCGAAGCGAGTGGCAATGGTTTTTTCCCATGAATAATAAACCTGAGCGGTTTGCGGGCTTGCGAAACCGATAATCTTCTCGGTCAGCTTTTTGACTTCCTGCTTGGTTCTCATATCTGCGCACCTCCTACAGCGATGTTGCGGAATCTTGTCCAGCTGGCGCCGTGGGTCATCCGCATGACCTGCATCGGCTCGCCCTTGCCGCAGTTCATAACGCCGTGCGACTGCCACCACTTTTTGCCGGCGATGGCGTCGCAACTGTTCCAGAACTGGGTCGTTTGGGCTTGATAGGTCACCTTTTTGAGGGGCTTTGTGAGCTTGCCGCCCTCGATCATCCAGAACATATCGCCGCCGAACTGGAAGTTGTTGCGCATCTGGTCGATCGAGAAGCTACCCATGCCCTCGATATAGACGCCGCGGTCAACGCCGGCGATGAGGTCTTCCGGCGAGAGGTTGTCGTCGGTGCCGGGCTCCATATAGAGGTTGGGGATTCTGTTGATCGGCGGGTGGTCGAAGCCGTCCGAGCGGCAACAGCCGTTGGATTTCTCCCAGCCGATGATCGGCGCGGTCTCGCGTGTGCAACCGAGGTTGGCCAGCATACCGTCCTTGACCATCGGGAAGCTATAGAGCTTGACTCCGTCGTCGTCGTAGAACCAGCTTCCGAGGCCTCCCTCGAGCAGGTTGTTCGCGGTGAAGTTCACGATATCGCTACCGTATTTGTATTTGCCGACCATCTCGGGCTTGACGAAGCTCCGGCCGGCCATATTGGCCTCCCAGCCGAGAATACGGTCGAGCTCGGTCGGATGGCCGACTGACTCGTGCATTGTGAGTGAGAGGTGCATCGGGTCGAGGACGAGGTCCATAATACCGCGGGGGGTGTCCTCGGCGCGGCATTTGATTAGGGCCTCCTCGGCCCATTTCTTGGCGCTGGCTTCGAGGGCGATTTGCTTGATGAACTCCCAGCCGGCCTGCTTAGCGCCGCCTTGGAATCCTCTGGTCTGCGCTTCGCCGGCATCGACCGCGTGGCAGGAGAGCATCGGGTTGGCGAAATAGTTCGTCAGGTCGAGGTAGCTACCGTCGGAGTTCGCGATGATTCGGTGCATCTTGATGAACTGCAGAAAGCCCCACGCCATAACGATGTTCGGTTGGTCGAGCATAATATTTGTGCAGTTGAGGAGTAGTTCGGCCTTTTCTTTGTTAGGGATCGCGAAGGGGTCGATCTCGCAGGGGCCGACGCGGGTGTCGGTGTATTTGGCCTCGGGGGCCATCACTGCGGGGATATCCTTCGGGACTTTAGTCGATGCTTTAGCGATCGCGATTGCGCGCTTTGTGGTCTTGGCGACCTCGTCCTTGTCGAGGCGCGTGTTCGAGGCGAAGCCCCAAGCGCCGTCAACGAGCACTCGGACAGCGTAGCCCCAGCTCTCGGTCTCGTCGATGAGCTTGAGCGATTTTCGCTCGACATAGACGCGGTTCTGGCGCTCCTCGACGATACGCATATCGGCGAAGGCGGCGCCGGCTTCCTTTGCCGCGTTGAGTGCGACATCGGTGAATTCTTTCATCTGCGCTCCTTTTCTATATGTTAGTTTGCATATATTATTTATCATACTTAAAAATATAATTTAAAAAGGGAAAGTCAAGGAGAAAATGACCGCTTGGTCACATTTTTTATTTTATCGAGGCCTCCATAAAGAATACCGGAGATAGAATACTCGATCGCTTAGAGAATTAAGCGTTTTAGCACTCGAACGGACAAAGCTTTTCGGAGCGGAATGCGTTTCGATGACGATTTTCTTAAGGAAAACAAGGCTTTGACGCAAAAATATTTTTTAGTCGTTTTATAAATATCTGATGTATAATGAGATACGGGAGGCGAGTTAGAATTTTTTCCCTTGATTTTGCTTTTAAGAAAATATAATATTCACGTGAAAGAGATAGCGGTTTTGCCGTATTTATATCGAAGGAGGCAAAATGTCTCGTGGCGGATTTGTAGATGATTTTTTAGCCGCCCTCGACGAGGGTGAATACCTCAGCAGAAAACAAATGAAGGAGGTTCTCGACGCGCTTTGGGAGCTCGACTCCAAATATTTCGAGGCCGCCGGATATTATCCGTTATCGGAGGATTTCGACGACGAAGAGGACGCCGCGGATGATAATTTTTACGAGCGCGATACGGATTATTAGGCCTGTCGCGTAGTTGTAACAATATAAAAGGAGAAAAAATGGCCAAGAAAGCCGCACCGAAGAAGGAAGCCGCACCGGCAAAAGGGCAGAAAGAAACCCCGAAGAAAAAGGGTTAATTAACAAACAACCCCTGCGAAAGCGGGGGTTTTTTTGTTGCCCTTCAATTTCAAGAGGCCCCGATTGCTGAAAGGGCCTGTGTTTTTTTCATTATTTGTTGAAATTGACCGACATTCGGTTATAATATCATAAATGAGCTTAATTAAAGGCCGTTATGAGAAGGTTAAAACTCATTATCGTTTTTCTGCTCCTCGTATTCTGCGGACAGGTTTTCGCCGGCGAGAACGAGGGTAATGATCTCGGGTTTGTTAAATATATCCCCTATGCCATTGCTATAATTATATATATCCTCGGCTCGAAACTGAAACCGAAGGGCACCGAAGAGAACAAGCCCTTCTCCGGCCTTATTCGCAAACGAAAGCAGGAGATCGGCCCGAAGGATACATCCATCGTGTATGACGGCTACGAACGCAACTACGAACCAATCGAACCTAAATGAAGCCGCTTGCTTTGATAGTAATCGCGATGGTTTGCGCCCTTGTCGCCGGTTGTGGAACCGCCCCGGAGATCAAGCCCGGCGATGTCCGCTTGGAGATAGACGACAACCGGCCCTCGATCTATATCGTCCCACCGGAAGACCCTGTCGGAACGGCGAAATCGGTTATAACCGATTACAATGAATCCTCGGGCGGCCTTTGCCGAAGCTTCAACGAGCGTATCGAATTCGACAATATCACGGTTTATCGCGAAGTTAAGAATATAACCTATTATAGCTATTGGTATTACGGCCTCGTCAAATCGATGGAGGAGGAGCGCTGTTGGGAGCCGGCCGGAGTTCGCAAGGATATCGAGATCAGCGGATGTATCTACGACGGAACGCGTAAGCTGATCAACTACGAGGCTGTGGTAAACGGCGTGCCGTATTACTACGCCGGTGTTTTCAACTCGGATACCGTCGATTACGGCCAATTCCCGACGAATTAACACGCGCTCGAATTCGATTGAGCTTGACACGCCCGCCCTCGACGGGTATTTTTTTGCGGTGAAATCGAGCGGTGGGCTGTTCGGTGCCCGAGGTTTTTGATAGCTTTCGGATTTGTGCCGGGAATTCGATCCTCGGAGTCGGGGGAGGGCGTGGCGAGATCGGTTTATCCGTTTATTAGAATCGCTACGGGCTGTTTGGTTGAGTGCAGATGAAATGAGGCTTGCGAGGCGATTGCCTCCAAGATGATCGAATGCTCGTGTCGGAGCGGCCGAGCATATTCAAATAAAATAAAGAGGTGCCGGAGCGGCCGATCGAATATGCCTCGCATATTCAAATAAAATATACTAAAGAGGTGTCGGAGCGGCCGATCGAATATGCCTCGCATATTCAGATAAAATATACTGGAGAGGTGCCGGAGCGGCCGATCGAATATGCCTCGCATATTCAGATAAAATATACTGGAGAGGTGCCGGAGCGGTTTAACGGGGCGGTCTTGAAAACCGTTGTCCCCTACGGGGACCCCGGGTTCGAATCCCGGCCTCTCCGGGTTACATGAAAGCCCGATTCGCGAACGGATCGGGCTTTTTTATGCTTTCCGAGCCGGTGGTCGAACGCTCCGCGCCGGTGGTCGAACGCGCCGAGCCAGTGGTCGAGCGCTCCGCGCCGGTGGTCGAGCGCGCCGCGCCGGTGGTCGAACGCGCCGAGCCGGTGGTCGAGGGTTCCGCGCCGGTGGTTGAGCGCTCCGATTCAAATCGGAACGGCTGACCACTCGATCAACTCCTTTGACCACTCGATCAAAACGCCCGACCACCCGAGAGATACGGCCCACCACGCGCAATTTCCCCTCGACCACTCGAAAGAAACGACCGATACTCCGCGCGATTTATCCAACGAATTGGAAATTATCAGCCGACAAGCGGATAACCTCACAAGATTGGGTGGGCTGTCAACCGAACCCGCGCGGAATGGGTATTTGACATGGTAATTATAATAGATATAATTCTCAGGCCTATTTAGGTATGAAAAATGCAAGATGTTTACAGGATATGAAAGTTATAAAAGTTAGCGCAATTATACTTGCGACCGCGGTTCTCGCGACCGCGGCCTACTCCGCCGAGGCGCAGGCGGTGCCGTTCACTGTTGCGCGCCTCAAGTATAGCGGCTCGGGGGACTGGTATGCCAATCCCTCCTCGCTTCCGAATCTGCTGGATTATGTCGCGAAGAATGCGGGAATCCCCGCGGTTCACACCGGCAAGTATGTTCAGCCGACCGACGACGACTTTTTCAACTATCCCTACATCTATATGACTGGCCACGGCGATGTCCGTTTCGGCGAGAAAGAGATTGCCCGAATGCGCGAGTATCTCACCAACGGCGGCTTTCTGCACGCCGACGACAACTACGGCATGGACCAGTCCTTCCGCCGCGAGATGAAGCGGATTTTCCCAGATAAAGAGCTGGTGGAACTGCCCTTCGACCACGAGATCTACCACTGTTTCTACAAATTCCCGCAGGGCCTTCCGAAGATACACGAGCACGACGGCAAGCCCCCGCAGGGCTTCGGTCTCTTCCACGAAGGGCGGCTCATCGTTTTCTACACATATGAAACCGACCTCGGCGACGGCTGGGAAGACCCCGAGGTGCACAACGACCCCCCCGAGAAGCGCGAGGCGGCGCTCCGTATGGGCACGAACATCATCGTTTATGCGTTGACGAGACTATGACCGAGGCGCGGCGCAAAATATTCAGCTTCCTTCGTTCGGGGCAAAATTCATTCACCGCGGTGCAGGCCGGCGGCGGGGCGATAGTCGCCCTTTCGTCGGTGATCCTTTCCGCGCTGGCGCTGTCCGCGCTGAACGGTCTTTTCTTCATGAACTCGGCCGCTCGAAGCGTGTTATTCTTCGCGTGGATGGCGGTTTCGATATTATCGATTATCAGGTGGGTCGTTTGGCCGGTGCTGAAGCGACCGAGCCTGCGCTTCGTCGCGATCGCCCTCGAATCAGCCTATCCGCAGATCAAAACGAGGCTTGTATCCTCGTTCGATCTCTTGGCTGTCGATTCCGACCGGCTCGGCTACTCGAAGCAACTCGTCGAGGCCGCGATTATCGACGCCGGTTCGTCTATCGATGGCCTGAGGCCGGGCAAGATCGCCCCTGTCTCGGCGCTTCGCGAGAACGCCGCCTTTCTCGGGCTGGCGCTGATATTGTCGCTCGGGCTTTTCACAGCGTTCCCGGCGACATTCCGCGAGGGACTAATTCGCGGGATGCGGCCCTTCGCGCATATCCCCCGCCCGACTATGACCTCGCTCAAAATCTCCCCCGGCGACACTCAAATCACGAAATACTCCACGCTCGAGGTCGAGATCGAGGCCGCGGGAAAACTCCCCGAGAAAGTGACTATCTACCGCAGGTTCGAGGGCGAGCGCGAGGAACGAGGCTATCCGGCGGTCAAGGTCGAGAAGAGCCACCGCGAATGGGGCTTCGCCTTCGAGGATGTCAAGCGCGACTTCACCTACCGCGTCGAGGGCGGGGATTTTGTCAGCAAGCAGTTCGAGGTCGAGGTCGTTGACCGGCCGCGAATAGTGAATATGATTATCACCCTAAATTTCCCGGCCCATACAGGCCTCGCGTCCCAACGCCTCGACGAGAACGAAGGCTCTATCGATGTGCCCTACGGCACGAGGGTCTCGATCGAGGCGCGCTTCTCGAAGGAGATCGCCTCGGGAGCACTTGTCTTTTCCGACACTACCGAACGAGCCTTGACAATCGAGGACAAAACCGGCAAAGCGAGCTTCGGCGCGACAAAGAATTTCAGCTATCATATCGCGGTGCTCGACGCCGAGGGCCTTCAGAACGACGACCCCATCGAATACCCGATCCGCGTCCGTATGGACGAGTTCCCCTCGGTCGAGATCACCGCGCCCGCAGTCGATATCCAGCTCACCGAGGAGCTGAAGATACCGCTATCGTTCATCGCGGAGGACGACTACGGCTTCTCGAAATTCGTCGTCGCTCATATTGTCCAAAGCTCGCAGAACGACACCGTCAGAACGCGCATTCCGGCGGAGGTCGCCGGCCTAAGGCAGGTCGGGATAAATTACCTTTGGGACCTCGATCCCTACAACCTTGAGCCGGAGGATATCATTCTATATTGGGTCGAGGCCTACGACAACGACGCGCTGACCGGCCCCAAGATGGACGCCAGCAAGGTCTATTCGGCGCGCTTCCCCGGAATCGAGGAGATCTTCGAGGAGATTGCCGACGAACGCGAGATGCAGGTTTTCGATATGCAGGAGATTGCGCGCCAAGAGCGCGATCTCTCGAAGGAGCTTGCCCAAGTGACACGCGAACTTCGCTCCGAGCCCGAGGTCAGCTATGAAAAGCGCGAGGACCTTCGCGAGGCACTTCAAAAGCAGGAGCAACTCCTCGAGGAACTTGAGAAAGCCGCCGAGGACTACCAGCAAACCACCGACAAGGTGGTCGATCAGCAGATGGCCGCCTCGGAGATAATCGAAAAGATGATGGAGATTCAAAAACTCCTCGACGAGGTCGCCACGGAGGAGATGCGCGAGGCGATGAAGAAGCTTCAGGAAGCCCTCGACTCGATGGACCCCGAGGAGCTCAAGCGCGCCGCCGAGCAATTCCAGATGAGCCAAGATGAGCTTATGGAGCGCCTCGAAAGGACGCTTTCACTGCTCAAGCGAATGCAGATCGAGCAACGCATCGAGGATATGAAGAACCTCGCCGACAAACTCAAAGAGATGCAAGAGGAGATCGGCGAGGGCCTCGAAAAGGGCAACAAATCCAAAGAAGACCTCGAGCGGATGCAGGACAGGGTGACCAAGGGTAGCGAGCTACTCGAAAAGGGCACCGAGGAGCTTGCCAAGATGATGGAGGAGTTCTCCGATATGCCCTCCGAGGACGCAAAGCAGATCTCCGACGCAATGAAGCAGAACAGCCCGAGCAAGAAATCCGGCCAATGCAAGGGCTCGATGCAGTCCGGCGCGGCCAAACAGTGCCAAGCCCAATCGAAGGAGCTTTCCGACCAGCTCGAGCAGATACAAAAGCAACTCGCCCAGATGCAACAGCAAATGCAACAACAGATATCGGCGGAGCTTATCGCGGCGATGCGCAAGGCGGTATTCGAACTGCTCGATCTTTCTTCGAGGCAAGAGTCGCTCGGCTCGAAGCTCGCCCTCGACCTTCGGAGCTTCGATATAGCCCGCGGGCTTCTGCCCGAAGGCACACAGATCAGCTCGGCCCTCGGCCGCGTCACCGCCGATGTCATGGCCGCCGCGCAGAAGAATTTCAACCTTCCGCCGAGTATCGGCGCACTGCTCGGCAATGCCAACAAACAGGTCGCCGATATGCTCTCCGAACTCGCCGCCGGCAGGGGCTATAGCGCCCACCCGAAGAGCCTCGAGGCGATGGCCTCGATGAATATCGCCGCGGAGAAGCTCCTCGAAACAATGGATCAGATGGGCAGTTCATCGAGCTGTAGCGGCTCGCAGAGCTTCTTCCAGCAGATGCAGGGGATGTGCGACAAACAGGGGCAGATCAACTCGATGACTATGCCGATGGTTCAGGGCCAAGGCCAACAGGTGCAACCCGGCGGGATGTCGCTCGACCAGCAGGCCGCCGCGGCGCGCCTCGCCGCGGAGCAGGAGGCGGTCAAAAAGAGCGTTCAGGAGCTGGCCAAGGAGGCCGCCGGCAGGTCGGAGATCGCCGGCCGAATGGACGATATCGTCAGCGAGATGGAGGAGGTCGTCAAGGACCTCCGAAACCGTAGCGCCGACCAGCGCACACTCGAGCGCCAAGAGCGAATCTTGAGCCGTATGCTCGATGTGCAAAAATCGCTTCATCGGCAGGAATACGAGGAACGGCGCATGAGCAAAACCGGCGAAAATATCCTCCGCCGTAGCCCGGACAGCCTGCCCGAAGACCTCGGCGAGCGAAGGGATATGCTTCAGCAACAGCTCCTCAGGGCATTGAACCAGCCCTACCCAAAGGAATACGAGAGCTTGATTAAAGACTACTTCAAGGCCCTCCGCGAGGATAATCCCGAAGGACAGAGAATAGATGGAAAATAGAGTATTCAAAATCCTTGTAATATTGACCGCTCTCGCCCTCGGGCTTTTCGCGGATAATGCCCGCGATATCGAGCTTTCCCGCCGTTATGTCGCGTTGGGGAAGTTTGCCGAAGCGCGGGAGATCCTCGAGCCGCTTCTCGCCACGAACCCGAACGACTTATCTCTGCGATTGCTCCTGAAGCAAACCTATAGGGCGCTCAAGGACAACGAAGCACTTCTTGGGATTGTCGAAGCCGAGCTTGCTGTGAGTCCCAATGACGCTGGATTATGGATCGAACTCGGCGAAATCGCACTCGCCTCGGGACAAGCCGACAAGGCGAAAAAGGCCTTCAAGACAGCGGTCGATTTGGCCCCTGCGGATGAGGCGAAGATACTGGCGATCTTCAAATCCTATATGGCTTGGGGATACAGCGCCGAGGCCGCCGAACTGCTCCTTTCAGCGAGAAAGCAGAGCGGCAGAAAGGCCGCCTTCGCCCTCGAAATCGCCTCGATTCACGAGGTCGCCAACGACTGGCCGAAGGCCGCAGACGAATACGCCCTCTATCTCGGCGAATATCCCGACAGGTTCCCGGATATCGAGCGGCGCATGAACGAGGTCTCCGCAGATCCCGACCAGCTGGAAAAGCTTGTCGCGGCTGTCACCAAGCTCAAGGACAAGGGCGTAGAGGGTGACCGGATCGACCAGATGCTCGCGCGACTGCGTGTTCGGCAGGGGGATTATGTTTCCGCGGTAAAGAGCCTGATCGAGGCCGAGAGCAAGCGGCGCATGAAGGGGTTGTTCCTCGTCGGTTTCATGAGGGAGGCGCTCGCCGCTGGCGCTCATTCGGCGGTGATTACCGCCGGCGAATACCTCGCCGACGCGGAGCCGCGCTTCTCGCAGGAATCGAATCTGACGATGGCCTATTCACTCCGCGCGACAAAGCGCGTTGACGAGGCGATTAAAACGCTCACCCCTCTTACGAAATCGAAGTCGCCGAATATCGCCGCCGAGGCGACTGCGCTACTCGGCACGATATATCTCGAGGATAAGGCCGACGCGAAGACCGCGCGCGGCTATTTCGAAGAGGCGATAAAGTCCTATCCGAGGGCTCCGCAGACCGGCCCTGCCTTCCGAGGCCTCGCGGAGGTGTATTTCCAAAGCGACGATTTCGAGTCCGCCGAAGGACTGCTTCGCCAAAGGCGGGCTGTCTCTCCGGACGATCCATGGGCGCTGTTCGGCCTTGGCGAACTGGCCTTCTTCCGCGGCGCAACCGATACCGCCGGAGCGATTTTCAAAGACCTTGCGATCGGTTTCCCAAAATCCGAGGAGGCCAACGACGCTGTCGAGTATCTTGCCCTCTTCGCCGACGCCTCGAAAAGCGGCGACCTCGGGCAAATTGCCTCGGCCTTCAGGGAACTTCGCAAGGGCGAATTAAAAAACGCCCTGACGGGATTCGACGAACTCATAGATAAACACTCCTCGGAACCATGGGCGGATTTGCTCCTGTGGGAGCGCGCGCACCTGAAACTCCGCATGGGCGATGAGCTTGGTTATCGAACCGATCTAAAATCGATTTCCGAGGTCTTCCCAGACGGCTATCACGCCGCGCAGGCCTTAGAACTCCTCGGCGACTCCGCCCTCGAAAGCGGCGACCTCGACGGCGCGAGGCATTATTTCAACACGATTTTAGTCGATTATTCCGGCGCGGTCAACCTCGAACGGGTTCGCGAAAAACTGCGCAAGATGCCGGGGAATATTTGAAAATACGCGAGATATTGGCTATAGCCGAGGAGCGCCTTCGGAACGGGGGAGTCGAAAGCCCCGAACTCGAGGCTCGCTGGATAGTCGAGTTCGTATTCGGGAAGGCCTTTATAGGTCTTTTCAACGAGGTCGATTATGACGATTCGAAGACGGAACAAGTCGATCGATATATTGACCGCAGACTCGACGGCGAGCCGCTACAGCTTGTCTTGGGCGAATGGGATTTTTTCGGCAGGGCATTCGCGTTCGAGCGGGGGGTGTTTATTCCTCGCCCTGAGACCGAGGGGCTTGTGGAATTAGCCTTGAGATATTTAGCGGATTACCCCGCAGTGGGTTTTGAGTTTGGAATCGGGAGCGGCGCGATCTCGGTCAGCCTTCTTTGCGAGAGGCCTCAGCTTAGGATGGTCGCTATCGATGTAAATCCCTTAGCGCTCGAGCTTTCGAGAAAAAATGCCTCGAAGCACGGAGTCGAAGACAGGCTCGAACTTCTGCCGGCCTCGGAGTTCGAGGCCGGCGAAGAGCGTTTCGATTTTGTGATCGGCAATCCGCCCTATATCCTTTCGAGCGAGATGGCCGAGCTTCCGCGCGAGGTTCGCTATGATCCGCCCGAGGCCCTCGACGGCGGCGAAGACGGCCTTCGCGAGATTCGGAAGATAATCGATATATCGAAAAATGGCCTAAAGAGCGGGGGTTTTATTCTGATCGAGATCCACGAGAAAAAAGCCGTGGAGACCTCGGGACTTTTTACAAAGGGTTTTTCAAAAACGAAAATCTTCCGTGATCTTGCAGGGAAAGATAGATATTTGCTTGCATTCAAGGAGTAATACTATGGAAAGAAGTATCGGCAGATTGAATTGGCGCGAGTTTCAGGAGGCCGTCAAAGAAAGCAGTGGCGTTATCCTTCCGATCGGGACTATAGAGGCGCACGGTTGCACCAACCTCGCAACCGATGTCACGATTCCCGAGTTCATCGCGGAAAGGCTCGCCGAACAACTGAACCTACTGGTTGCGCCCTCGATTAACTACGGCATCACGCGGACATTGCTCCCGATCGCCGGCTCGATGACTGTCTCGCCGGAGAGCTTCGAGAGCTACACGCTCGATGTCGCCGAGTCGCTCATACGAAACGGCTTCGAGTATATCGTTTTCATGAACGGCCACGGCGGGCATATCGCCGAGCTCGCGCGAGTCGCGCAAAACCTCTGGAAAAAGACCTCCGGCAAGAGCATTGTCGTTCATTGGTGGCAGTTCTGCGAACCGCTGACCGAAAGGCTACTCGGCGAGGCCGGCGGCCACTGCGGCCTCGATGAAACATATATGGTGATGGCGGCGGATAAATCCCTCGTCAAGCCCGAACAAGCCACTCCCGAATCCGCCTTCCTCGTCCGCGACGGCGTCTATCCCTACCCAAATGCCGGATCGATTCTCCTCTACAAAGAGGGCCAAGGAATGCCCCGCTTCGACGAGACCGAAGCGGAAAAATACTCCGAAGCCGTTATCGAATATATCGTCGAATATATCCGCGAAGTTCTCGCAGGTTGGAAATACCACTCTCTGTAAAGTCCCACTGTGCCGGGGGGCGTCGGAGCCCCCTCCTCGAAAGGCGTCGGGAAATAAACCTTTAAGCGATAGTCTGTCCGCCTTTCGAGGAGGGGGCCAACGAGTCGGCCGGCGGACTATTGTCTTTAAAAGCTATGTTTTATGCCGGCCGACTCGTCACGCCGCGCCGAGGGCGCGGCGCGCGACGCCCCCCATGTTGGGGGGGTATTTGCCAATATGGCAAACCGCATTACGATGCATGTAGATGCATATATAATAATGAAAGCAACCTCATTAGTTATAAAAAGATAGGTTTGGCATTATGTTTGCAAAAGAAGCCTTGAGATGAAAAGTATGGATCAAATATTAATTATCGAAGATGATACTAATGCCTCGGCATCGATGTGTGAGTTTTTCGATAGTTACGACATCGGGTGCGTATGTGTTAGGAATGCCGTGGACTTCGAGAGGGAGTTGGGGCGGGGCTTTTACGCGGCGCTTATTGATATTAATCTTCAGGGCGGGGTCGATGGGCTTACGCTTTTGAAGAGGATAAAACAGGACTTTCCTGAGATGTTCACGATAGTGATGACCGCTCGGGATATTCAGGATAAACGCATAGAGAGTATAGCTTTGGGGGCGGATGCCTTTTTAGGCAAACCTATCGATCTCGTCGAGCTTGCGAAGATATTGAAGTTGACTCGGCCCGCTGTCAGAAGTGAGGTTTGATGGAGTTTAGTATAGTCGATTCATTTAGCGATTATAATGTTTGAGTGCTTTTTGATTTGAGTTTGGAAAATGGTAGCTCGTTCGATTGGATATCGCTCCTTGGGATTCATTCGAGCTACCGAAAACGGGAAAGCCGTCTTCGATCGCGGCAAATGAGGATTGCGAAAGATGCGGCGGACGCTATCAACATTAGCGCTTTTCGGGACGGCTTTTCCCAAGTTAAGGAAATATCGACCTTGGAGGTCAATATGGCCGTAATCTTTATCATACTTTTTTCGGTTGTATCGTTGATTGCGCAGGACAGTCTCGTCGCAGTCCCCGAATGGGGCGATATAGAGATCGAGGGCCAGCTTTCCGCCGATTCGCTCGCGCAGAACGACACGCTCGTTTTCACTGTCAGCCTTAGGCTTCGCGGCAATCCCGACGATTATGCGATAGCCGAGCCGGGGATCCCACCTGTGAGCAATCTCTCGCTTGTCGCGACGGCGCAGGCAAATCGCACGGAGCGCGGCGATGGCGGCACGGAGCTGATTAAACAATACAAATATACATTTACACCGATCTCGATCGGCATGGCCTATATAAACCCGCTCCGCGTTCAATATGTTTATGTCCCCAACGGCGAGAGCCGGACTTTGGCCACAAACAGGCTCGAGGTGAAGATCTCCGAGCCGGTGATCCCCCCTAAGGGAATCGATTGGGTTGTCGTGTTAATAGTTCTGATCGTCGTTAGCGCCGGTGCGACTTTGGCCTTCATCTTGTCTAAAAGGGCACAGGTTAAAACCACCGAGGTCGAGGCCGAGCCCGAAGCGCCCGAAGCGATCGCCCGCCAGAGATTGGCTAATCTTAAGAATAATCGCGAGACAAATATCGCGAAATATATCGACGACGCCTCGCGCGTCCTATACAACTATATAAATGATCGATATGGAATCGATTCGTCCCAGCTGACGCAGAAGGGGGTTGTCGCGGCGCTCGAGGGCAAGGGCGTTCCGGCCGCCGTTGCGAAGAACATCGATCACGCCTTCGGGCTTTGCGAGCAGATCCGTTTCGCCGCACAAAGGGCGACACCGGACGATCGCGACACTATCGAGGTGGCGCTCGAGACCCTACTCGCATACGGCGAGAAAGTCTATCTTAAAAACAAAGAGAATGAAGAAACAAAATAAGGCGCATAAAACCTTTCGAAGCGAGGTATTATGAACGAAGAAATCACTAAACTGAACGAACGGATCGCCGCGGAATCGCAATTCATAGACGATATCCGCCGCGAATTCGCAAAGGTAATCGTCGGCCAGAGGCATATGGTGGATCGCTTGATTATCGGCCTTCTCGCCGACGGCCATGTGTTGCTCGAGGGCGTCCCCGGAATCGCGAAGACATTGTCGGTTCGGACCCTCGCCGATATTATTCAAGCCGATTTTAGGCGGATACAATTCACGCCCGATCTGCTTCCGGCGGACATCATCGGAACACTGGTTTACAACCAAGCGAAGGGGACATTCACGACCAAGCAGGGCCCGATATTCTCGAATATCATCCTGACCGACGAGATCAACCGCGCACCCGCAAAGGTCCAATCCGCACTGCTCGAGGCTATGCAGGAACGGCAGGTGACAATCGGCGACGAAACCTTCCCTCTGCCGAATCCCTTCATGGTCCTCGCGACCCAGAACCCCATCGAGCAACAGGGAACCTACCCGCTACCCGAGGCGCAGGTTGACAGGTTCCTCATGAAGGTCATCGTCAACTACCCCGATCGCGACGACGAGCGCAAGGTTATGCGCCTTCACGGCCAAATCCAACAGCCTAAGGCGAACGCAGTCGTTAAGCCCGAAGATATTATCCGCGCGCGGGCGACGGTTCGCGACATCTATGTCGATGAGAAGATCGAGACCTATATCCTCGATTTAGTCTTTGCGACGAGGAATCCCTCGCATTTCGGCCTCGACGAGCTTAGCGAGCTCATCCAATACGGCGCAAGCCCCAGAGCTACACTATATCTTCGGAGTTGCGCGCAGGCGAACGCCTTCATTCAACACCGAGGTTTCGTCACACCCGAGGATATTCGGACGATAGCGATGGATGTCCTTCGCCACAGGGTGATCGTCACCTACGAGGCCGAGGCCGAGGAGATTACCGCGGAGGATGTTATCCGTAAGGTTCTCGGCGCGGTCGAGGTGCCTTGATTTTAAGAGATATATTCGAGATTTATGGAAGAAACCACAAAAAAACCGGTTAAAGCGGAACGCGAAGAAAACGCATGGGATCGCGCCTTCTTTGATTTGGCCACCGTGCCGATCGACGAGTCGAGCCTCAAAACGCCGTCGATGGTGCAATGGCTGATCGGGATATGCGTTGTCCTATTTGCGATACTCTTTTCTCTCGGGCAGGTTCTTCCATCGAATAAAGCGGGATTATATCTTTTAGTTTCATCGATCTCGATACTGCTAATCGGCGCTTTCGGGCTTTTTGCCCTCGCGAAGAGCGCGAACCAATCGAGAAACCTAAAGGAATTGCTCGATATCGACAGGACTACCGGGCTTTTCAGTTCTTTTCTTCTCTATGAAAAGCTCGATCGGCTGATAGCCTTGGGCAAAAACAATATCTCGATTGTGTTCATCGACCTTGACGAGCTGAAGGAATACAACGACAAATTCGGTCACAGGCGTGGCGACAGACTTCTTCGCAACGCCGCGGATATAATGAAAACGGCTCTGTCCGGCAAGGGCGTCGGCTTTCGTTACGGCGGCGACGAGTTCGTCGCTATCCTGAAGGATATCGATTACGAAAGCGCGATTGAGATCGCCACGCGGATTCACAGGTATTTTGTAAAGGGCGGTATCTCGGCCTCTCTCGGAATCTACGAATGGCGGCCGAATATGACCTCGGACGAGCTTCTGAACGAGGCCGATCAGGCGATGTATAAGGCCAAGCGAGCGGGCAAGGGCAGGCTGTTCGTCCCGAATAACCAAAGTCCCGGCAGTTCGAGCGAACTGCGGGGCAACTTCATCGTTTGAGGAGTGAAATGAAAAAAATAGCGGCGATTATTATTTTATTGGCCGTTGCGACCTTTTCGGCGGAGGACGCCACCGAGACTACCCCTCCGAGGCTCGGCCCGGCTGTCGGCGTCACGAACGCGCCATTGTCAGTGGGATACAGAATCCCCTTCGCCGGTTATAAAAGCCTCGACTTGGCGGTCCGAATCCCCGAGTTTTACAAGAATACGACTGGCGGGCTCGGCTTTGGCCTCGGCGGTGTTGTCGGATACAATATCCCGATTCGTATTGAGGAAAACATCGCCTTCGTCGTCAAGCCCCAGTTGGATTTGGAATACCTGACCGAGGACTTCGATTTCGGCGCCGGCGACTACACTGTCAACACAATGAGCCTCCGGCCGGGGGCCTTCATGGGCGTCGAGGTCTTCCTCGAAGAGGTAGGGGTTCAAAATGTCAATATTGCCCTCGGGTTCACTACGGGCATGGAGTTCAATATCGTGGACACCGACGGTTCCGCCGAATCGACCTTCCATTTTCCAAAGGCTACGGCACCCTACGGCGCAACCGTCGCAGTCTGGTGGTATTTTTAAACCCAAGTTAGAATTATGGTCCCAAAAGATATAATCAAAAAGATTCGAAGGCTCGATATCCGCACGAAGCGGCTGGTGAACGATATCTTCTCCGGCGAGTATCACTCGGTGTTCAAGGGCCGCGGAATGGAGTTCTCCGAGGTGCGCGAGTATGTCGTCGGCGATGATATCCGCAATATCGACTGGAATGTCACCGCGCGAACCGGAAGCCCGCATGTCAAGGTCTTCGAGGAGGAGCGCGAGCTGACTGTGCTTCTCATGGTCGATGTTTCCAGCTCCGGCGAGTTCGGAACCGCGACGAGTATGAAGCGCGATATTGCGCTCGAGATCTCCGCCCTGCTCGCCTTTTCGGCAATCGACAACAACGACCTCGTCGGACTGACAATGTTCACCGACAAGATCGAGAAGTCGATTATGCCCAAAAAGGGCAGAAAGCATGTCCTTCGGATACTTCGCGAGCTACTCTATTTCGAGCCGCAGGACACGCAAACCGACCTCGCGCTTCCGCTGGAGTATCTCAACCGAATGGCCAAGCGTAAGGCGATCGTCTTTATGATCAGCGACTTCATGGGCGCGGGTTACGAGAAGGCGATGACTATCGCCGCGAAGAAACACGACCTCGTGCCGATTGTTATTACCGACCCGCGCGAGGAGGCAATGCCGAATATCGGCCTTCTGGAGCTCGAGGACGCCGAGACCGGAAAGACAATCCTCATCGACACCTCGGACTCGAACCTTCGCAAGGCCTTCGGTCTCAATGTCACCGAGACACAGCTCAAGCGCGATAAGATATTCAAGAGCATAGGGTTAGACCATATCGACATAAGGCTCGACAAGCCCTATCTCGACGAGTTAACGGCCTTCTTCAAGAAACGGGCCTCGAGATATTAGGCGGTGAAACAATGGAAAAAGCCACTGATACATGCAGGACAATAAGAATAGCGCTGTATTGCAGTCTTCTCGGGACGATCGCGACCTCGTTGGCTCTGATTTTCGTGCTGATCTCGCCGGCGCCGAGGCGTATGAGCCTCGATGAGGCGAAGACCTACGCGGTGAAACTCGCCGACAGCGAGCTTTATTCCCAAGCCGTCGCGGAGTATCGCCGAATCCTCGATGAATACAGGCTTTCCGACCGCGACGAGGGGAGTATTCTCTATCAGATAGGCACGATTTGCGCGGAGAAGCTCCACGATCCCGCCTCGGCGGTGTCCGCCTTTTTGCAGATCCTGCAACTTCACCCGAATCACCCGCTCATCGACGATGTCAACCGCAAGCTGATCGCCCAGCTCGACAAGATGGGCAAAACCCGCCAAGCGCAAAGCATCCTCCAGCGCTCGGTTTCGCTTGGAAAACCCTTGGAGTCGGTGGGTGATACCGCGAAGATAGTCGCCAAAATCGGCGATAGGGTTATCACCGCCGACGAGGTCGAGAAAGCGCTCGACGAGCTTCCGGCGGAGGTCGCCGGGCAGTTCGCGGACAAGGCCGCGCGCGGAAGGTTCCTCCACGATTATGTCGGCCAACAGCTTCTTTTCGACGCGGCGCTTCGTGCCGGCTATGACCAGCGCCCCGAGATCGTCGATCAGCTCGAGTCGGCGCGGAAGAATGTCATCATCGCGGCCTTCTTCAAGGACAGGATCGCCGACAGGGCGGAGGTTTCCGCCTCGGATATCGAGGTGTATTACAAAATGCACAAGAGCGAGTTCGGCGATCAGCCGCTTGAAGAAGTGCGCGCGCAGGTCGAGCAGAGCCTTCGCTATCAACGGATGTCCGAGCTTCAGCAGGGCCTTTTCGACGAGCTTCTTAAGGCCGAGAAGGTTCAGCTTTTTCCGGAGAATATGATTGAAACCGGTGAGTGAGAGCATGAGTAAGAAATTTAAAAGATACTTTTACACCTCGGTTCTCGCGGCAGTCGCGGTCTTCGGCCAAAAGGCCTCAATCGAGACAACCGCTCGGCCGACGAATATCACAATCGGCGATTATATCACCTACACCGTGACGATCACGCGCGAGAAGGGGATTTCCATCGCATGGCCCGGCGCGGCGGCCGAGCTCGGGCAGTTCCAGATAGTCGATTTCGAGATGGGCGACCCCGTCGATATCGAGGGCGGAAAGGTCCGCGAGACCTCGACCTATTTCATCAGCACCTACGATGTCGGCGAATGGACTATCCCGCCGACAGCTATCGCCTATTTCGATTCCGCCGAGGACACGACTGTCATCCTGCGGACCGAGCCGATCAAGATCACGGTGAAGTCGCTTCTCTCCGAGGCCGACTGGAGCAAGATCCGTGCTATTGCCGAGTCCGACACCTCGCTGGCCGGTATGGAGAAGCAGATCGCCGCCGGCCGGATTTTGCAGATGGCCAAGGAGGAGATGCTCCGCGACATCACCAAGCCCACGAAAATCAAGCGCGGCGCGCGGTTCTGGATCGGCCTCGGCGTGATCGCGCTGGTTTTGGCGGGGCTTGTTGTCGGGTTCATCTATTGGAGAAGGCGCAAAGGCTCTATCGGCGCGATATTCAGCCTTTCCGCGCCGCCGCTTCCGCCGCATGAGGCCGCGCTGGCCGAGCTTGCCGCGCTCGTCGCGAAGGGCTGGATCGCGAACCGCGAGTTCAAGAAGTTCTATACGCGCCTCTCAGAGATTCTCCGCGAGTATATCGAGGGAAGAATGGGCGTTCAAGCCTTAGAACTTTCGACCTCCGAGACGATATTCAACCTGTCGAACTCGAAATTCCCGATCCACGCGACCGATATTGACAACTTGAAAGATTTGCTCGATCGTTGCGACCTCGTCAAGTTCGCGAAGCTCGTCCCGCCGGAGGAGTGGCACAGCGAGGTTATAGAGACTGCGCGCGAGTTCGTCGAGCGCACGAAACCCGAGGAGCCGAAGGAAGCGCCCGTTCCCGAAGGCAATTCGCCGAGCGGAGAGGAGGTCGAGAAGTGATAGCCGACTTCATCAATAAGGCCGCGAACGCACTGTTCGGCCCACTCGTCGGAGGGATTTTCGAGTTCGCCTCGCCGGTCTGGCTTTTGCTGGTGCCGTTGGCGGTAGCACTTTTCATATGGCGCAGGAAAAGGCGCGGCGGCTCGTTGAAATACTCGAATATCGGCCTTGTCCGCGGGGCGAAGATCTCCGGCAGGGCGGCGGCCTTCGCCGCACTCGCTTGGCTGGAGCTTTTCGGGTTGGTATTCCTGTCGATAGCCGCCGCGAGGCCTCGCTCCGGCTCGATTCGCGAGGAGACCTTCACCGAGGGAATCGACATCATGCTGGTGCTGGATATCTCGAGCTCGATGCGCGCCGAGGATTTCAAGCCGAAAAACCGCATCGAGGCCGCAAAGCTCGTCGCCGCGGACTTCATTCAGGCCAGAGCGAACGACCGAATCGGTCTCGTGGTCTTCGCCGCAAAGGCCTTCACGCAGTGCCCGCTGACCTTGGATTACGGCGTCCTTCTGGATTTCCTCAAGGGCGTGCAGATCGGCCAGATCGAGGACGGCACAGCTATCGGCACAGCGATTGCCACCGGCCTGAATCGCCTTCGCGATTCGACCTCGAAGTCGAAAGTGATGATCCTCCTGACCGACGGAATCAACAACCGCGGACAGGTCGATCCAATCACCGCCGCGCAGGCGGCGAGGGCGCTCGGAATCCGAATCTACACAATCGGCGCCGGAAGGCGCGGATACGCCCTCTATCCGGTGGACGACCCCTTCTTTGGGACGCGCCATGTCCGAATGCCGGTCGAGATCGACGAGCAATCGCTGACGCGAATCGCCGAGCTTAGCGGAGGCAAATACTTCCGCGCGACCGACACCGAAAGCCTGCGCAAGATCTACGAAGAGATCGACAAACTCGAAAAGACCAAGATCGAGGTTCACCATTTCACCCGATATCGCGAGCTTTTCCCGATCTTCATACTGATCGGGGCTTTGCTCCTTTTATTGGACATCCTGCTGAGCAACACGATTTTCAGAAAACTGCCATAATGCCACTTCAGACAGTCGAAATAGAGAGCCTTTACGACAATCCGCTTAAGCGCGCGGGCAAAGAGTCCGAGCACGACGCGCTCGAGGCCGAGCATTTCGATGCCGAGGCGGAGCGGTTCCTTTCGCAGGAGGGCGAGCGCGCCCTGTTCGTCGATCTCGACGAGGCGATGCCGCCGCGTCACCGAGCCTTTTGGCGAGAGATAGGCGAGGTTCGCGGACTTAGTGTCCTCGATGTCGGCTCAGGTTATGGTTATTCCGCGGTCAGGCTCGCGATGTCCGGCGCCGAGGTCGCGGCTATCGATATCTCGCCGAAGATGTGCGAGCTGACTCTCCGCGCGGCTGAGCTTAACGGCGTCCGGGTCGAGGCCTTCGTTAAGAGCGCCTCGAAAACGGGCTTTCCAGACGAGGCCTTCGATCTAATTGTCGGGCAGGTTTCGCTTCATCATCTGTCGCTCGAAAGCGCCGGCCCGGAGCTTGCGCGGATTCTGAAGCCGGGCGGCAGGGCGATCTTCTTGGAGCCGATTCAGGCCGGAAGGCTTTTTTTGAAGCTCCGGAGCTATCTGCCTATAGCCTGCAAGGAGTCCCCCGGCGGCGGCGCCCTGCGAATCGACGAGATCGAGCGGCTCGGCGAGGTCTTCGGATCGCTCGAGATTCGGCGATTCGGGATACTCGAGCGGCTTCGCAGAATTAAGGCCTTCGATGCGATATCGCCGGTGCTCTATGCGTTCGACGGCGCACTTGTCAAGCTCCCCGGAATCAATCGCTTGGCCGCGCACGCCTTGATAGTATTGACAAAAACGAAAAACCACCAAGAGGATCATGGTAAAATTCGCTAACCCAACATTTCTGTATCTTCTGCTTGCAATCCCTTTGTTGGCGCTGTTTTTCTGGTCTGTCGAAAAACGCAAGCAGAGCCTTCTCGCAAGGTTCGGCGAGATTGAGCTTATCCGCAAACTCACAGCCAGCCGGAGCAAGGGCTTTCTGATCGCCCGAAGGGTTCTCTTCACTGTCGGCATGGCCTTTCTTATCCTCGCGATGGCTCGCCCTCAACTCGGGACCAAGCTCGAGGAGGTCAAGCGCGAGGGGATAGACCTCATCGTCGCTATCGATGTCTCGAACTCGATGCTCGCCGAGGATGTCGCCCCGAACCGTATGCTGAAGGCCAAGCACGAGCTGAAAACCCTTATCGACAGGCTTAAGGGCGACCGAATAGGTATAGTCGCCTTCGCGGGCGACGCCTTCCTCGCCTCGCCCTTGACCACCGACTATGCCGCCGCGGCGATGATACTCGACGCCATCGATGTCGGTGTTATCCCTCAGCAGGGAACGGCCATCGCGCGCGCTATCGAGATCGCCTGCAAGGGCTTTGTCACAAAAGACAGCCGCCAAAAGGTTATCCTTCTTTTGACCGACGGCGAAGACCACGAGGGCGACCCGGTCGCCGCCGCGGAGGCCGCGGCCAAAGAGGGCATTATCATCTATGCCGTCGGAATCGGCTCGCCGACTGGAGTGCCGATCCCCTCGGTCGATAAGTCCGGCAACAAGACCGGCTATCTCCGCGGTTCGGACGGCGAGATCGTCACCTCGAAGCTCGACGAGGTGACGCTTCAGCGAATTGCGCTCGCCACAGAGGGCAAGTATTACCCCGCGCGCCCCGGCTCGGCTGAGCTGAACGAGATAATCAAGGCGATCAGCGGTATGGAAAAAACCCAGATCGAGGCCAAGATTTTCACGAATTTCGAGGATCGCTTTCAATGGTTCTTGATACCGGCGATTCTGTTCTTCGTTATCGCGAGCGCGCTTCCCGAGCGGCGCTCGAAAAAGGCGGCTAAACGGGCGATTAAAGCGGAACTCGAAGGATGAGGCTTCTTCGCAAAATATGGCTTTCATCGGGCGCCGGCTTCAAGACTGCGAGAAGGATTGTTCAGCGCTTCATCGCCGACGACGGAATGATCACTGCCAGCGCGCTGAGTTTCTACTTTCTGATGAGCGTCCTTCCGATGACGCTACTTGGGTTGTCGGTCTTCGGCTATATCCTCGGGAGTCGGACTGCCGCGGTTTCCGCGCTGACCAGCCTCGGCAAGCTCGGTAGTGTTTTTCCCGAAGGGGCAATCGATATCGAGGCGGTTCTGAGCGATCTCGTTATGGGAAGGCAGGTTATCGGCGGTGTCGGTCTTTTGTTTTTAGTATGGTTCTCAGGCGGTGTTTTTTACACAGTTGAAATGGCTGTGAACCGCATTTTCCGGGTGCCGGACAGGCGCGGCTTTTTTAAGAGGACCTTGATCGTTTATTCGTTCATGCTCTTTGCCGGCTTGATTCTACTCGGCTCGATTGCGATAACCGTGATTGCGGCGATTGTCAGCGACCTGTCTGTGGGGATTTTTGGCATCAATCCTGCAAAAATACCACTGCTTTGGAACCTGTTTTTCTCGCTGGTTCCGCCGGCCTTGATGATGCTCATGTTCGCGATTATTTACAAGGTCGGCCCGAAAGCGAAGGTTCTTTGGCGAACGGCATTTCGCGGAGGCCTTCTGGCGGCGGTTCTTTGGGAGATATCTCGCAGAGCGCTCGGATGGTATATCGCTAATATCGCCGGATATAACACCCTTTACGGCGCTCTCGGGACTTTAGTAGCAGTATTTTTATGGCTGTTTTATTCCGCGAATATCTTTATAATCGGCGCGGAATACGCCGCGATTTTATATGAAAGGCGCGAGCTTAAAAGCTCTTTAGAGTAAGGAAGAATAAATGCCGATATACGAATACATTTGCAGATCATGTGGCAAGAGTTGCGAGCTTTTGCTAACGCAATCCAAGCGGGATGACGCGGGGCTTTTATGTCCGAACTGCGGTGAGGCCGCCCTCGAGAGGATGATCTCGGTCACGGCTAAGCCGAAATGCGAATGCGACAGTTGTGGCCAAGGTTCATGCGGCTCGTGTTCCGGAGGTGGTTGTTCATGCGGCTGAGTAGTTTCTCGATTTTACTGCTTGCGACGGCTGTATGCTTCGCCGGTTCCTACGGCGATGTTTCCAAGGGCGTTAAGGCCTACGAGAGCGGAGATTATCAGGAAGCGCTCGAGAAATTCAAAAAGGCTAATTTAATCGAGCCGGAGTCTCCGGTTATTCGGCATAATGTCGGCCGTTCGCTATACAAATTGAAGGATTTTGAGAGGGTGCAAGAGGAGCTGGAGAAGGCCTTCACCTCAGCGGAGGATCCAAAAGAGAAGGCCAAGATTCAATACGACCTCGGAAACGCCTTCTTTCAAGCGGATTCTCTGCCACGGGCGATAATTCATTATCAAAAATCGCTCGAGCTCGATCCCGCGAACGAGGACGCGAAGTATAATCTCGAGCTGGCGCGAGCGATCTTGAAGGAATTCGCCGACAAAGAACAACAACAATGCCAACAAGACCAACAGCAACAGAGCCAACAGGAACAGAGTCAACAGGATCAACAGAAGTCCGAGCAGGAACAGCAGGAAGGCCAAGACCGGCAAGAGCAGAATCAGGAAGAGCAGGATCAACAGGATTCTGAGGAAGAACAGGAATCTGAAGGCCAACAACCTCAACCGCAACCCGGCGAGATGTCCGAGGAGGAGGCCGAGCGGATGCTCGACGCCATGAAGGACAGCGAGGAGGACCTTCAACAGGAAAAGATGAGAAGACAGGGCGGCGACGGCCGCCGAAGCCAAAAGCCTTGGTGATGAATCAGTTTAAACTTAAATATATCATAGTCTTAGCACTACTGATCTCCTCGGTCTTCGCCGAATGGTCGGTTGTGGCTAATGTTGACCGAACGCGAATGGGCGTCGATGACAACCTCACGCTGACAATAATTGTCACCGGAGACAAGCTCGACAACCTGAGCAACCCCCGCTTCGACGGCAACGACGATTGGGCGGTTATGAATTCGGGAACCAGCACGAGCACGAGCTTTCAGATAATCAACGGCCGAACAAGCCAGAGCAGAACTGTGACGACGAACCTGATTCTCGCGCCTAAACGCAAGGGAGTCCTTCAGGTGCCGAGGCTTCCTGTTTCCGCGAACGGCGAAACTAAGCACAGCGACGGCTATCAAGTCGAGGTCGTCGATGGTAGCCTCGCGCCCGCCGCTCAACCGCGCGGCCAAGCCCAGCAACGTGTCGCGTCAGCGCCCGCGCCCTCGGCCGAGGATGTTGCCGGAAATATCTTCCTCACGACTACGATCGATAAAAACGAAGTCTATGTCGGCGAGCAGGTGACTGCCACTTTCACGCTTTACAGCCAATACAACCTCGGCGATCTCTCGATGTCCAAGGACGCGGTTTTCAACGGTTTCTGGGCGAAGGAACTTTATCGCACGCAAAGGCTGAATTTCGAGAGGAAAACGCTCGACGGCAAGGTTTACAACGCGGTTGTGTTGTCAAGGCACGCGGTATTCCCGCTCACCTCCGGCGAGAAGACGATCGAGCCGATGGAACTCGATTGTTCGGTGCTCACTCGGCGCGATTTTTGGGGCTTCTTCTCCCAAGGCGAAAGGGTTAAGGTCAACGGGAAATCTCGCAAGGTGACTGTTAAACCCCTGCCATCCGGCGCTCCTACGGGCTTTGCCGGTCTCGTCGGGGATTTCTCTGTGACCACCGAGGCCTCGACCCAACGGCCCAAAACCAACGAGGCTTTCAGCTATATCGTCACAGTCTCCGGAACCGGCAATATTCATATTCTTGATAAGCCTCAAATCCAGTTCCCGCGAGGCTTCGATCTTTTCGATGTTCAAGAGACTCAGAATATGAACACCGACGCCTCAAAGGTCTCCGGCACCCGAAGATGGGAGTTCATCCTCGTCCCGAGAAGCGAGGGCGAGTTCGAGTTGCCGGCCTTCACCCTTCACTATTTCAAGCCCTCCACGAAGCGCTATGAAACCTTTGTATCGAAACCCATCCCGGTCGTGGTCGAGGCGGGAAAGGCCGAAGATGCTGGCGGGATTCAGGTCATCTCGCGCGGCGAGGTGATGCGTGTCGGCGAGGATATCCGCTTCATCGCTCCGGATCGCGCGAGAATAGGGACCGGCCGCCTCGATCTCGGCGAGCTTAAGATTTTCCTATACCTGCTTCCGCTGGAGTTGTTGCTTGTCCTTATAGGCTTCTCGATCGATCGCAAGCGAAATAAGCTCGAGCGCGATGTCGGCTATGCCCGTTACACTCGTGCGCTCAAACGGGCGATGAAGGAACTCAAAGCCGCCTCGGCGAATATCGGGGACAGCGTTGTTTTCGCCGGTGCTGTGCAAAACTCGATTTTGCATTATCTCTGGGATAGGCTCGGCCTCAAGGGTGAAGAATTGGTTTTCAACAGAATTCGCGACCGGCTTGCCGAACGAAGGGTCGATGACGCTACTCTCGACGAGATCGAGGGCCTGCTTGAAAGGCTCGATTTCCTTCGTTTCGCGCCGGGGGAAAAGGAAAAGGCCTCGCGGGATCTTCTCGATACCGCGAAAGAATTGATTAAAAAGGTCGATAGGGTGTTCAAGTAGATGAAACGACTTTTGTTCATATCATTAATGTTTATTGTCGCTTCGCTTCAAGCGGGGGATGCTACGGAGCTTTATTCCTCCGGCAATCAGGCCTACCGCGACGGCGAGTTTACGGCCGCGATCGACCACTATCTCGAATCTATCGGTTCCGGCGCTTGCGATTCGAGGCTCTATTATAACCTCGGAAACGCCTATTTCCGTGACGGTCAGATCGGCAAAGCGATTCTTTCCCTCGAGAGGGCGAGATTCCTCGCCCCGCGCGATCGGGATGTTCTTAACAATCTCGAATTCATTCGGAAAACCAGAGTTGATGTTATTCTCGACTCGGAGGACAGGCGACCGGTCGCCGATGTTTATGAGAATACTCCTATCGGCTTGTTCTATAAGCTCTTAGGGAAATTCACCTTTGCGGAACTCGTCTGGGCCTCCGCTATATTCACAATATTTGGGACTGTTGCGCTATTCTTGGTCTTCGCCCTGAAGGGCCGAATAGTGCGATTCTTCAAAGTCCTCGCGCTTATTCTGTGGATATTCGCCGGTCTTATCATGATCCCGTATTCGCTCAAAAGAACCTCGGCTTGGGAAACAAAAAAGGCGATTATCCTCTCCGAAAGAGCCGAGCTACGAAGCGAGCCTACCAACTCCTCACAACTAAAATATACCCTCAAAGAGGGCATGGAGGTTGCAGTCGAGGAGACTCGCGGCGATTTCTCGCGGGTGATGCTCCGCAACGGCGAGGACGGATGGCTTCCCAATTCCGCCTTCGAGCTTGTAATCCCCAGACAATAGTATTAATCAAGGCTTTTAACTTCCCTATTGCTTTCCGAAGAAGCCCTGTTCTTCGACGCGCCGAATTTTGACCTTGACGTTTGGGAATAAATGCAATAGTTTATATAAATGTATCATCTTTCTTTCTAATGGGGAAGCCTAATGTCGAATGCCGATAGGGTTAGAAAACGCCACGAAGCCGACCATCCAAAAGTTAACTATATTGCTTGGATAGCGATCTCGCTCGTCCTTGCGCTGATTATCTCGGTTCCTTTTCTAAAAAGGGTGCGCGGGTTTGTCGTATCATCCGACTATATGGAAAAAGGCTTGAAACAGGGCGACTGGGTTTTCGTGAAGTATAACAATGACCGCATGCAGTTCTCTGCCGGCGATATAGTCGTTTTTCAGTATCCCCCCGAACGCTCGCAATACCGCTTCGGACGAATAATCGCAACCGGCGGCCAAAAGGTTCAGGTCTATAAGAAGGAGGTCTATGTTAACGATATTCCGATAACCGAACCGCAAACCGTTTATTTCTCGGAACCGGGTCTCGATAACTCCCTCCTCTCTCTGCGGGATTATTTTGGGCCGTTTCAGGTTCCACCTAATAGCTATTTTATTCTCGGAGATAATCGAGACAATAGCGTGGACTCGCGAAACTGGGGCGAATTACCAGAGGAGCTTATAATCGGTAAGCCGATGTTCGTTTATTTCTCCTTTAAACCCGACCCGAACGCCCCAAAAATCAAGAAGCCGCCGGATGTGGTGAAGGCCTTCTTTTACCACGTCTTCCACTCACTCGGGCGGGTTGAGTTCGGTCGGATCGGCAAGAAGGTTAAATGAGCTACGGTTGCTATGTCCATATACCCTTCTGCAACGGTGAGAAATGCCCCTATTGCGGCTTCTACTCGATCCCCTATGCACCATACCTCGCAGACGATTATATCCCCGCGGTTCTCGAACAGGCCCGCAGATCGAGTTTCCCCGATTTCGACACCCTGTATATCGGCGGTGGAACGCCTTCGTCCCTCACCCTAATGCAATTAGAGACTCTACTCGACGGCCTCCAAAAGATACACCCTATGCCGAAAGATTGTGAGATCACTGTCGAGCTGAATCCCGAGAATGTCACCGAGGAGCTTGTTAATACGCTCGAAAGGTGTTCGGTGACACGGGTTTCACTCGGTGTCCAGTCTTTGGTTCAGCGCCAGCTCATGGTTCTCGGAAGAAAACATACAGTCGATATGATAACGCAGGCATTCGAGCTTCTGAGGAGCAAATCCTTTTCGACATCTATCGACCTCATTTTCGGTGTCCCCGGTCAGGAGTTGGAGGAATGGTCAACGACGATCGGCCGCGCTATCGAACTCGACCCGGATCATATCTCGATCTATTGCTTGTCCTACGAAGAGGGGACTCCCTTTGCCTACGCCCTCCGAAAGGGTTTGATCTCGTCGGTGACCGCGGAGGCCGAGCAGGCTATGTTTTTCACTGCACTGAACAGATTCGAGGCGGCCGGCTATGAGCATTACGAGATTTCCAACCTCTGTAAACCCGGCAAATACAGTCGCCATAATATGAAGTATTGGACCGGCGAGGGCTATATGGGGCTTGGCGCCGGCGCTCACAGCTACGCCCCCGGGCCGCCGCGGTGGCTCAGGATGGCCGCTGTCAAGAATGTCCGCGGTTTTCTCGGGCGGATCGCCTCGGCTGAGTCGATCTGGGAGTTTGTAGAGGCCTTGGATCTCCCAAAGCGCGTCGCTGAATTTCTGATGCTCCGTTTCAGGCTTGTTAACGGCTTCTCTGTCGAGGATGTCGCACGCAATCTCCCCGAGATCGACGCAATTCAATTTGTCGATCTACTCAAACCCCTCGAGGACTCGAAGCATATTGTTCGCGAGGGCGGAAGGCTCCGAATTCCCCGCGAATCGTTGTTCATCTCGGACGCGATTATTTTAGCGGCGGTCGAGGCCACCGATCGGTATATCCGCCAGACCGCCCTAAGGCTTCACGCGGTCACTGACGATATCGATATGGCGGATTACATTACATCGTTCCATGGCCCCGAAGAACCGAGCCCGCAGAAATAAAATAAGCTTCGCCGTCGCGCTAACGGCGAAGCTCTGAAGGATGTAGGTTGGTTTATTCGACGCCCAAGTAGGATACCTCTCCAGATAGGATCCTATTGAGCATCTTGACAAATTTACCGCCATCGTCGGTGAAATTTATCGGGTGATTTTGAATCTGTGAAAGGCTTATCGCGCGCGTTTCTTTGGGATTCGGCGCATTGTAGTCGCTTTTATGGCGCCTTACTCTACGCCTTCTGGCGTCTCTCGTGTCGAGCGCCGCGCAACGACTTGAACAATATTTCGGGGCGTATTTCGCGCCCACCTTGATTATAAAAGTATTTTCACAGCCTTCACGCTCGCATTTTTTCAAAGCCCTCGGCAATTTTTTCCTCGGCATGATAACCTCCTTTGTTCAAATTCATAATACTATAGTAGCTTGTTTTATGCCAAAAAAAATAATATCATATTTTATTGATATTCATGGAGATAGCTAAGCATCGCATTTTTTTGTGTGTTTAAATAGGGGATTACGCCCAACATAATGGGCAATATGACCCATTATTTCAACTTTGAATTCGCAAAAGAAAAACATATATTGATTAAATTATGAAACGCAGAGTGAAGATAGGCCTCGAACGATTGCCGGAGTTAGCCGATAAGCTTCCCATCGGGAAAAATCCGGCTCTGCTGTGTAACGAGGCCTCTTGCACCTCGGATTATATACATGCGACTGACTTCCTTTATTCATGCGGGATAAAGCCTTCCGCCCTTTTCGGCCCTCAGCATGGTATATCAATCACCGATCAGGCTAATATGATAGAGTGGGAGGGTCGCCGCGACTCCGGTGGTATTCCAATACACTCCCTTTATGGAGCTACTCGTAAACCTACAAGGGATAGTCTTATCGGAGTATCTTCTCTGATAGTAGATCTGCAGGAGGTCGGCTCAAGATATTATACCTATATTTGGACGAGCTATCTATGCCTCGAATCATGCGCGGAGGCCGGTATTCCTCTCATTGTCTTGGATCGCCCTAATCCCCTTGCTGGGATTAAAACCGAGGGACCCGGAATTGCACAAGGTTACGAGAGCTTTGTCGGCCTGAGCTCGATTCCTATTCGCCATGGTTGCACAATCGGTGAGCTTCTAAGGGTTTTCGCAAAGAGAAATAATATCTCTGAATACCTCAAGGTTGTTCCAATGGAAGGATGGAATCGAAGGATGCTTTGGCCGCAGACTCAGAGACCATGGTTTCCTCCGTCCCCGAACATGCCGGATTTTGAGACAGCTTTGCTCTATCCGGGCGCATGCCTACTCGAGGCTACTAATATATCGGAAGGGCGCGGCACGGCTTATCCTTTTAAGGTTTTTGGAAGTCCTTGGATCTGTTCGAAAAGGATGATTGCGGCTTTGGAAAAATATAAAATAAAAGGCGCGAGTTTTCGCCCGGTCTCATATAAACCTATGTTCGATAAGTATTTGGGTGAAGTTTGTCGAGGAGTTCAAGTTCATATCGATAGTTCAATGACCTTAGAACCTGTGCTATTATACTATATAATAATATACGAGATAAGTATATTATGGCCTGATGAGTTCAGATGGACAGAGCCGCCATATGAGTATGAATATATCAAACCCCCGATAGATATATTAACAGGAGATAACAAGTTTCGAGATTGTGTCGATAATAAAGGCAATCTGAGAGAATTGGTTTCGGCATGGGATAAATACTATACTATGTATAATGATGAAATTAATAATATAATGCTATATTAGCTTATGGATGCGATAATACTATCTGCAGGAGAAGGACGAAGGCTCAGGCCGATGACTTTACATCTGCCAAAGCCTCTTATTCCGGTTAGTTGCGAACCGTTTATCGAGTTCACGATAAGGAGGCTTGAATCGGCAGGCGTATTCAGATGCGCAGTTAATATATGGTATAAAGCCGAAATGATAGAGCAATATTTATCAAAAAGAAGAAAAGACGGTATGGAAATATTGCCTATTAAGGAGAAAGAGCTTTATGGAACAGGCGGAGGAATTTCAAATGCGGCAAGCTTAATTAGCGGAGAAGAGCCGATTGTGGTGCATAATTGTGATATTTATGCTGATATAAATATGAAAGAACCGATGATCGAACATCGGGCTTCTGAGGCCTTAGTCACTTTATTGGTGAAAAAAGGATCGAGTGAAGTAAATACATCTAACGGCTATGTTGTCGATATCGCAGGAAAATTTGGGAACAATGGAGAAAAGTCTTATAAGTTTACAGGTATATCTATTTGGGAGCGCGAAGCACTGAAGTATCTCCCGTTGCCGGGAAACACAGGATGTGAAATCGAAAGCCTTGCAAAGATGATAAGTTGTGGAGAAAAAGTAAGATACTTCGATATTGGAGACAGTTTTTGGTGCGACATTGGGTCATGTAAAGGTTACATGGAAATACATAAATATTTGTATGATAATACTCAAATCACTAATAAGTTTTATGATAAAGGTATTAGAATTAAGGGTTTCTTTTATGCATGTGAAGGAGCGAAGATTGGAGAAGGTTCAAGGATCGAAAATGTTGTTGTTTGGGCGGGAGGAGAGATTCGCGCAGGAGAGGAAATTGAGAATGCAATAATAGGGCCATTTGGAGTTATACGTATATAATGGATGACAAATTCAAGGGTCTTGTTGTTTCCGCCGGTTTTAAAGGCTCGATACAAATTGATACTATGCTTGGAGCAGGCTCAAACCGCTCGTTCTATAGGGTTTCCGATAATGAAAAATCTATGGTGTTAATCTCCGGTGAAGGTCATGGCGCGGATTTAACCCGCTGGGTTCAAATGCACGGTTATCTAAGTTCAGTCGATATCGGGGTTCCAATACTCTATGCATATGATTTAACCATCCCCGCAATAATTGTCGAAGATTTAGGAGAGATGAATCCGGTTGATATAGAACATTATGATATTATAATTAATGAACTCATCAGAATGCAACAATGTGCCTCAAAGAATATTCTCAAGGTTCCATTATTTGATAATAATCATTTCGAGTACACAGCGTTTAGACAAGAATCGGACTATTTTGAGAAGAATTATCTGAATATTCACAAAAAATATTATATAAAAAGCGATATTCTTAAAGAGTTTGACAAGATTGCTCTCAACCTTGCTAAAATACCTAAATATTTCTGTCATCGTGATTTTCAATCCTCCAATTTCATTCTTCAGAATAACCGTATGCGTTTAATCGATTTTCAATCCGCTAAGTATGGGCCGCTCGAGTATGACCTGTCGAGCTTGTTATGGGATTCGAGAATTGAGATTACTGAGGATAAAAGGGAAGAGTTGATCGAATACTATAAGAATAGAGCGATAGAATGCGGTCTGGAAATAGAGGTTCCGAATTTTTATGATAATATATATTTATGTGCACTATCTCGAACCATGCAATCCCTTGGGGCTTACTGTTTTTTATATCTGCAATGTGGAAAAACCGGCTTTAAAAACTTGATTGAGCCTGCAGAGAGGCATTTGAGAGAGCTTATAGAGAGAACATCGTTGTTGACAGGATTAATAAAAGTATTACAATGTTAATATCAAAGATTTATTTCACACTTGGAAAAACCATTCCGCGGAACATGAAATACGCGGCGCCTACAAGACAAAGCCCTGCAAGCAGATAGTCGAGATTCAATTTTTGCTTCATATAGAAAGTCAAGAAAAAGGCGAAAACGATCATCGTGATAATCTCTTGAATGACTTTAAGTTGCGGCAAGGTATAGGCGGCGCTTCCGATTCGGTTTGCGGGGACTTGAAGGCAATACTCGAACAGGGCGATACTCCAGCTTACCAAAATGGCGATATATAAGGGTTTGGCGCGAAGATCTTTAATATGGCCATACCAAGCGTAGGTCATAAAGAGATTCGAGCCGAACAAAAGAAGGATTGGTGTAACAAACTGCGACTTCATCGTTTCTCCATGAAAAAGGTTGAGGCTTAATATAAATATTCCCAAAGCGCTTTCAAGTTTGATTTGTTGTGTTTTGTAATTGCGAAATCACATTAATTGAATCTGAAATAGAAGAAAAACAGCTTGATTTTGGCAAATGAAACCTTATATTTAAAGTGAACATATGTTCGCGAAGGAGGTCGAATGCCCGAACAGCTTACTAAAATACAACAAAAAGCCCTCGATACAATCGTCGAGTTCAACCGCGACCAAGGCTTTGCGCCCACTGTGCGAGACCTCAGCTCGATTCTCGACAGGTCGCCCTCGACAGTCCACAAGATCCTTTTAGCGCTCGAAGAAAAAGGCCATATCACCCGAAAAGAGGGGCTTTCAAGAGGGATTCTCATAAAACGGGACAGCCATAACACCGCGACAATACCGATTTTGGGTCGTATTGCCGCAGGGGAGCCGATCCTCGCCGAGGAGCACTATGACGGCTATATCGAGCTTGATAGCTCGATCGTTGGAAGAGGCGAGTATTTTGCCTTGCGGGTAAGCGGCGACAGCATGATCGGCGCGAATATCCTCGACGGTGATACTGCGGTGATCCTTTCATCGAACGAAGCCGAGAAGGGGGAGATTGTCGCGGCGCTGTTGAACGGTGAGGCCACACTCAAACGCCTTATGCGTAAGGGCAGACGGACATTCCTTATGCCGGAGAATCCGGCCTATTCTCCGATCGAGCTCGATGAGGCGCGCGGGCCGGCACAGATCCTCGGGATTTTGAAGGCGGTTATTCGTCGGTATTGAGAAACCGTAAAATTATCGTAAGTCTTTCCCCCCTTAGTTTTTAGTGAATCCGGCCGATAAAAGCTAATTTCAAGTGATGTTGTCGTTTATGCGAAGCTCTTCTAATTACTTGACGTTTACCTTTTAATTATTTATACTTTAATAGACATTATTAATTTTTAATACTCCATGGGGGCGATGATGAAGAGATTGCTGGCGATTTTAACGCTTATCAGCGTTGTTTCTTGTGTTTACGGGCAGTTTGAAATCGGAATCAGCCTCGCGTTTCCGCGAGAGTTCAAAGACCCTTGCAATTCCGCGGCGGTCGCGAGCGGAACGACTAATTTCAATATCGATTTCATCGACACGCTGAATACCGGCTCGACGACTTCTTTCCCTGTTTCGAACGCTTGGACATATGTCTCCACCGATGCCGGTGCATCTTGGCTTTCGCCAATCGTGATGAGCGCGATCGGCGGAACCTTCTATCCGGACACTTGGCAGTCGAGCCGAACCAATGCCGCGAGCGGCTCTGTGATGTATTACTTCAAGTGCGAGACCGAATCTACCCTAACTTCTGAATGCCCCGAGAACAACCCGAACACCTTCCCGTTGGCCGCGAATAAAGCGGCCTCGATCGGAGACCCCGCGGGCGACCATATCGGGGCCGACGGGCGAATCTGGAACACTTATGATATTTCGGGCTTTTGGGCAAGCTACGACTCCGACGAATTCTTCTTCCGGGTGAACCTCGCCGGTGGCTGGAAGGACAATCATTTTGTTCTTCCATTTACCAATTACTTTCATGTCCTCGCGATCCCGATTCTGAACAACGAATCGCCCTACCGCGACAGCCTGTTTTTCGCTGTGTTGGTTTGTAATGTGAACCTGCTTGTTGTATCGGCTTCCGATGGTCTTTATAAATTCTGGGCGGAGGACGGCGACGACGATCCGTTGAATAACTATGAACGCATCGGCTCGGTGACATTCACTCCCTCCGACCCCGGCGACGATACCGATTTCTCGGTTAAATTCCCGATCAGTATGCTGACCTCGAACGGTTGGGGGAGCTGGCCGAATTCCTCCCGCACTGTAGGAACCGGTTGCGCAACTTTAACAGCATGGCTTTCAGGAACCGATCCGCAGTTTGTAATTAACGATGTGACGAAGAGCAGTGGAGTTGTTTTCAACACGCATAATTACACGATCGGGACGAACGCCGCGCCCACGCTTGCGCCCTCGCACCTCGTCACGACGAACCGCGACACGAGCTGGATCGACCTTTCCTGCACCTACACCGACGCGAACGGCAACCTGCCGACTCAGCGCCAGCTGACCATCGACCGCGGGACGCCCTCGACAACTACAATAGGCAGTCTCGACCACGGCTACGCCGACGGCTCTGTTTTCACGCATTCCGCGACCTATCGTTGCGATTTCATCGACTCGCTTAAATACAAATGGGACTTTAACGACGGCGCCGGTGTCGTCTCGACCGGATGGCGCTATGCCGTTGTCCCCTCGGAGATCGGGCTTCAGCTGACAGGCGCGAGCTGGACTGTCGGCTCGGATTTGGGCTCGCTGGACACGGTTCAGATGAGCGAGGCGAATGTCATCACAATCACGAACACCGGCAATTGCTCGTTTAATCTCGGGCTTCAGGTCGATTCGCTTCCGAATTATTGGCAACTCGATACAGTTGTAAATCACGATACGACAGTTATTTACGCCCGCTTCAACGACTCAGCGGCGCCGCCGGCCTTCAGCGCTTTCACGCAAAACGACGCCCTTTCGCGCACGCTTCTTTGGGCCAATGGAACCCGTTTCGGTGCAGGCGGCCTCAATATTTCCTATTGCGTTGACGGCGCGAACACAGAGAAGTTATATCTGGCGTTTATTGTTCCGAATACCTACTACGCTGACGGCAGTCAGCGGATCAAGATGTCCCTTTGGGCGAGCAACACGCTTCCGTAAGGATTGATTTCGTCGGGTAAAATTAGGCCGGCACGACCGGCCTTTTTTTATTCGATGAAACAGGCGTCGCCATAGCTGTAGAAGCGATACCCCTCTACGATGGCGTGTTCGTAGGCGCGCATGATCTTTTCCCTTCCGGCGAAGGCGCTGATCATCACGAGCAATGAGCTTTTCGGCAGGTGGAAATTCGTAATTATCGCCCCGACGAGTTTGAAGCTGAATCCGTGGTATATGAAAAGGTTTGTTCGTTCGGAGATCGGCGATAGGGGCAGGCCATTTTGCGCCGCGGACTCGAGCGCTCGGACGGTCGTCGTGCCGACGGCGACTATTCTGCGACCGGCCTCGATAGCCGAGTTTATTAGCTCCGCGGTCGTTCTGTTAATCTCGTAGAACTCGGAATGCATCGAGTGTTGCCGAATATCCTCGGCCTCGATCGAGCTGAAGGTTCCCCAGCCGACATGAAGCGTGACGCTTGCGATCTCGATTCCGCGCATTCGGATTTCCTCGAAAAGCCTCTCGGTGAAATGCAACCCGGCGGTGGGCGCCGCGACGGCACCGCGTTCACGCGAGTAGATTGTTTGGTAGCGGTTTTTGTCCTCGGTGTCGGCCGGCCTGTCGATATAGAGCGGGAGGGGAGTTCTGCCGAACCGCTCGAGTTCGTCCCAGATATCGCCATTATGGAGGATTCTGATCCTGCGGCACCCCTCGGGAAGAAGATCGCCCACCTCGACAGAAAGCTCCGGCGAAATCTCGACGATTGAGCCGGGCTTTAACCTGCGTCCCGGCCTCACGAGCGCTGTCCATTCGTCCCCCTCGATTCTCTCGAGCAAAAACACCTCGGCGACGCCGCCGCTTGCCCTACTGCCGATTAGCCTTGCTGGAAAAACTCGCGTGTCGTTCACGACAAGTAGGTCGTCCGGGCGAAGTAGCTTCGGCAATTCGGAAAATACCATATCGACAAGCTCTCCCGAGCTCCGAATTGCGAGAAGCCTCGAGGAATCGCGCGGCTCGACGGCTCTTTGAGCGATCCGGTTCGGGGGAAGGCGATAGTCGAAGGCGGATAAATCGAACTCGTTTTGCATGAGTGCATTATATATCCTTCGGGCGTTATGTCAACTGCATTCCAAGTCGGGGGAGTCGAAAAACTATTATTCGAAAAACCCCTTGAATGATGGAGTATTCGGTTTATATTAATACTTATGAATCGAGGTGCGATTATTCCCCGAGTTGAACTCGACCGACCGAGGCTGAGAGCTGTTCTTTTACTCGCGGTTGCGCTTTCTTGGGCTGTTTTCGGGGCTTACGACGGCCATCTCGATTGGCCGGCGAGTTCCGGCGCGGCGAGTTCGGCGCTTAGGTCCGGTTCCGCGGCGTTCTGGGGCAACCCCGGAGCGGTGAGCACCGAGGAGTGGTCATCCTCGGTTTTCGTCGATCGCGAGTGGGGGCTTGCGGAACTTACAACAATAAGCCTTTCGGCGGTTCGAGGATTCTCTTTCGGCGACCTTTCGGCGGGAGGTTCATATTTCGGCAGTCGGGAGCTTTATTCCGAGACGGTCTTCGGAATCGGCTATTCCCGAAAGCTTTGGCGGATAAACTCCGGCGCGAGGCTCTCGGTGGTCTCCGCCGCGGGTGGCGATTGGAAAGCCTCCGCGCCGATTGTGTCCCTCGGTGCTGTTGTTCCTGCGGGCGAGTTGGCCGAGCTTCACCTTTGGGCCGACAATATCTCGGCCTCGAAGCTCGATGGCTCTGCGCTTCCGATAAGAGGTGCGGTTGGTGCGGTTTTCAAGCCCACCGGATGGGCACGGCTTGTTTGCGATATCTATTCTCAAAGCCCGAACCCCTCGAGCGTTAGATTCGGGCAGGAGGTTTTCATTTTCAAAACCTTGAAACTGCGTTGCGGTGTGGCATTTAGGCCGAACACTTATCATCTCGGCCTCGGCCTTCGTGCGGGTGATTTCCAGTTCGACTGGGCCTATATAGGTCACCCGGAGTTAGGCGGAAGCTCGCAGTTGGGCTTAGTTTACGAGAGGTAATTTTGATTCGACTCGATGAGCACAACTTAATGGAAGATAGAAACTTAGCGCCATTCGCGGCGCGCAATTCCACCTCGCTCGGCAGAAAACACCCCGAGCCGGCGCATGAATATAGAATGCCCTTCGAGCGCGACCGCGAGAGAATCATTCATTCGAGTTCCTTCCGGCGCTTGACCTACAAAACACAGGTTTTTCTCAATCACGAGGGCGATCATTATCGAACCCGCCTGACCCATACCCTCGAAACCGCGACTATCGCCCGCGCCATGGCCTTGGCCCTCGGGACGAACGCCGATCTCTGCGAGGCGATCTCGCTGGCGCACGACTTGGGGCACACGCCCTTCGGGCATACGGGCGAGGAGGTTCTCGACGAGCTTCTCGCCGATGCCGGCGGTTTTGAGCATAACAAGCAAAGCCTTCGCATTGTCGATTGTCTGGAAAGCAGATACCCCGGCTTTGACGGCTTGAATCTCACCTATGAGACCCGCGAGGGGATTCAGAAGCATGTGACGCGCTATGATTTCGCGGAGGACAGCGGCGAGTTCCCGCATCGGTGGCCGACCTTGGAGGCCCAAATAGTATGTATCTCAGACGAGATCGCCTTCATGTGTCACGACCTCGACGACGGCATATATTCCGGCCTTTTGGAGGCCGAGCTTCTCGAGGCCGAGCTTCCGCTTTGGAGGAGGATCTCGGAGGACATTCGTTCTGAGTTCACCGCGATCACGCCCGAGATGCTCCGAAAGCAGGTTATTCGCGGTCTTATCGATCTCGAGGTGACCGACGCGATCAATGAAACCGAGAAAAGAATTAGGCTTTTCGCGCCAAGTTCGCCGGATGATGTCCGGGGTCTGGAGGAGAGGCTTGCAGTCCACAGCGAGGATTTAGCTCTTCAGAACGAACTTGTCAGTGATTATTTATTTAAAAAACTATATCGTCATTACAAAGTTTTACGGATGAGCGCTAAGGCGCGGATGGTTATAGAGGCACTATTTCAGGTCTATACAGAAGAACCCAACCAGCTTCCCGAGGGGAGCCTTAAGCGTCTCTCCAATGAGGATACTCGAATAGTGGTCGCTGATTATATCGCCGGCATGACGGATAGATATGCGATGAACGAATATAAAAAATTATTTGATCCTTTTGAAAAATTATTGTAAAACAAAATAAACACAGTCTGGAGGCAAGATGAAAAGACTCACCCTGTTAACCCTGATCATCCTTATCTGCGGGGCCACTATGGCCGCAACGGCCGATAGCTACGCGCATACGGCGATCTCAGAGGATTTTCAAAACGGTATTATCTCAGAAAGCGAGTATATCGCCAACTTGATCAACTCGGTGAAGGCACCGGAGGATTTACCCGCCGGCTATAGCGAAATGACCGCGAATCCCTGCGGGACTATGCCGCTTCTCGAGGCCTACAACTACCTTCAAACCCTCTCCGAGTTCGACCGCGCGCGGATGCGGCCCGAGATGGCGAGGCCTTGGGGGCTTTCCCAGACCTACAGCACGACGCATTTCCTCTTCCATTACACAACCTCGGGTTCGGATGCCACGAACTCGACCTTCATCACTCAGATGGGTTCCGCGTTCGAGAACGCTTGGGCGCACCTCGCAACGACGAGAGGCTTCACGACTCCTCCCACGGACGGAACAGCCGGCGGCGACAGCAAGTATGATATTTATGTCCGCAACCTCTCAACCGGCATTCTCGGGTATTGTGAACCGGAGGCCAGCGTTCCGAGCACATCTCATAACGACGCTACGAGCTTCATCAACATGCGCAATAGTTACTCCGCCTATAGCTCGAATCCGGTTCAGCTTATGCAGATGACTGCGGTTCACGAGCTTTTCCACGCCTTCCAGATGGGTTACGACGCGAGCGAAAGCCCATGGTGGATGGAGGTGACCGCGGTTTGGGTCGAGGACAATATGTATCCGACCTACAACGACGAGCACGACTACCTTCCGAATTTCTTCTCGAACCCCGATATGACAATACAGACTTACAACGGCGAGCACGAATACGGTAGCTATCATTTCGCGACCTATTTAACCTCCAAATTCGGCGCTAATGCTATTCGGGAGATATGGGAGCAATGCACTTGGGTGTCCGTGTTGGCGGCGATTCAGGGAGTAGCTTCGGAGAGCGGAAGCTCGCGCAACGCGGCCTTCAGCGAGTTCTTTGTTTGGAACCTCTTCACCGGTTCTCGCTCCGCCGCGGGGCATTATACCGAGGGGGCTTTGTTCCCCGAGGTTCGCATCGAGGATGTCGTCTATGCCGGCGAGTATCCGGTTGTTGGAGGCACAAGCACTCGCAGGCCGGACAATCTCGCCTCGAATTACTACAAACTCATGATTCCCGCCGGAGCGAGGGGGCCTTTCTCGGTCAGCTTCGACGGCGACAACAGCGGTATTTGGTCGGCCCAGCTGATTTTTCCCAGACCCGCAACCTATACCGCAATCAATATCCCGCTCGACACTTACGGCTACGGCTATTATGTCGTTCCCGAATCCCTCTATTCGGACTATACCGAGGTCTATCTTGTAGTCGGGATGCTCTCTACCAGTGGAAACGATTGGAACTTCGTTTATTCCGCGGCCTTCGACACGATCACCGCCACGCTTAACCCGCCGCGCAACCTTCGCGCAACAAGCGGCCTTTCCGGCCGGGTTCCCCTCGAATGGGACGCGCCGATCGGCGGTGGTGGTGAGGAGGAGATCATCTATGACGACGGTGCCGGCGAGAGCTATGTCTCCCTTACCGCCGGAGATATCGAGGGAGTGAGATTCACATACTCCGCGCCTTGCACGCTGGTCTCGGTGAAGTTCATGGCCTATTCGACGGCAACATATCCCAATATGCAAGTTCTGATCTATCCCGAAAGCGGCGGCTCGGTTCCCGATACAACAGCGGCGATTGGCACTCCGAGAGTTGTAGCTCCCGCGGCCGCACCGGCTTGGACTACGCTCAGTGTCGCCTCTGAGAATATCGCCCTGCCCGCAGGGGATTTCTTCATCGGGCTTCGCCATACGGCGGTCGAACCGGCACTTCTTTTAGATACCGGCTCACCTGCTGAAACCGACAGATGTTGGGGATGGGCCTCGACGGGTTTCTGGGGTTTTGGCCCGGGGACTGGCGTTTTCATGCTTAGGGCTGTTGTTCGTTCGAGTGGTCGATTTTTCGAGCTGACCGCCCGCGGCGAGGACGGCCTGCCGATGATATCCGATCCTTCACCCATGTTTTCCGCTGTGGAGATCAAGGAACCCTCGAACCTCGATTATCCAATAGTTGCTGAAACACCGCGCTCAAGGCCGGAAGAACCCGTCCTAAATTACAGGGTTTTCCGCAGTAACTCGCCGGGCGGGCCGTGGACATGGCCGATTGCAACACCCACGACACAGACCTACACCGACCTTTCTGTAATCGATGGGAATACCTATTATTACATAGTCACAGCGCAGTATGCCGGCGGCGAGTCCAGCCCGACAAATCAGGTCAGCGCGACACCGAGCGCTTCAGGTGGGGACACAACCGGCGCGGACATCATCATCAATGCCGATCTCTCCGATACAACCTCCCCGCTCTCCTATTGGCCGCTTTCGAGGGGCGCCAAGTTTGCCGAAAGGCTCGAGCTCGACAGACCGGCCAAGATCAAAGCCCTCTTATACTATGCCTTGAACATCGGTGCCGGCCAGTTCGTTCCGGGTATCCATCACTGGACCGGCGACCGAATCGAGGGCGACCTTCTGCCGGCTATCGCACATTCGGCGACAGGGACTACGTTGGTCGTTATCGATGTAGATGCCTACGACATCTATGTTAACAGCGATTTCGTGGTCAGCTTCGGCATTTACGATTCGACCTCGTTCATCCTCAGCCAGCAGATACCCTCCGACGACCACGATTGGATGAACCTCGGCTTCGGCTGGTATATACCCGACAGCTCGCGCTTCATTATCGGCGCGCAGGTCGAGTATATCGATTCGACGGAGCGCTTCGCCCTTCGCGGACAGGTCAATCTCTCCGGCGGAACCGGCGGAAGTCCGCCGCCCTCCGACCTCTCGGGAAGTATTGTCAAAATCGAGGGGCTCGATTTGGCGGACACCACCAACGCCGACGGCTTTTACGAGATTGGCGATCTCGAACCGGGAACCTATATAGTCTCCGCGAGCAGGATTTGGTATGAAACCCAATCCGCGTTGGTTTCGCTTAACGCCGACCAAACCAAGGATTTCAACCTCATCCCCTACAACCTCCCTGTCAACCCGCCGCGGCTTCTCACCGCCGAGAGCTTCCACGACGGCAAAGTCCCGCTTCATTGGTGGCCTCCGATGGGAAGCCCGGGAACCGCCGAGTGGCATACCTATTGGGAAACGCCGGAATCATTGTATTATTATCGTCCCGGCTTGTCGGCGAACTCGGTCGAATGCACGCGCTTCGATCTTTGGGCGCCCTGCACGCTTACGATGGCGAGGCTTTGCTTCTATGATTCATCAGGTGTTTACAGCAATATCGAGTTCCATGTCTGGGGCGACGATGGCGCCGGGTTCCCCGATTTCGGTAACGATCTTATACCGCCTCGCGTTATCACGCCTGTTCCCTATAGCCCCACTGAAGGGCTTCAATGGACCTATGTCAACCTCGAAAGCCTCGGATGTCCCGTCAGGCTTCTTCCGGGGGATCAGGTTCATATCGGTGTGAAGCATCTGACATCGCACCCCAGTCTGATCTTCGACGACTCGACTCCGCTGGATTCACCCACGCGCAGTAAGATTTACGATGCCGGAATCTCGAACTGGGATGCCGATATGGCCGATTTTCTCGTCGAGGTTTACGCCAAATACTTCGACTACACCTCGAGGCCTGCCGGCCCTCCGCCGAGCGCGGAACCGCCCGAGTTGAATCTCGTGTCGAAAAATTTCTCGCGAATCCACGCCTCGACCTCGCCGCGTTTGCGTCCGATGGCCGGAATCGCCGTCGAGTATTACGACATCTATCACACTACAGACCTTTCCGACACGACGAGCTTCGAGCTTATCGCCACTGTTTCCGGCGACAGCACCGGCTGGAATCATATGTCCGTCGCTAATGATGTTTGGCATGCCTACTATATTAAAACCCATCAATCGCACGGTATATCGACGCGCTCGGGCTACGCGACCGCCTATCCGAAGGCCAATGTCGATTCCGCGAGGGTTCTTCTCGTCGACGACGACGGTAGCAGTTGGGGCGGCGGAATCGACGAATGCTGGGCATATATCGACGCCTTGGACAGCCTCGGGATCCCCTTCAATGCGATAGACCTCAACGGACCTTGGGCCGCAGGCCCCACCGCGGCGACTATGTTCAGATACGATGCCGTTATTTGGTTCACCGGTGTTCTGTATTCGGACAGCACTACGCTTATGCCGATCGACGAGGAAAATATCGAGACCTATCTCACGGCGGGCGGGAATTTCGCGCTATTCTCACAGGATTACCTTTGGGATCGTTATTCCGCTGGTGTTCCGCCGTCGAGTTTCCCCGCGAGGACATTCGGACTCGATTCGGTCAGGCAGGATGTTTGCTCGATTCCGCAAACCGAAGCGGCGCTTGTTCTCGGCTATCCCTCGGGGCCGTTTACCGGAATGGGTTCGCTCATCACCTCGCCATTTGGGACTTGGAACCTCGCACCGGACGGCCTTTTCGGGCCGGAGCAACTCGCGAGGCTCAGCTACGGCCCCTTCGACGGGCCCTCCATCACCGGAAAGGCGACACCTACCTCCAAGGCGGTTTTCTCGACGATTCCATTCTCGGCAATCTACGACACAACCGCCGGCAATAACAAATACGAGTTCATGTCGAGGCTACTCGACGACTACTTCGGGCTTTTCGGGCCGGATAATGTTGACATCACCTACGATGTTCACCCGGGTTGGAATCTGTTATCGCTCCCGATCCAGCTCGCGGACTACTCTGTGGACGCGGTTTTCCCCGGGCATTCCTCCGAGGTTTACTGTTACGATCCGGTGACCGCCGGTTATATCTCCGCGACTACAGTCGAGCCGGGAGTCGGGTATTGGGTGCTTTACACCTCGACCTCGAGCTACATGCATTCCGGCCCGCCGGTTTCGACATGGACACGCGACCTCGGAACCGGTTGGAACCTCGTGGGCAGTGTGATGTCCGGCTCGATTGTGCCGTTCGCAAATGCCTCCTTTGCCCCGAATACCTATCTTCCGGGCAATTTCTACCGCTATGACGGAAGCGGCTATGTCGCCGGAACCGGCTTCGAGGCCGGCAACGGCTATTGGATTCTCGTCGGCGGCCCGTGCTCGATGACCCTGAGCGCGGGTTCGGGTAAGGTGGAAGCCGAGATGCCCGAGGAGCAGAGAATAGTCGCTCACGGCGTCGAGCTTCGAATCGGCTTGGGCGAGAGCCTGACGGGCTTTGTGCCTCCGGCCGCGCCGTTTGGCGAGTATCCAAAGGCCTATCTGGTCAAGGGCGGCGAGAACTGCCTGCGAGTGATCGACGAAGCCGGCTCGTTCACTCTGAGTTTAGCCGAGGACGGCTTCATTCGGACATTCGGGCCTTGGTCGCTGATAATCGAAGGCGAAAAGGGCACCCTCGCCGATGGCGATGAGGTTTTCCTCTCGAAGGGTGTCTATTCGATAAAGATTTCAGCGCTTCCGGCGGCCTTCGCGCTGTATTCGGCGGTTCCCAACCCCTTCAACGCGACCGCGAAGCTCGGCTTCGACCTGCCCGAGAACTCGAAGGTCAAACTCGATATCTTCGATATTCAAGGAAGGCTGATCCGCAGGCTGGTCGATTGCGAGATGCAGGCCGGGAATCATGCGGTGATTTGGGATGGAAGAACCGACGGCGGCGAAAAGGCACCGAGCGGTATCTATCTCTACAGGCTCGAGAACGGCTCGGAATCGAGAACCAAAAGGATGATGTTAATACAATAGGCGATGAAAAAGACGGCCGCATCGATAATTCTGGTTGCGCTCCTTTTCTTCGCGGGGTGTAAGGATGAGTTTCGCATTTACTCGATAGCGATTCTGGACAAATCCTCGGAGAACAGCGTCGGCCTGCTCGAGATCCGCGACTCGCTTTCCGCGAGGGGGGTCAAGATCATCGACCAAGACAGCCTTTCAAAGCTGATGGACACTCGAGCGATCGAGGCCCATAAGATAAGGCTTTGCGCGGGCATGAGATCGGATCGTTTGAGCGGCGCGGTTGCCCTCGGAAAACAGCTCGAGGTCGATGCGGTCGTCTTTTCAGCCATGCCGAGTGCCGGTAAAACACGCGAAAAAACCCCCTGCCTGATCGACAGCCTCGTGTCGCTCTATCTTGTGGAACCGCCTCGAACCCTCGTCGAGGCAAGGAGTTTTAGTGAATTTATGGCTCTCATCGAGGCCTTCGAATGGGAAACCATAGTAAGGCCGCCGCCGCCGCCCGAGGAATTTGCCCTTTCGCTTGGAGACACTATAGATTTCGCCGGCTATTCTATTACCATTCGCGATTTTATTCTGGAGGAAAAGGGCAAAGCCGATTCGGATCGAAGCCTTAAGGGAGCTGTTTCTCAGAAGATGAAGAGCCAAGAACTCGTCAAGGGCGACGACGGGCCCAACCCCAAGGTGCCGGCGACAAACCGTTGGTCTGTTGTTTTCCTGCAGAATGGCTCCAGCGTGAAAGTCGAAGACTTTGACCTTAGGACTGTGGGCAGTGTCAAGGGAGCGATGAAGTTCGATATCTCCTACATCGATAGCGCTTCAGGCCCAAGTTTCAAAGCGGTCCTCACCGACCTGAGGGAGTAATAACGGCGTTTTATTTAAAAAAGTTATTGTTTAAATTAGAATTACATCATATCTTATAATATTAACATTTAAATTTATCGAACCTTTCTAAGGGGAAAGATATGAAGAAATTTATTATGGTTTTTGCGGCGGTTGTAGTTGTGTGTTCGTCGCTATTCGCTTCGACGGGCGGGCCGGACGCCTTCGGCTACAGATGGATAGATTCCGACGAACTCGGAGGTCCGAGCTTCGAATGGATCGACATCTCCTCCGGTTCCTCCGCAGGCCCCTCCGGCGACGACGCCTACACAACGGTCAGTCTTCCGGCGGCCTTCGAGTTTTACGGCAATATGTTTACTCAAATCACTATCTGCACGAACGGTTGGGTCGCGCTCGGAAGCTGGTCAACATCCTCGCTTTCAACCGACACGATCCCAAGCACGAATATACCCCAGAACACAATCGCCGCGACGCATATGGATATGAGCACCGGTTCGGGAAGGATTTACTACAAGACCTACAACAGCACCCGCTTTGTGGTCACCTACGATGCGGTTCAGGAGTATTCCGCGGCGACTGCGCTTTATTCTTTTCAGATGGTCTTGGATTACGACCGCAGGTCGGTTTCGATCAACTACCTCAACGTCAGCCCCGTCGTTTCGACCTATCGCGAGGGCTTCATCGGAATCGAGAACAGCACGGGAACTATCGGGCTATGTTATGGCGTTAACACCTATGCCAGCTCGCCCCTTCACGACTCGCTAACCATCCTGTTCCGCTCCGATCTCGTCGTCGGCCCGCCCTATTTCAACGATTGCTATACCTCGCTCGAGTTCGAAACCGACGGCCCTACCAACGACTGGGAACTCGGCCGTCCACTCACTGTCGGGCCTTCGATTGTCCATTCGTTCCCCTATTGTTGGGCGACCAAGAAAGAGGCGAATTACTCGCCCTATTCGAACAGCATCCTTTACCCTCCGCGCATGAATATCACCGATGTGGGTCAACCGATCTTCGATTGGTGGCAATGGTTTGAGACCGATTCGGGCGACGACGGCGGTGTTGTCGAAATCTCGACGAACGACGGGCTTTCATGGAGTGTTGTCGAGCCTGAGGGCGGCTATCCATGCCCTTCGCTCGGTTCGGGAAGCGCTCTTGCCGGAATGCCCGCCTTCTCCGGCACCTCTGACGGCTGGGAATACCAGTCGATCGACCTTTCCTCCTATGTTCCCGAGGGTGAAGTTTGGTTGAGGTTCCACTTCGCCGCTGATGGAACAGGCGAATTGGCCGGCTGGTATATCGACGATGTCGGGCTCCAAGAGTCCTTCGGTGTTATTAAGGGTTATGTCAATCTCGATTACAGAGTGAATGATTCCGGCGCGCGGATCGAGGTTCCCGAAATCGGGGCCTTCGACTATTCCGATTCGACCGGCTATTTCTTTATCGATTCGGTCAAGGCCGGTTCTTGGACTCTTGTTTGCACCCGCGACAGCTTTGTCACACAGAATTACGGTGCATTCACAATCGCCCGCAACGAAACGATCGAGGTGAACTTCCTCATGCCGCCGATCCTGATGTCCACCAATTTCGACACGACCTCGGCCGGTGGAGTCGCCTCGCCGATCGACGGTTGGCAATGGGGGCAACCGGATACACTTGCGCCGCCGCCCTACACGGCCAATTCCGCGCCCTACTGTTGGGGAACCAACCTCAGCGGCAACTATATGAATAATGTCAGCTGGACCTTGGACTTCGTCGTTTTCCTCTGCGCGAATAACCCGCATATGCAACTTTACCATTGGTATAAGCTCGCAGGCGAGTATGCCGGCAATTTCTGGGACGGCGCCAATGTCAAGGTGACGAACTATTACGACACACTATGGACTGTCGCGCCGGCTGTCCTTGTCGGCTATGACGGCACGGTCGCGCCGCACAATACCTTCATGGCGGGGCAACCCTGTTTCGGCGGCACGGGCTACGGCGATTCATGGCATCGCGAGGTTTTCCGCCTCTCGGATTACGCAATGGACACGGTCGTTATTCGCTTCGAGCTCGCCTCGGACGGCGCCGGCACGGCCCGCGGTTGGTATGTTGACGACATCATCATCATGGATGTCGATACGACCGGCATTGGCGAGGATGTTGTCGTATGGCGCCCCGACCAGATCAAGATGTCGGTTTATCCCAACCCCTTCAACTCGGTGACGAATATCGAGTTCGGCATCGCGACCGAGGGCAGGACGACGGTCGAGATTCTCGACCTCAACGGCCGTTTGGTGACGACACTCTGTCAAGGCGAGTATCTCCCCGGCGGCTACTATTCACGCCGCTGGGACGGCCTCGATTCTTTCGGGAGGGGAGTCCCTTCCGGCATATATCTTGCGAGAGTGACTTGTGGCCACGTCTCCTCGAGCAAAACCTTGCTCTTGGTGAAATAAGTAAAAAAAGTGCTTGCGCTCGAAGATTCGCAGGTATATAATGGAGCCTTGAAATGGCAACTAAGAAAGCAAATATCAGAAAAGACGGCGAGGCGACGAAACTTCCGTTTTCCGCAAGGAATTACTCGCTTCTCGCGATAGCCTTAGTGCTGATTCTTTTAGGATTTGTCGTTCTATCGACCGGCGATATTACAATCTCGCCAATCCTTCTTGTTCTCGGATATTGCGTCTTCCTTCCGGCGGGGATTTTAATGAAGCCGAAATATCCCGCCGAGGCCGAGAGGTCGGCTAAAGAAGAGCTTTAATTCGGTTGGGCCGGGCCACTCAGGATTTCGTGGGCGAATAGCTCAGCTGGTCCAGAGCGCCTGCCTTACACGCAGGAGGTCACAGGTTCAAATCCTGTTTCGCCCACCAATTGATAAAGAATTTCGCGGGGTCGTGGTGTAGCCTGGTTAACACATCGGCCTGTCAAGCCGAAGAGCGCGGGTTCAAATCCCGTCGACCCCGCCATTAATGTTAAAGGACACAGAGAAATTTGCGTCCTTTTTTATTGTTCTCGGCGCGTAGATGTCATGGCGAGGCCGGATGCCGATGCAATCTCGCCGCCCTCCGAAAGCGGGACGCATAAATGCGTCCCTTACGGTCGATGTCCGAGAAATCCTTTGTGGCGGCATATATGCCGCCCGTTATAAACCTCTCGATTCAGCTCTGACCGGCAAAAAAAACTCCGAGCGCTTTTAGGGCGCCCGGAGTATCGTAGCTCGTATTGCGCCATTTATCGAGCTTGTTATATACAACATCTAATTCGTCGATATAGAAGAAGCTGTAATCGTCCTTAATAACAGCCCCGGTTTGATAACAGAAGCCCAAAACCAGGTTCTCCATCGGTGGGAAATTATAGCGCAAGCCAAGGCGGAGGTCGGAGTGGCCGCTTTCGCCTAATCCATATTCATAGCCGATTTCGGGAGTGAGAAGTTTCATGGTTGGATGCCAAACCTTCGTAAACGTTGAAGCAACCAAAACCATCAACAACGCAAGAACAAATATCTTTTTCATTTTATCTCCTTCATATTAAAATGAACAGAGTTTCTATCTCCTAAACCTTGTCCGGCGCAAGTGACATTTTTATGTGTCGCTTGCGCCGGAGAAAAGATGCAGATGAAGTCTGCAGGTTTTAGCAGGATACTATTCGCCGAGAACGACGAATTCGATTCGTCTGTTGACACTTCTGCCTTCATCGGTGTCGTTCGAAGCGATAGGTTCGCCTTCACCTCTGCCTACTGAAACAATTCTCGATGCATTGATTGCGCCCTCTTTGACGAGGTATGCCTTCACGGAGTCGGCTCTTTTTTGGGAGAGTGTTTGATTGTAGCTGTCCGATCCGACCGAGTCGGTGTGGCCTTCGATCCTCACGCGGATTCCGGGATTGTCTATCATTATCTTGATAGCGCGGTCGAGTGTCGATCTGCTTTCCGGTTTAATCGAGGATTTATTGAAATCGAAATAAATTCCGGTCAGCGTGATCTTTTCGCCGGCCTTCACCAACTCGAAATCGCGGATAGCGCTCTTATCGGCTTGTGCAACCACGGGGAACGACTGAGAAATGAAGCCCTCGAACTCGGCCTGAATCTCGTAGGTGCCGGGGTTCACTGTGACATTGTATATCCCGCTTGCATTAGCTTGAGCGGTTGGAATGCTCGTTCCGGGGAAGGATATCTTTGCAGACAGCGGCGATCCATCTTTCGTGTTCGTCACTTTGCCTGTGATTGTCGATGTCGAGACCTTGCTCAACAATACCTTTACCACAGTAGTCTCATCGGTTTTGACGAGGACTTTCTGTGTCGAGGTTTGATAGCCGTCTTTGGAGACCATGAGATTGTAAGCTCCGGCCGGCAATGTCGCTTTGAAACTTCCGGTAACACTCTCGCTCACCTTTGGACTGAAACCGGGGGCATCAATATTGACGTTTGCGACAATACCCTGCCCTGTTTCTTTATCGACGACATTTCCGGAAACCTGGCCTTTATTATCGGTCGTAAGAGGAACAAGTTGAAGATCCTTTTGTATCGTCTTGTCCTTTTCGATAATAACGACATCAGAAGCGCTATGATAACCCTCGGCCTCGGCGATTATCGTGTAGTTACCAACGCTCATTTGGCCGCTGTATGTGCCCGTCTGCGCAGAGATTATGAATTGAGGCGTCCGGGGTTCTTTAAATACAATCTTCCCGCCGAGGGCTTTGCCCGTAACTGCGTCTGTAACCTTGCCGGTAACGGTTCCATAGTCCTGAAGTGGCTTTAACGCGACATCGAGGGCCATACCTGAAGAATCCGCGATGACTACAGATTTGACAAATGTCTCGTATCCCTGAGCATTAAATGACACGTTGTGCGCGCCGGATGTGAGCCAAATGCTATAGATACCGTCTGTTTTTGTGATATAGGGTGCTTTCATCGTTGTATCGTCCGATGTAATTGAAGCGACTATCGCTTTTCCATCATCGGCATCGGTAACCGAGCCGGTAAGTTTGCCGAAAATAGTCGGCGGCGGTTCTTGAATAAGGCGGGTCATGAACGAAACGCCTGCAAATACTTTCCAGTCCATCTTTTCGATATTACGGACATCTTGAACGCCCACATTGCCAAGTCCAATATCCACGCCGAAATCCATCGAGAACCAATCGCTATTAAAACGGATACCGGGAGTAATTCGTATCGGATTGTCAGCGAATTTTACCTCGTCGCGGGTCGATTGCTCGGTCGAAAAATCGCAGAATATATCGAAATATCCCGCCGGGATCTCGACTCCCGCGCGAATAAGGTATTGATCGTCTTCTGTTTCCGATGAGTTATAACCGCTATCGAAAACAGCCGTAATCGAATGTCCTTCAAGATAACCGAAGTTTAAATGCAATCGGAGTGGCAAGGGGAACTTCGCATCACCACCGGTAAGGTCGAAAGTTATAAGACCCATGCCGGCGAAACTCGCTTCCTGTGATGTGAAAAGGCTGTCTTTAAGAAGCGCGCTTCCAGTCGGCCATGTCACATAACCGTATCCACCGAGTATGACCCAGTCCCATGGTGAATACGATGCTTTTAGACCTAAATAGGTATCGCCGAAACCGAATTGGGTCGGGTCGCTACCGTAAACCTCTTTATCGGAAACGAGTAGCCCTGAAATCCCGCCGGAAATTTCCAGAAAACGAAGAGGAGCAAAAGCCGCCGAAAGATAGCCGTTAGCATTTCGCTGTGTATAACTCGCCCCCGAACCTTCGAGTGTTTGCTCTGTGAGGTTCGTTTGGAAATAATTTCCATGCACCGTTATCGTGAGATACCCTTTGCCGAAATTATCCGCGGAAACAGTGCGAAGAAGCCCGCTGGTTCCCCAGATTGTCGGTTGCGATAGAGCGACCGTTGCGATCAGAAGGCACAACCGGAGCGCAATAGTAGTTTTTTTCATTTTCATTCCTCCCTTGGAATTGTTATTTAACATGCTTAGCCCATTATGGCGTTAACCGTCGCATGTCCTTTACGGCTAACTTTGTTTGTTGCGTCTTTTACCATCCCGATAACATTGTTGGTTTCCTTTTTGACTGTGTCCACAACATCATTGGCCACTTTGTGAATTTGCTTTCTTGTGTCCTTTCCAGATTTTGGGGCTAAAAGCAGGGCAACTGCACTACCGAAAAGCACTCCGCTTAGCACACCGATCCCAAATCCAGCTACCGTTCTCATTTCCATTCTTTCCTCCTTTTAACTTTACTTTTTCTGAGTTTCTTTTGGTTGTTTTGGCGAAATCAGGTCGAAGAGAAATCCCGCTGAGATGACATAGAAATTGCTCTTGAGGTTGTCGTTATCCGGGATTTCTTCGAAATCGTAGTTGAGAAATACATATCGAAAGTCGGTGGTTATTCTTATTTTGGAGCTGAGGGGCAATTCCAATCCGCCACCGAAATGCCATCCGACCTTTTGCGCAGTATCGTCATTAAGCAACGACAACCGGTCCTGGTCGTAATCGAACGTCGTGTTATACCACCCTGCGCCCATAGCTCCATATATAAAAGGAACTGGATAGAGTAAGCCCGTCACCATTACCGGCCAGCTTCGGACCGTCAAAAGGCCGTCGGCGTATTTTTCTTGCCGATAGTTAATCGATACTTCGCCCCCGAAATACTGACTAGCCTTAAACCTGCAAGCTAATCCGCCTAACATCGACCCCTTGTCCGCATCCTGAGCTCTATTGTATCCGATCTGCGGTCCGATACTTACGCTTAGTGCATTCGCTTGAGGAGCTATAGATAAAATTAGCCCTACCACCATTAATCCTAAACTAAAATATGTAACACTTTTTATTTCCATGATTTTTCCTTTTGATAAATTATGAAGGTTCAGCCCATTATTGTGTTGATCGCCGCATGGCCTTTACGGCTCGTTTCGGCTGTGGCGTCTTTGACCATACCGATAACTTCGTCGGCCTCTTTTTTTACCGTATCAACAACCTCGTTGGCTTTGTATTTAATTTGTTTTCTTGTGTCTTTGCCCGATTTAGGGGCGTAGAGCAAAGCGAGGGCTCCACCCACAACTACTCCGCTAACTAAACCGATCCCAAAGCTTGCCAATGTTTTTCCTTCCATTTTTTTCTCCTTTGTATTTTTGTTGTTTTTTAACTCTTCTTGAATCCAATAAACAGAAGACTACTGCCAATAACAATTACCCCTATTCCAACCCAAACCGGGATGTTGACCGTCTTTTTGTCCTTTACCGATAATTCGAGCGATCCGAGCGTGGCTTTTTTAGTTTCCTTGATATAACTAAAACCGCCATAGACCAAGCCCAGTATTCCGATTATGATTATTAGAACCGCTATAACTTTGAGTGCATTCATATTGTTTCCTTTTAGTTAAATATCACTTTTTTCATCAATAGGTCGCGGAATCAAAGTCGACGGCCTCTTATGAGGCGAATTAGAACAGCAACTACACCGACGACTAAGAGAACATGAATCAAACCGCCAAGTGTTGTCGAAGTGACAAGACCAAGAACCCATAGGACTATTAAGACGATTCCAATAATAAGTAGCATTTCGTTCCTCCTAGTGCTAAAACAGCTACATTGTTAATTTCAACATTTCTTAATTGCTTTATTCGGCGCAAGCAGTTGTTCTATCCTACTTGCGCCGTAAAGCTTTTTCATCTACCTGAAGTAAAACCTAAGCCCTACAGCCCCGTTGATATTGAAGTGAGTCTCCGGCACCAGATCCAAGACGGGAACCACCTCGGCGAAAATATCGAAAGGCGCGCTTGCAAACAGATAGGATATTCCGAATGGTATTCGAACACCGACCATAGTTTTATCTGCGTTTAGTCTTCCGCTGTTGTCGCCGTCGCGAAGCTTGACCCTGAAGCCCAGGCCGAAATCAACTGGAATTGCACCTTTCGATTCGCTCTGTCCTGTCAGGAAGAAGGTGTGAACCAGATAATCCATATGAAATTGGAACGAGGGATTTTCAGCGAAGGACCATGCAATGGCCGCATCGACGGCGTTCTTGTCGCTCACCCATTTCTTCAGGCTAAGCCCTGTCGGTTCACCGACGATAACCCCGATGCCCAAACCATAATCTTTGGCTTCTGCTATCCCGAAGGATAATGCGAGAACCATAAGCGCCACATAGATTTTTTTCATTGTAATCTCCTTTTGTCTTTGCTCGTCTTGATTATTGCGAGCATTGTTATCCGACCTTTTGGGTTGTAGTTGTCATTATTCTTTGAACTTAGAGACAGCTTCTTTTGCCCCGGATTTCAGGGAATGCCACGAAGACTCGACGCCGTCTTTGATTGCATCCCATGCATCTCCGCTTGCATCGCGAAGTTTGCTCAGGTTGCTCTTGGTCTCATCGATCTTCGCTTCGAGCTCCTTAATGTGCTTGTTGATTTTCGGTTGAGTGTCCTTGTCGGCCTCTTTGGCCTTCTGCTTAAGTCTTTCGACCTCGGCTTTGACCTCATCCAGCTGAGCCTGCATTTTTTGCTGGTATTGTTCTTGTTTATTCATGATGTTCTCTTTATTAAGTTGTTGTTTTGTTTGCGTTCTTTATAAAGAGCGCAACAAGTATTCCTGACACGAAACCTCCGACCGCCGTAGCAAACAGCACGACAATCGCGGGGACTTCTACTCTAAACCACAGGAAGCGTGTTTCAATCAGAGCGGTGTTTTGCACTACTAATAGAATCACTATCACTCCGAGTAGTATGAGTAGAATGAGTTTGAATTTTTTCATGATTTCAGTCTCCTTTTCTATTTTTTTCTCGTTCCTTCGGGAGTCGGTATAGGACTGATAAGAGCTATCCTCTGGAACTTGATTAAGGTGCCGCTGTCGAGGAAGACGACATTGCCGTCATTGGCGAGGACCTCCTCGATTATGGCATCGACCGCATCGTCGATTACTTCGGTAACATCGACATGCTTGGAAATCAAAAGGGAATTCTCGCTACGGCGGATAGTGCCCTTGACATGATAATCCTCTTCAACGAGCAAGATCCCGCCTTTTTCGGTTACTGCAGACTGCACTACATCCTCAAGCCCCACCGCGATTTTCCTCTTCTCGATGTTTGCCTCCAAATTGTGCATGGCGCTTTTCTCACTACCGGCCATCGCCTTTTTGATTATAGGCCATGCGATTTGTCCCAGATTGCTTGAACTCGTATCTGAGAAATCTCCTACTGCATGGCCGACAATTATATCGTTATGGGTTGAGACGTCTTCGAAGATGGATAGGCTCCTCTTCTCGCCGACAACCACGAGCATTAGCGGATCCTGTTCGTAATATCGGCTGAAATGCTGATCCGTCTTGCGGGAAAAATCCCTTAATAGCCTTTCTTTGTCAGAGGGTTTAGCTTGAGATAGTTCATCAATCTTCGATTCAAAAGGAAAACCGGTGTTAAAAATCTCGATGAGGTTATCTCGAAATCCCTCATAGAGCTTGCTTCGTCGTTCTGTCAAAGACATGACATAATAGTGAATACTTAATTTCATAATTCATCTCGTTTCAGTGAGAATTTTATTTCATGAGGCGATTTATTTTCAATTAACGAAAGCATTCCTGTCGCAAATTGAAGATAAGGAATCCCCTGTTTATAACAATCCCCCTGTAGGATGAAAAATGGAGTAGGCCTTTAGGATGAGAGTCAGTAGTCCTTAGGGTTTAATTGACAGACTTAGCCGGCTCAAACCCTATTGCAACAAGGTCGAGAAGTTTTTAAGAAAAAAATTGAGGAAAGGGAAAACTCGAAAAAGCCCCTAAATGCAAATAGAAATCGAATTAGTTTATTCGAATCCTTCTTTGCGCGCGAATGTGGCTATCTGAAGACGCGTGCTGAGGTCTAACTTCTCCAGAATATTATGAACATGGCTTTTCACGGTGTAGGTCGCGATATTGAGGGTTTGGGCGATCTCCTTGTTACCCAGTCCCTCTGTAATCAATCCGATAACCTCCCGCTCGCGGCTGGTCAATTGGAATGAGTCTTGATTTATGCCCCTGCCACTTTCTATCGCGGCCTCGACGATCTGGGTAAAGAGGGATTTAATCATTGGTGGCGGAAGAACCTTTTGTCCTTTATTCACCGCTTGGATGGTCTTAACATAATCCTCTACGGGGGCGTTTTTCAAGATGAATCCACTGCCCCCCGCCTTGACGAACTCGACAATATCGACATGATCGGGGAGAATATCCATTGCGATAATCTTCGTCGCGGGCAACTCCTCTTTAATTATTGCCATCAGTTTGAGGCTGTCCACCTTTTCTAACCCGAGATCGAGAAGGACGATTTCGGGCGGTGTTTTGAGGCTTTTAAGATGAAGGATAGCGTCGCCGTCCTCGGACTTCGCGACAACATCGAAATTCCCCGACTTCATTAAAAAGGCGGCGATGCCTTCCCGAAGAAGGCGATTATCCTCTATCAACAATATTTTAATTTTTGACATTAGCCCCCCTGTCTACGTATAGCAACGATTGAGCATAAAAATAAATTTTTCTTAGAAATTTGTCAAGGCTAAATTTTTTCTGTGAATTCGGCAAGTTGAAAGTGGGGCCTTGGCGGGTTCGGGGGTTTGGCGCAGGGTTGGTGGGTGTAATTCCCTAATTGGGGCGGTTTTGGGGTATTGTGTTGGTATTCATAAGTTTAGCTCGCCTGCAATTGCATTTTGAGCCGCCGTTTTGCCTCTTTGAGCGGTTGCAATGGCATTTTGATCCGGGTCAAAGTGGCGATGTTCTCGGTCAAAACGCCGTTGCATGAGGTCAAAGCGCCGCCGCGGGAGGTCAAAGGGGCAAATCCGCCGGTAAAATCGATTCTGCACGAGGTCGAAGCCGTTGTTCGTGCGATCGAGCAGGCGTTTCATGCGGTCGAAACGGTATCGAAGCGGCTCAAGAGCGCGCTGTGGGAGGTCATGGGGTGCACAGCCGTGCGTCCCTACGGAATAAAAGGCCGGCGCGAGACCGGCCCCTACGAATTTGAATGCGGCAGGTAATTGGCGATTACATCACGCCATCGTGTAATGCCTATAACCGATAACCCATAACCCAGAACCTAAAAAAAAGCGCTTTCCTAAGCGCCCTCGTGTAATGCCTTTTACCCTTTACCTTTTACCCTTTACCCTATTAATAAATGCTATGTGAGTCCGATGGGATTTTACTCGATCCGCTTCCAAGGGGGATTTTGCGCGGCGAATATCGGCGCGTCGAGGTCGATTCCGGCATTTGAAAAGGCAGTTTTTATACCAATGCCGTGGGCAATCTCGGAAAGGGTTTCGGACAGATCCGCGCCGCCAATCGACAGAAGGGCGGCTATTCGGCTTTGGCGCGAGTAGTTGAACTCCATCTTTGCGCGCGTCTTTCCGAGGGCGGACTTCAGCAAGGCGAATTTTCGCTTCAGCTCGTTGTCGGAGACCATCGCCTCCCGCTCGAAGGCCGTATGCGGTTTCGGTGTGAAGGGATTTACGCTTCCTGAGAGCGAGATCGTCGAGGCGGAAGCTATCTTTTTCACTGCCTCGGCGATCGAGAGCACATCGGCATCCGTCTCGCCGGGGAGGCCGATTATCCAGTAGAGCTTGAGTTCGTGAAAGCCCATACTCTCGGCGCGAAGAGTGTATTTGGCTATCTCGTCGGGGGGAATCCATTTGCCGACCCTTCGGCCGAGCACCTCCGAGGCCGTCTCGGGGGCGAAGGTCAGGGCGCGGACACCCGCGTTTGCGAGTTTTGCGAGAATCCCCTCGTCGATTCGATCGAAACGAATACTCGATGGACTAATCCTTGCACCGAGCGCATCGAAGCCGTCGATGATCTCGCTCAAATAGGGGCTTTCCGCAACAGCGCTTCCGACGAGGCCGATTCGGGCGGCGTTTTGGCCATGACTGCGATAAACCGAGAGGATTTCATCGGCGGTATAATAGTGAACCGGTCTGTCGAGCCAGTTGGACGAGCAAAATCCGCAACGAAACGGGCAACCGCGTTCCAGCTCGACGAGGAACATATTCCGAAAATGCCCGAAGCTCGAAAGTATAGGCGTAAAGGCAGGGCCTTTTCGGATGTCCGGAGAGCGCTGAATTTGAGCGCCGTTGTCAAACTCAGGTATCCAAGCCCCGGGGATTTTCGCGATCTCCTCGAGAACTCTGCCTTTTTCGGCCAAGCCCATCGGGAATTCTCTCAGAACCTCGGGGCATTCCCTCGCCCACGCCTCGCCACAACCGAGTATCATAGCATCGAAGAATTTGGCGAATGGAAACGGGTTAAGGGTTATCGCGTCGCCGCCGGCTATTATTAAAGGGCCGTTGGGGCGGTCCTTTGCCGAGAGTGGAATACCGGCCTTAACAAGTAATCCGAGAAAATTCAGAATATCGAGCTCGAAGGGCAATGAAAGCGCAATGATCGGGAATTCCCCGAGACCGCGCCCCGATTCGAGAGACTCGGGGCGTGCGCCCCTATCAGCGAAAACTCGCTCGACAAGCAGGTGCTGTGTTTCGCGCAAGAGCCCGAAAAGCCATTGATAGCCGATATTTGCCATAGCGAGCTCGTAGCTGTTCGGGAACACCCAAGCCATAAGCTGGCTCCAGCCCATCGGCCGACGGTCGAAGGGGGAAAGCTCCGAGCGCAGATATTCATTGTTCGAGCGCATTATGGTTGTAGGACAGGAAAGGCTTTGCTCAAGCTCATGATCTGCCGATGAATTCGATTATCGAACGGGATATTCCCTCGGGATCAAGGCCTAATTTCGATAAAATCTCGTTCCGCGAGCCGTGCTCGATGAAGCGATTCGGGATACCGAGCCGAAGCAACCTGCCCTGCCATCCCCTATCGAGGGCGAGGGCCGCGACAGATTCGCCGAAGCCGCCGGCGAGGGCGTTCTCCTCGATAGTCACGATAAGCCGGTGCTTTGCAAATACTTGCTCCAAACAGGCCTCGTCGAGAGGGCAGAGAAAGCGAGCGTTGATCAATTCCGCCCCGACTTCATTCTTGCGCAAGATTTGGAGTGCCTCGATCGAGGGCTCGACCATACTCCCGAGTGCGAGAATAGCGGGGGATTCGCCCTGTTCGACAACCTCCCATGTCCCAATCTCGATCGCTTCAAGGGGCTTTTGAGGTTTCGACGGCGAAACCACGCTTCGAGGGTATCGAATGATGAAGGGGCCTTTACCGCAAGAAACCGCGGTGAAAAGCATTCGGCGAAGCTCGTCCGCATCGCTTGGCGCGGCGATTATTAGGTTAGGGATTCCCTTCAGGAAGCTCAAGTCGAAAGCGCCATGGTGCGTCGGGCCGTCTTCTCCGACAATGCCGGCGCGATCGACCGCGATTACCAGCGGCAACTTTTGAAGTGCGACGTCGTGGATTATCTGGTCGAGCGAGCGCTGAAGGAAGCTCGAGTAAATCGCTAATACGCAGGGGATTCCCGAAGACGCGAGGCTCGCTCCGAAAAGGACTGCGTGCCCCTCGGCGATCCCGACATCGAAGAACCTTTTCGGAAATCTTTTATGAAACTCGTAGAGACCGGTTCCGGTCTCCATCGCGGCTGTAATCGCGGTGAGTTTATCATAACGCCCCGCAAGCTCGATCATAGTCTCGCCGAAGACGGAAGTATAGGTCTTTTCGTTGGGGTCGTTTGAGGGTTTCTCGCCGGTGACCGGGTCGAAAGCGCCAATTCCGTGGAACTTGCAGGCATCCGCCTCGGCCGGCTCATAGCCCTTGCCCTTGCGGGTCAAGATATGCAATATCTTCGGCCCCGGAAGCTCGTCCACTTCGTGGAGTAGCTTGATGAGCGAGTTCATGTCGTGGCCATCGACTGGGCCGTAGTAGTCGAAGCCCAAACTCTCGAACAGCATCCCCGGTCGAACGGTGATAAATGATTTCACCGAATCCTCGAGCTTTTGGCCGAGATAGCGTAACTGCTCGGTCATCGGGACCTTGTCGGTGAGCTCCCATATCCCGCTTTTGAGCTTTCTATATCGTTGGGTTGCAATAATTTCTGTTAAATATCGGCTCAGCGCGCCGACATTTCGCGAGATGCTCATTTCGTTATCGTTCAGGATGACCAACAGGTTTTTTCCGCTAGCGCCGGCGTTGTTTAGGCCCTCGAAGGCGAGGCCGCCCGAAAGCGCACCGTCGCCGATCACCGCGACGACCTTGTAGTCTTCACCCGCTATATCTCTCGCAGTGGCCATCCCCAAAGCCGCGCCGATACTGGTCGAGGCATGGCCGACGCCGAAGCAGTCACACTCGTTTTCCGAGCGCTTAGGGAAGCCGGAGATTCCACCGAGTTGACGGAGCGTGTTGAAGCGGTCACGTCGTCCGGTGAGGATTTTGTAGGAGTAAGCCTGATGACCGACATCCCAGACAATCTTGTCGAAGGGTGGAGAATAAAGCGAAAGAAGGGCAATCGTCAGTTCGACCACGCCCAAAGACGGCGCGAGGTGCCCGCCTGTCTGCGAGACCGATTCGATGATGAATTCCCTCAGCTCGCGCGCGAGGATTTTTCGCCCGTTTGAGGAAAGCCCCTTGACATCGTCGGGGGAGTCTATTCTGCCGAGGAGTGGATATTTTGATTCGTCGAAAGCCACACTACCCTAAGACTCGCTTGAAAATATCATCCACGTGGCGGATATAAATATCGAGATCGAACATCGCCTCGATCTCCTCGAGCGTGAGATAGCGGCGGATCTCGCCGTCCTTGACAACCTCCTCGCGGAAGCTCTCGCCGCGCTTGAGTGTCGTCATGACCTTGCCCTGAACCATAGTGTGCGCCTTGTCGCGCGGGACACCGGCATTGACGAGGCGAAGCATCAGCCTCTGCGAATATACCAGTCCCTCGGTGAGGTCGATATTCTCGCGCATTTTATCGACATTGACCTGCAGGCCGTCGAGAATCCAATTCAGCTTGCTGAGGATATAATCCACCGCGATACAGGTATCGGGAAGGATTACACGTTCGACACTCGAATGAGAAATATCGCGTTCGTGCCAAAGTGTCACATTCTCGAGCGCAGGTATAACCGCGGAGCGAACTAATCTCGCGATACCGCAAATCTGCTCGGATTTGATCGGGTTCTTCTTGTGCGGCATTGCGGAGGAGCCTTTCTGCTTCTGGGCGAAGGGCTCGGTGACCTCGTTGACCTCGGTTTTTTGAAGCAAACGAATCTCGGTGGCGATCTTCTCGCAGGAGGCCGCGATCAGGGCAAGCACGAAGACATACTCCGCATGGCGGTCGCGTTGAATTATCTGATTGCTTGCGGGAGCCGGAGCGAGATCGAGCTTTTTGAGGGCGATGCGCTCGACCTCGGGGTCGATCTGGGCATAGTTGCCAACCGCGCCGGAGATTTTACCGACCTTGGTGCGCTTGCGCAAAGCCTTTATACGGTCGATATGTCGCGTGAATTCGTCATAATAGATGATCAGCTTCAGGCCGAATGTCGTCGGTTCGGCGTGAACACCGTGAGTTCTGCCGATAATCGGAGTAAACTTGTATTTCTCGGCGAGGCGTCGAATAGTCGCGCGTATCTCGATAGCCTCCTTTTCGATTTCGTCGAGGGCCTCAGCCATCTGGAGGCTTGTCGCGGTGTCCATAATATCGCTCGAGGTCAATCCCATATGGATGAAGCGGGAATCCTTGCCGATCCGCTCTTGAAGGACATTTAGGAAAGCGACGACCTCATGGTGGGTTTCCTCTTCCTTCTTCCAAATGGACTCGAGGTCAAAACCGGCTAACTCCTTGATCTTGGCCATAGATTTTTGGGGGATAACGCCCAAGTCGGTTTGCGCCTCGCAGACCGCCAGCTCGACATCGAGCCATTTTTTAAAGCGGTTCTGGTCGCTCCATATCTCGGTCATCTTTTCGCGGCTATATCTCGGTATCATTTAGGCTCCTTTTTTTTTCAATAAAAGGAAATTATAGCATAAATCATGCCTTATAATGGCGTATTAACAAGTTTTGGAAACTAAATATAAAATGTCCTCAACTCGAAGTCGCTCGAAAAGAACCTACCTTGCGAGCGTGACAGTTCCTCTGCATACCCTCTTGCCCTCGACTGTGACCTCGTAAATATAAACACCCGAGGGACATTTACGGCCGTTTTTATCGAGCCCGTTCCAAGAAGCGGACTCCATCTTTCCAGCAGGCGCGGAGATTTTGACAATCGAGGCCCCGCGCATGTCGAAGATCTCGAGCACTGCCGCATAGCGGTAGAACCCCGGCCAAAGTATTGCGACCTCGTCGTTGTAGCCGTCTTGGTTCGGGGTGAAGGGATCGGTCGAGGTGGAGCATTGAACCTCCGGCTCGATCCAGTATGAGAAAAACAGACAGCCGCGGTTGGCCTCGCAGAGATCGGGCGAATCCGAGGCGCAAAGCCTGAGATTAAGGCTATCCGCGCTTTTAAAGAACAGGCTCGCGCTGTGAGGACGAAATGCGAGCGTGCCCAGATGTGAATCCCATTCGAGGCCGGGCTCTCCGAGAACTAACCGGGTAGAATCGCCGTCGAGCCAAACGAGTAGCTCTATCGAGGATGTATCGAGCGGCGAGATCAGGTCGTAAAGGTTGAACTCGCAGTCGGCTTCCGCCGAATCGACCATCTCGCCGTCATTTGGGCGAATCAGAGAAATAATAGGGGTGGAGATATCGACGGAAAATATCCACTCGATCGGCGTGTGAAGCCTGTTGCCAAACTCGTCGAACGCCTCGATAAGCGCGACTGAGATTTGGCCTTCGGAAAAGATCTCTCCGAAGGGGGTGAAAACAAAGACCGAGTCGCCCTCGAGGCCGAGCTCCGGCGAGGCGAGCGTGTAGTTTTCGCCGAATATCGAGAAAACGCAAGTCGAGGCGTCGATGTTAGCCTCGCCTGAGATCGAGAAACGGAGAACCTGATCTCGGCAGGATGTGATCGTGCCAGGAATCGGGAGGGTGAGAGCAATTTTTGCCGGTTCGAGGATCGGTATCTCCCAAAGCGGAGAATCATTGCGCGTGCGGTCCTCGGGGACCGCGAAGTCGAAATCGTTGTCCCAGCAAGTCGCGCGGAGAGTGATTATCCCACGCCCGGAGACGAGTGTTCCGATCGACTCAAAAATGTGCGTATCCGCCGAGGTCGAGACGAGACTGAGATAAACCGTGTCGGCGTCGATCGCAATCTCGCTGTCGGTGTCCCAGACGAAGAAGGGCGCGAGGGGGTTCGGCCCAGCCGGAGAGTAAACACCCGAGGGATCGACCGCGCGGCAGGTCAGGAAGAAGGCCGAATCCTCGAGCCAAACAGTCGGGGCAAAATCGAGCCAAACCGGCCCGAGTGTGTCGTCATCCGGCACGAAGAAGCTCCAGAGCGTTTCCGCAGAGTTTGCCCCGCAGTATTCGGCGCAGTCCGCGACCGAAAGCGCGATATAGCTTGTCTCGCGCTCGGGGAAATGTGTGCTCGTCGGAGTGAAGATAAGCGAATCGCCATTCAGAGCGAGTTGACCGCCGAGCGGGTGATGAGTGCCGTTCGCCAGAAAATCGATGGAGTGAATATCCACGCCGCAAGCGTCGTCGGTCAGAACAGCAACGACCGGCGAGCTCGGCAGAGCGTCGGTTGCTCCGGGGAGGGGCGAGACGATCTCGATAACCGGCGCAAAAAGATCGATTATGACCTGAGTTAAAATGGTGTCCTGCAAGGGGTTGCCGAGAGAGTCGTAGGCCGAATATAAAACAAATTCCACCGTGTCGAGGTGGCTCCATGGCGCCGTCGGTGTGAATATCAGGCTATCCCCCCGAAAATCGAGGGCGGAACTCGGCCAGCGGAGGACCGCGCCGTTGACGGTCATCTCCACCGAGTCGAGCACAATCCCCGAGGGATCGATGAGCCTCGCGACGAAGCCCTGCCCCTCGCAACTCGAGTATGTCCCCGAGATCGGGTTGACTAAGACCGCGCGCGGGCCGAGCTTGTCGATCCAGAAGAACCAGCTCGTGTCGGAGCAGTTCGGGCCGCACCACTGTGTGCTGTCGCAGGCGTGAACAGTGACGAAGACCGATTCCTCGTCGAAGAAATAGCTAATATATTCCGGCTTGAAGATCAAGGTGTCGCCGGCCATCGAAAGCGCGGGGCCTCCGAGCGTCCAGCAATCGCCCGCGGTGCAAAGCTCTATTGTCGAGAGGCCGAGGCCGCTTTCGTCGGTGATAACAACCGAGATAACCGGTTGCGCGGTATCGACGACCCCCGCGTTCGGCGGTGCGAGGTCGGAGAAGCGCGGCGGCTCGATATCGACTGTGAAGGCCCATTCACAGGGCACCTCCAGCGGATTCCCCAAGGAATCCTCGGCCGTTATAATCCGAACCTCGACCTCGTCGTTGTGCGCGAAGGGAACTGCGGGCGAAAAAGCGAAGGTATCGCCATGAGCGCTGACCTCCGGCGAGCCGGTCGTGTATATCGCCCCGTTAACAGAGAAACTCACCGTGTTCGGATCGATTCCGTTCGGGTCTTCGAGGCTGAAAACTATATCGAAGCTGTCGCAACCGACGACGGAACCGTCCGCCGGGCCGATCGGAGAGCATTGCGGCCCTAAGAGATTCACAAAAAAGAACCAGCATTCTTCGAGGATATTCGGCCCGCAACCCCCCGCCCGGTCTTCGGCGCGAACACAAATAACGATCGAATCGTCGTGGGCGAAATCCCACCCGAGGACAGCGCCGTCGAGCCGCAGTAGCTCGCCGTCCCAGAGGCCCTCGGAGGTTGAATAGGTGGCTCCATCCACTGTCACCGAGATAGATTCCTCGGCAAGCCCGCTGAGCGAATCGGCGATTCGGAAAGAGACTGTCGGCGCCGGAAGGCCGACATAACCGCCCTCGGCCGGCACCCTCTCCCAAACGAAGGGCGGGTTTTGGTCAACAATAATCGTAAAATCGAGGGGGGCGCCGTCGTTGCCGAGCATATCGCGAAGCCGCTCGAAGCGGACAACTATCGTATCGCCGTTTTCGACCGGTATGTCGGGCTGAACGAGCAGTGTGCCCGCGGAGAAGCTCATGCCCTCTGGGAAGAACAGCGTGTCCGCGCCGATCGAGATGATTATTTCGGTCGGGTCGATATTCGAGGTATCCTGAAGCAAGAAAGCCGCTCGCAGGCTGTCACAGGAAAGAAAGCCGCCCGGCGGCGAGATCATTTCGGCCGTCGGGCCGATATTGTCGATATAAAAACTCCAACATGTGTCGGCGATATTCGCACCGCATCCGATCGCCCTGTCCCCCCCGGTGGCGCAAACACGGATATCGCCCGAAAGCGACAGCCCCGCGGCGGAGGCTGTCAGGCTGAGCCTGCCGGTAGTTCCGTTCCAGCTGAGGCCGGTCGCGCCCCAAGCGAAGGTGTCAGCCTCAACTACCCAGCGGAAATGCGAGGTCTCGATTCCCGAGGTGCTGTCGGAGACATAGGCGACGATGATCGGGGTTTCGTCGGAAATCACCGAACCGGGGATGGGCGAGAGCGCGGAAAAGACCGGCGGTCTGAAATCCGCGGTGAAAACGAAGGTTGTGTCTCCGGTTCGCGGGCAACCGGATTCGCCGGAGAGCCTCTCGACGAGGCCGTAGTAGGTGACGCCGTGCATCCAACAGGGTTCCGGGCCGAGGAAGGTGTAAACAGAGTCTTCGGCGCTGAACAAGCTCCGAGAGGGACCGTAGGAAACCGAATTCACAACAATATTTGCGCTGGCCGGTTCTATCGGGGCATCCTCAACGACCTTCCATGTCACCGAGCCGCAACTGCATGAATAAAAAGAACTTATCGGCGGATTAAGAAGATCGAGCCGCGGCGAGGGCAACTCGAAGCGGAAGCTTATCGAATGTAAAATCGGGGTGCTTATCGCGCTTCTGGACATACTGACGCGGTATTTATAGAACGGCCCCTCGGCCGCCGAGGGTGGGATCGCGCCGCCAGAGACCACTATCTCCCAAGGGCTCCATGAGATCGCATCCGCGGAGGAGGACAGCTCGATAACAATCGACGAGCTGTCGGGAGTCTCCATAGCGGTGGTCATCTCGATAAGCCCCCCCGGGCAGGGCGCGGTGAAGATAGCGCTTGTGAAAACGCCCGAGCCGAGGCCGCCGAAGTAGGAGTAATACATGGCGTTGATCATCGCCTTGCCCTCCCACGGCGCCGGACGGAAGGAGGTTCCCTCCCACTCCTCGGCGTGGCCGGTCGAAAAATAGGAGGCGAAACTGCCATAATCGGGCGAGAAATATGAATGCATATAAATCTCGTCATCCGGGCCGACGAACCAGACCTGCCCCGCGGAATAATGCTCTCCGAATTCGTGACAGGCCGTGATATCGAACTCTGCGGGCAACTCGAAGGGGGCGTGAAGAATCGTTGCTCCGGCCGGCGCCGAGGGATACCTTTCGACCTCGTAATAAAGCCTTGTTGCGGCGTTGTTTGCGACCCATTCGGCGGTGAGGCCCGTCACATCGGCTATATCGTTGAAATTCTCGTGGATGAATGTCCCAAACATCGTCGTTCCGCCGGGGCCTCTGCGCTTGGCGATTGTGTCGTGTGTAAGAACGATCCCCCTGCCGAGGCCGGCAAACTCCCTGACCATGCGCTTTCCGCTGTCATCGAGGTCGTTCTCATCGCCGCCGTAACCATTGGCGATTCCGAATAAAATGACATCGAAGTCGAGTAGGTTTCTGTTTGAATAGGCCATAGTTGAGGGATTTTGCGCGCGGAAGCTGAAGCGAAGGCTGTCGATTGAGTTCCATGCTTCGAGGTCGATGATCTCGATTCCGAAAACAAGCGGCGGATCGCCATAGGGCGCGAGGCTATCGACAGTTCGTGCGAGGCAGTTCGCACAATGCCCCGGAGGAATGATTTGTAATACCCTTATTGTATCGAACTCTGCGAGAGTGAGTGCCGCCGACGGAAAGACTGGATCGGGGACTATCAGGATGTTGTGCGCTTCCCCTGAGGAAAAATCTGATTGTGTTGTGAAGGTGACACTGAATGGCGTCGCGAGGGAAATTGAACAGAAAAGAATAAATGCTAAGGTTTTATTTATATTCATTGGGTTAAATACGAAAGTATTGTAATTCTTACAATATAGAAAAGGGGTTGCAAAAAAGCAAACCCTTTCGCAAATCCGCTCGATTTATTGACCGCTATAGGATGAAAAAGACTCCGACTGATGGGTTGTAAGTCGATATATCCGATAGGTTTACTTTAAAACAACCGACCCCCTTAATTTCATCGGTCAGTCTGAATGTTCCCCCCACGACAAGGTGGATCTCGAGGCGGGCGTCGTGCTCGATCGGGTCGTAGGCTTGAAGCGTCTCGTCGGGTGTGTCGGTTAGATAATGAAAGCCTAAACCTCCGCCTATATACGGTTCGAAGGGTATGCTTGTCACCTTTGGCAACAGTTTGATCGTCGCCATAACCCCGATGTCGGAATGCGAATTTGTATATGAGACTTCTGAAAAACAGATTATT
>DIWU01000002.1 GCA_002428525.1 bacterium UBP14_UBA6098
AATCCCAACGAGGACACGCTGGTTTGGTCGTTCAGGATCGACTTCGCGCCGCCTGTCATCGGCGCGATCGGCCCGGCGCCGGATGCAGTGATATCAACGCTTTGCCCGACTGTGTCGTTCTCGCTGGCCGACCTCGGTTCCGGTCTCGACGCCTCCTCTATCGATGTGACGGTCGAGGGCTCCGAGCACCTGAACACCGCAGACGGCCGCGTGACATGGGCTGGCGGCGTTTTCAGCTTCGATGTTTGCGATGTTATTACTACCTCGGGCGGAAGTGTTATCGACATCTGCGCGCACGCCGAGGATTCGCCGGACTATTGCGGCCCTAATGTTCTCGACACGTGCTGGAGTTTTTCGATCGAATCCGGCGGGCCGGTGGCGACGATAATTCGCCCAACCGACGGTGTGATAACGAGTTGCGACCCTCAGGAGATAGTCGTGACAATCGTTGACACAAACGGAGTCAGCGCATCGTCTATCTTGTTGAGAATCAACGGGATAGACTATCGTGTCGGTGACGCGGGGATAGTCTGGGCCGAGCCGACGCTGACCTTCGACGGCGGCGCGGGCTTCTTCCCCCACGGCTCGACGGTGGCCTGCTCGCTGGTCGCGGCCGAGGATGTCCTCGGCAATTCGCTGGAAACGCCCTTGGGATGGCGCTTTGTGGTCGATTACGAGCCGCCTGTTCTCGTGAATGTTCTGCCGACACCGGGGGTTCCCGTCGATGACCGCAGTCCGCTTATCCGTATGCTACTCAGCGACTTACCGGCGGGCATCAATTACGGCTCCGCCTCGCTGACCGTGCCGGGCTATGGCGCGCTAAGTCCTTCCAGCCCAGCGGTTTACTGGTCGGGCGACACGCTGATTTTTGATCCGGACAGCCTCGGAATCCTCTGGTCGGGCGGCGACAGCCTGCGGCTTTGCCTCGGGATCGCCGACCTGCCGGACACCGCCGCGCCCTACTGCGACGCGAACGACACGGTTTATTGCTGGGACCTCCTCATCAGCCGCGGCGGGCCGGTGGCGACGATAATCGAGCCGCTCGACTCGACGGTCAGCGCTTGCGAACTCCAGGAGATTATCGTCACGATTGTGGATTCCAATGGCATTGTCGATTCGACTATCTTATTGCGTGTCAACGGGATAAACTATCGCGTCGGCGGCCCGAGAATCACGTGGAGCGAGCCGACCTTGACTTGGTCGCCGCCCTCGGTTTGGGCTGACGGCCCGGTTCATGTCGAACTGGTTTCCGCTGACGACAGGCTCGGGAACGCCCTGATCAACCCGCTCGACTGGTGGTTCTGGATGGACCTCACTCCACCGGTTTTTTGGGCCAGAACGCCTGCGCCGTTTGCGATAATCGACGATCCTTCACCGGATATCTCGGTGAGGATTGCGGACTCGATCGCGGGCCTCGCGGATAGTTGCATATGGATGACTATCAATGATACTATAATGTTCGATCTATCATCCCCGGTTATTTCTTGGGATGGCGAGTTACTGACACTCTCTTCAATACTCGCCGGCCTTTCCTTCAGCGGCGGAGACAATATCGATGTCTGCGTTCACGCATGCGACGACCCCGACTACTGCCCGCCGAACGATAGCCTAAACTGCTGGCGATTCAGCATTGCCACGGGCGGCCCTATCGCAACGATAATCGAGCCATTGGACGGCACTATCAGTGCCTGCGATCTTCAGGAGATCATTCTGACGCTCGTTGATTCCAACGGTGTTGACGCCTCGACGATCCGCCTCGAAGTCAATGGTATCATATATGATATTACCGATACAGAGCTGTCGTGGAGCGAGCCGACATTGACATGGTCGCCGCCCTCGATTTGGGCTGACGGTCTCGTCAACCTCCGCCTTCTCGCCGCCGACGATATGCTTGGAAACTCACTCGCCGGAGCACCGATTGTATGGAGTTTCCAAATAGACCTTACTCCGCCGGCCTTCTCGAACCAGTTGCCGCCCGACGCCTTTGTTTCGCTCGATTGGCAGGAGCCGATCTCGATCGAGGTTCGAGACCTTATTCTCGGAGTGGAATCGGATAGCCTCGAATTCGCCATTACCGGTGCTTACCGCTCGGCTGGCCCGATTCGGCTTCGAGTGGGAACCGCCGGTATCGATTGGTTCGCGCCGAGCTTCTCCCTCGACGCTTCAGCTGTTATAGCCGAGGATCACGGTATTGTCTATCTCGCTTCGGAGGATACCCTCGGCCCGGGAATTTACTATCCGGAGTTCTCAACGATCGATATCACAGTGTCGGCCTTCGACAACCAACCGGATTATTGCGATCCCAACGGCTCTTCGATCTCGTGGTCGTTTACAGTCGCGGACGACGATGTGACCGGCCCGGCGGTTAACGAGTTCGGCCCGGCCTTTGAAAGCACGCAGACCCCTGTGTTCCTTCAGGCCAGAGTGGCCGATCCGAGCGGTGTTTTCGCGGCAAGTCTGATCTGGGACACCGACGGCGAGGTCGATATCTCCTCCAACGGCCCGGTCGCGATGGACTCGGTTGCCGGAAGCTTCGACGCTTTGGCGGGTGGCTGGATTTGGAGGACTGTCTCGCCGATAGGGAGTTTCATCTCGACGACGGTTGTCACCTATCGAATTACCGCGATCGATAACGATTTCGACTTCTTGAATGCATCGGATAGAACCTCGGCCTTTGCGGACAGTACCTGCCCGATTCTCGGAGGACCGACGGCCGCACCTGTGACGCCGCTTCCGGGGCAGATTTCGGCCTGCGCGGATCAACCGATTGTTATTCGCTTGACCGATCCGGACGGAGTCGATCCCGAGCCGATGGTTTTAGTGATCGCGGGACAAGTCGTTCCTTGGTCGGATAGCAGGATATCGTGGGATCCGGCGACGAGGGAGATTACCTTCGCTCCGGGAACCGATTTCTGGACGAATGAACAGACTGTGACGGTGATGTTGACTTTGGCCGAGGATAGCCTCGGTAACCCGATGTGGGATACACTAAGCTATTCGTGGCTTGTCGATTTAGAACCGCCGACCTTCAGCAACAACTTCCCAACTCAGGCCGATCTGATCCGCAACGCCACTACCCCGATCTGGATAGATATCTCCGACAACCTCGCCGGTGTCCGCGAGAGCGAGTTAGCTATGGATGTTTACGGCTCGAGCTATTCGATTTCTTCGCCGGCGCTTAGCTATTCCGGCGGACAGCTCACATTCGACCCCTTGGCGGCCGATGTCGAATTCGTCGCCGGGGATACAATCCGCGTCACCGCCTACGCCGGCGACGATCCCGATCTCTGCGAGCCCAACAGGAGCCAGTTCTCGTGGTGGTTCGTGATGGAGCCGAAGATCACATGCCTGTCCTATCCGAACCCGATCACCACAAATAACGACGGGGTGAACGATGTCGCGGTGTTCGAGTATCCGCTTATGTTCTCGGGTTCCGCGGAACTGCTCATATTCGATATTCGAAACAGCCTCGTTTATTCCTCGACTATCGGCCCCGTGACCGACCTATCCGATGTCACAAACCGTTTGTGGAACGGCAAGGATAACTACGGCGTCGAGGTTAGCCCCGGGCTATATCTGTATATCATTCAACAAAATGGCGAGCTTATTTGCAATGGCACAATAGCTGTCAATAAGTAGCATATTCGCTATACGAGAATTGCGCGTCGGTGAAAACCGGCGCGCTTTTTTCGCGGTCTATGTCGATGATTTTTAGTTTTATATTGCAATGACGGTATTTTTTTATAAAGTTGAATATAGTAGTTCAAGTTCCAAGTCTCAACCTCGGGTTGAGCCGTTTTATTAAGTAATTACTCGCTTTGCGGCGGATCGAGACCTCGAATGCGACTACTACCTCGCTTCATATATTTGCGAGGAAGGCGGTTTGCTTCAATACCATTTAGAAAGATCGAGGCAAGATGGAAAAAGACAGAAACCAACTCCCGCTGGATTTCAGATGGCAGGCCGTTATTCCGGTCTATATCTTAGGAATCGCGGTAATACTATTTTACGGCAAACACGCCGGCGCGTACCTTCCTTGGGAGATCTTTGCGCTACTTATAGGTTTCGTCGCCGGGCTTCCCGCCGCGAAATGGGAGCTTTCTGCGATTATGAGCCGCTGGGACGAGATCATCGCAGGGCCGGAGGTCAGCTTTCGAGTAGCATATTACAAACATAAGGAAGCGAAAAAGAAGACACAGTATAGCCTTGCGGTATCTTTTCTTATGCCGTTGTTGTTTCTTTTCCTTGCGTATATGTTCTATTTCCGGATAATCCTCGCCTCGGTGTCCTTCGGATGGGCGCTACTTCTTTTGGTCAAATGGAACGGATGGTATTGGTTGCCCTATATCTTTGGCTTGCAATTTTCCTCGACGCATCTTCCAAGGCTGATCGGGGTTGTCACATGGGGGAGAAAGCCCTTGCCCGAGGTTCTTAAAGAGGAAAAATAGTCAAAGAACGCATTTGCGGTAGGGATTGTTATCTCTGTTAGATGAAGAAAACAGAGGGTCGAAATGAACAAGGAAAGATTCGTCGTTCGGCATAATTTTCTTCACAGGTTCATAGTTTTGACCCTGTTCGCTTTGATTTTAGCGATCTCGATCGTTTTCGGGACCAAAGCGATCATCGCGGAGCTATCTGCTCCGAACAGACCTCTCGTGGTTCCAGTGTTCGAGCGGGTGGAGCAGGATGTCGCTATAGTCAACGGCCGCTTTGTTTTTGGGGATCGCACCTTCATTCCGATAATCCTCAAAAACACCGGAAGAAAACCAGCTCGCAATATCTCATGGAGATTCGATTTGGAAGGACTGCAACCGGTCGAGGGCTCGCGCTCCGAGGCACTCGGTAGGCGGGATTCGATAGCGATCTCTATCGAGAAATCGCCAAACCCCCGCGAGCAGTGGGGTTTCGGTCTATTGCGCTATTCGCTTCAATACTCGGACGCCAATGGCAACACCTACTTTAAAAACGATAGCCTTTTGGTGCATCCCTTAATCGGCGAGTCCGACAGGCGGAAGCTCGGCAACCTCGGCCAAATCGCACAACCGCAGACTGAAGAGGCAACCGCAGATAGCGAGGCGGTCTCCGAGTAGAGCTTATCTGTTTTGTTGATGAACTTAGGCTTTTGGAGCCGGTTTACAGAGATTATTCGATATTAAACCCCTCAGCACCTCGGGATAAAGCATGTGTTCGACCTCGAGTGCGCGTTGCTGTAGGGTTTGCGCATCGTCGCCGGGGTAGATCGGAACCTCCCTTTTCTCGATGATCGCGCCCTCGTCGTAGCCCTCGGTGACAAAGTGCACGGTCACTTCGGTGCTCGTTCGCCCCGATTCGATCACTGCCTCGTGAACTCGAATCCCGAACATACCCTTTCCACCGAATTCAGGTAGCGGCCCGGGATGAATGTTCACTATACGCCCCGAGAACCTCTCGATAAGCTCCGGCGGAATTTTCCGCAGATACCCGGCTAGCGCGATGAAATCGACTCGAAACTCCTCAAGCGTTGAGAGCATGGCCTCCACGAATCTCTCCCGCGAATCGAAATCGCCGCTGGAGAGAACCCTTGTCGGGATACCGGCCGCGCGAGCGCGCTCCAAGCCGAAGGCTTCAGTGTTATTCGATAGGACAAGGGCGATCTGCAGATCGAGCGTTCCTGCATCCACCGAGTCGATGATTGCTTGAAGATTGGAGCCTCCACCGGAAATAAAAACCGCCAATCGGAGCTTAGCCATTTATCCCCCCAAATTCGATTTTACCGTTAACTATCGTCGCAACGACCTCGGAGGTTTCGCTGAGGCATTCGCCCTCGACGACCGCGAAATCGGCGGCCTTTCCGACAGCGATGTCGCCGCGGTCGTCGGCCTCGCCCTCGACAATCGCTGACATAGTGGAAAACATCTCGATAGCCTCGTCGAGGCTCACGGCCTGTCGGCGGTTCGGGTGACGAACCGCGGCGCGAACGCCCGCTAGCGGATCGATCGGCGTAATATAGCTGTCCGAACTGCCGGCGAGCGGCACTCCGGCATCGAGCAGGTCGCGGAAACGGTTCGTCGAGCGCCATCTTTCCCCGAGGCGGCGGGAATACATGCCCTCCGGCCCGCCCCAGATGCTCTCGAAAACCGGCTGGACGGCCAGAGAAATTCCAAGCTTGGCGATCTCGTCGATCTGATCGTCGCGAAGTAGCTCGGCATGCTCGATTCGAACACATTTGGGCCGCATTCCGCGCGTTCTTCTTACTGATTGGAGGATCATATCGACCGCGGCGTCGCCGATGGCATGCGTCGCTGTCGATAGCCCGAGCGTGCCGGCTTCGAAGAACCACCGATTTAGCTCGAGCTGAGTGATCTCGCTCGCGCCGAAACAGTCGGGCATATCGGAGTAGGGTTCGGAAAGAAGCGCCGTCCGGCTTCCGAAGGCACCGTCCACCATGGGCATGCACCCCCCGACCCTTTCGACGCCAATAGCGACGGCTTCCTCGGGGAGAAGGGTTTCGAGGCGCGGCAAAACCTTAATCGGAAGCTCGGTTTCGAGCAGGATTCCCAACCATCGTGCGTTTGGGACGAGCGCGCCGATATTTGCGCAACCGGCCATAAGAGCGCTGTTCGCGACAGCCTTAGCGGATTCGCGCAATTCGCGCTCGGTCATTTTCGAGAGCATGAACCTGTCGGCTATAGTTTGCGCCTCGAGCGCGAGGAGGCCGGTTTCGAAATCGAAGCCTTTAGTATCCGCGAGTATGCTCCCAAATTCGGCTAATGCGCGCGAGTTGGCGCAACTCGAATGCCCGTCGATGCGGCGGATAAAAATCGGTTTGTCTCGGGAGATCGCGTCCAGTCTCGATCTTGTGGGGAGCGCCCCGTCGTCGGGAGGGGAAAAGCCATAACCGTTGACTCCCCGATGATCGGCAAGCCAAAGCTCGATTCCCGAAAAAAGCGCTTCTTCTTCGGTAAAGCCGCCCGCGTCGAACTCGACAGCCCTGATTCCGGTCTGAAAGAAATGGACATGGACATCCCACAAGGCCGGCAAAAGTGTCTTTCCGGAAAGGTCGAAATCGCCGTCGCGGGTTACTTGAGCGGAGCTTGGTTCAATCCTCGCGATTCGGCCGTTCTCGACAAGGATATCATATCTGCCGACAAACGATCCACCGATGAAAACACGATCCGCGTTTCTCAGCCAATAGCGCATATGTGCGTCACCTGCTGAAGAATTCGTAACGGAGATTGGTCGAGAAATACAGGGATGTGAGATCGTCTTTTCGAAGGTCGTGCCATTCGGGGGAATAGCTGGCGATCAGATCCAGCCGAAGACCCTCGCGAATCCACAGCGTCCCGAAGGCGCTTCCCTCGATGAACACGAAATCGGAGAACATGGAGTATTCCACCGGAGGCTCGTTGTCATAGAAGCGTTGCCCGAATTCGAGATTGGAATAGAACCAGATTTTCTTGTGTTTAAGCCAGTCCGCGCCGATCCTGAGGGATATCTCGCGGAAGTTGTCGGTTTGCACCTCTTTTTCGGCATGGGAGATATAAAACTTCGGAGCCAACTGCCCGCGGATAAAGGGGGAGAAGGCCCATTCGATTCCGGCGTCCAGCTCGACAGTCTCGCGTTTGGGATAGACCTCGGTCGCCCAATCGTATCTATATGCCTCGACAACCGCCTTCGGAGCCAGAGTGAGCTTGTTTCCCACGCCGATTCTCGGGGTGAGAGCGCCGTTGACATGCCAATAGTCGCCCCAGAGGTCGTCGCTATTGTAAACCCGCCTTTCGGCCTCGATGTCCGCGCGGATATAGTTCGATTTCCAGAACTTATCCCAGCTGATATAGAAGTTGTTTCGCAGATAGCCTGCCTCGGCGGAATCCGGTGCGTGCCGGAAGGCGAATTGCCACGAGAGGCCGAGTTGGTCGTTTCCGAAAAGTGGATTTGAAAAATCGAATTTGAACTTGGATATCGTATAGTCATATGAATAGAGCGATTGTTCGGAATAGGATTTATTCTCGAAGGCGACCTTCGCGCCGACCGCGGTGTCGACCCATCTTCTGCGGATTCTGACGAAACCGGCCTCCTTGATATAGCCGACAAAGTCCTCGCCTTCGTAGGGTTGCCTGATATCCATCGAGAATTCGGAGGTCAGGGAGAGGTTTTCGGCGAAGGTTTTGTTCCATCGGCAAAGGCCTCGGCCGAAGAAGCTCGTGGTTCCGCCGGAGAGCATCCAGTTCCCGCCGAATCCGGGCTTGCCGAGTTTAGCGCCGGCGTTGCCCTCAAAGAAAAGCTTCCCCTCATTCGTGGCGGATACAGTGTCTTCCTCGAACAGCACGAATCTTTGGACCAAGGCGGAATAGCCCATTCCCGCCCTTAAATCCAATCCGGAGAGGGCGATAGTGGGGAAAAGTAAAATCAAAAAAGGAATAATTCTTTTCATCGGATTCAAATTTATACGTAGTAGTAATATAAGTCAATCGGAATATCGAAATTCTGCGTATCTATCGATTTTACTTTTTTCGCTTGACACACTCGGGCTCGGGATATATATTTGCACGCGCGAGTATGGCGGTATCGTCTAGGGGTTAGGACAGGTGGTTCTCAGCCATCAAACCGGGGTTCGATTCCCCGTACCGCTACCAGTTTCTTTCGGGCTTTTCTGCCCGCTTTTTTACTTCCGGTTTTCGAGCTTGCATTCCGCCCAAAATGAAGTAATTTTCATATAGGATCTCGAATGAATTCGGTCAAGGTCTTTTCAGCCGCGCTTATAATATAATGATAAAGAAAATCGACAGGGTCTTTGTATTTGTGACCGACGCAGAGCGCGCCGTCAGGTTCTATAGCGAGGTGATCGGTCTCGCGAGGGTCGAGGGCTTCGAGGGCGATATAGTCTTCGATGCCGGTGGAATCCGGATTATGCTGGTTCCGGGAAGGGAGCGCGGCTCCTCGATGACCGGCGCGGATATCTGCCTTTGGTCGGACGATATCCGCGGCGATTACGGTAAGATGGTCGTTGCCGGAGTCCGGTTCTTCAAGCCGCCCTCGAGGGAGAATTGGGGTGGTTGGCTGGCCGGTTTTTACGATTCCGAGGGCAATCGGATTTATATGATTCAATATTAGCCGTCGGGCCTATTCCAAAACGAGAGAGCCGATGAAGCCCTCTATCAACCCGAGATCGAAGCGCGGCGCGTTCCCGCCGCCGTTCAATAAGAAGACTTTCTCGCCGAATTCGGCATAGCCGAGAAGAAAGACCGTCTCGCCGGCCTTCATTCCGCTGTGCCTTTTCGTCGCGACGAAAAGATAGAAATCGATCCCGTTGGAGGTCTTCAGGTTGTAGCTTTTAATCGATTGGATCGAGGTGTCGGAGTTATAATTCGATATATTCTCCTGAATCGGCCCCCAGAGCACATCCTTAGGGCCGACAATCGCGAAGAACTGGTTCTGATCCCCCGAGGGCGACTTAAGAAGCGCCATTTGGCATGTATTCGGCGGGAAGTATTGGAACCACATATAATTCCAATAGATTGTCTTTTTTGTGAAGGGGTCGGTGAGAATCCATCTCTTCGGAATATCGAACTTTAAAGTTTTCGTTCTAAGCTTTTGCCATCTTTCGGAGGGATTCCCGCAGGCGAATATCGCCGCAAGAATTAAAAACAAAGGGATAGCTAACAGGGCTTTATTTTTCATATTCGCTCCATTCGTTTAGGCGAAATTTATATTCTCGAAATTGTTTTGGCAAGAGAAATTTTTTAGGATCACTCGAAACGGCGGGCACCGAGGTATCTGGACTTATAATAGTTATCCTCGAGGGAATCTATCGTGACGCCGGATATCCTGCTCGCATGAGCGAAGCGGTTTCCGCCGAGGAAAACACCGACATGATCGACGCCCTTGCCCCGCATTCGAAAGAAAACAAGGTCGCCGAAGGCGGGTTTCGCGATCGGTTTGCCCTGTCGATATTGATCCGAGCTTGTTCTCGGGATATTTAAGCCGGCCGATTTCATCACATTATGGGTGAAGCCCGAGCAATCTATCCCGCCGAGGCCGTTGCCGCCATACTTATAGGGCGTTCCGAGGTAAAGGTTGACCGCTCCGCGCACCGCGTCCTCATTGACGCGACCGCCGCTCTTCGGTTCAGCAGTTTTGGGCTTTGCGGTTTGCTTGGTGAGTGCGGCGGTTTTTTCTGTCTCGGCCTTGACCTTCGCCTTCTTTTGAGGTTTGACCTCGGGCTTGGTTTCCTTTTTTGGCTCGGTTTTTTTTGCGACTGTCTCCGGCCTCGCGCCGCCGATATACCTCGGCGAGGGCGTGCAACCGCCGAAGATCGAAAGGCCGACAAACGCCAAGATAACAGTGATTTTGAATGGGCTTAAAAATTCCACGACCTTGCGTGCGAGTTCGAGGGGGATATTACCTCTCTTTGAAATCTCCTCGGGTTCGGTCGAGGCGATCTGCTCCAGCGAGTCGAATTCGGAGAGCAATCTTTTCTGGCGAACCTCGCCGATGCCCTCGATTGTCGCAAGCTCTTGGGCTTGATAGGCCTTCGAGCGTCGTTTCCTCTGGTATTCGACTGCGAAACGGTGCGCCTCGTCGCGGACTTTCACCAATAGCCTCAGCGCGGCCGAGTCCTTCGGGAGCATGATCGAATTTTCGAGCTCGGGTCGAAAAACCTCTTCGAGGCGTTTGGCTATGGAGGCTATCTCGACCTGCCCCTCGAGGCCGAGTTCCTTGATCGCTTGAATCCCCGCGTTAAGTTGACCCCTGCCGCCGTCGATGAGAAGCAGATCGGGATAGGCCTTGCCCTCCTCCTTCAATCGCGAGAAACGCCTCGTGACAACCTCGAAGATGGAGGCGTAATCGTCGCCGCCCTCGGCATATTTGATACGGAACCTCCGATACCCGCCCGAATTCCGTTTGCCGTCAGTGAAGGAGACTAACGAGGCGACCGCGCATGTTCCTCCGAGGTGGGATATATCGACAGCCTCGATTCTCCGAGGGGGGGTCTTCAAGCGGAGATGCCTTTCGAGGTCGAGGATCGCGAAGGGAAGCTGGGCGTTCTTTTTACTCGAGACGAGGTCTGCCAACAGGAGTTCGGCGTTCCTCTCGACGAGTTTAACGAGCTCTCTTTTCGGCCCGCGTGTGGGCAAGACGATCGTGACCTTACCGCCTCGTGATTTCGAGACAAGTTTCTCGATATCCTCCATTTCCCGGGGCTTTGCGGAAACTAAGATCTCTTTCGGGGGATTGGGGTTATCCGAATAGTATTGAGTGAGATAGGCGGACATCGCCTCGGAAATCTCGGTGCCCTCGCTGACCGCCAACGAAAACTCGCCCCTCGAGATCACCCTGCCTTGCCTAACCTGCATCGTGACCGCGATGCCGCTTCGTCGGCCGATCGCGATAGCATGCAAATCCCTATCGGCGAGGTCTGTATCGATCCTCTGCTTTTGCCAAATCGAATCGATAGCCTTGATCTGGTCGCGAATCTCGGCGGCGTCTTCGTATTTGTGCTCGGAGGCCGCGGTTTTCATACGCTCCTCGAGGCGGTTTACGAGTTCTCGTCGCTTGCCCTTTAAAAATAGCACAGCCTCCTCGACTCGCGAGGCATACTCCTCGGAGGTGATTTTGCCTTGGCAGGGCGCATCGCATTTCCCAATATCGAGATTCAGACACGCGCGAATCGGGGCGTGTTCCGGAAGCATATGCTTACAATCCCTGAGGCGGAAATGCCTCTGTATCAAGGCCATTGTCTGGCGCATTCCATGGGTGTCCGTGAATGGCCCAAAATAAAGGCCGGAACGGGTCTTTCTGCGCTCGACCTCGATGCGGGGGAAGGGTTCGTCGGTGACATGGATATAGGGGAACCGCTTGTCGTCCTTGAGGTTGACATTGTAGTGAGGCCTGTGTTCCCGGACGAGATTTGCCTCGAGCACAAGCGCTTCGACCTCGTTGTCCACAACCACGAATTCGAAGTCGACGATTCGCGAGACGAGGCGCGCCGTTTTCGGGTCGGAGGGCTTCCCCGAGAAGTAACTCGACACTCGGTTTTTGAGCTTGATCGCCTTGCCGATATAGATTATTTCGCCCTTAACATCCTTGAAAAGATACACTCCGGGCTTCATAGGGAGTCGCTTGATCTTCTCGTGAAGTTCCATCATCGTTTCCGAGCGACGCGAAATGCGAGCCGGATATCGTCGGAGAACTCCAGCGAGCGCTCGTCGAAGATCGGTTCGCCAAGTATGTTTTCTAAAAGAAGAGTGAAGTCGGCGTAACTGAATGAATAGGAAATCCCAAATGAGATATTCGTTTCTTGGGGTTTCACGAGGAAGGGTTGGCCGTATCGTCTATAGCCCCCCGCGAGTATTGTGAAATCTGAGATCTCCAGACTGATCGTGTCTGAAAAAACCTCCTCCGGCTCTATCGGGATATTTGTATCGCCGACAATGTCGCGTTTGAGAAGAATTGACAGCTTGTTTTTTAATATACCAAAATCGCTATCCAATTTGATCTCGAAGCTTTGGTGGCGGGCTTCTTCAAGCGAGGCCTTCGGGGCTTCCGCCAGAGGGTTCCATAGGACCGGCTCGTTTTCGGCTGTCATATAATCCGCGCGGAAATGGAGCAATTGGTTGGATTTCAGTTCGATAATCCCTCCGGCCTCGAGCGCAATCGGGACTCGAATAAAATCGGCCTCCTGAGGGATACTCGCCCTCGGAGAGGGGAGGGTATTGTATCGTTCGATCGGCGAGGTATAGCCGTCGGCGGAGGCAAAGGCGGAGAATTTTTTCCAGACAAGCTCAAGGGTCATCTTAGGCGAAACCGTGGTTTTCTGCCATGTTCTGTGTAACGAGGCTCCAACCGATAGCCTGAGCGGCCGGGAGTCGTAAACGAGATCGGCACCGCCCATTGTTACGGTTCGGACGAGTTCCCAGCGGTTTTGTTCGTATCTCGTCGATGTCACAGCCCCGGCGAAGATCTCGAAACCGGTGTATTCGCCGGGCATGCTCCGAAAAATCGCTTCACCCCCCAATGAATTGGAGATTTCCGCACGCTCTCTGTCGAGCGGTTCGACTCTCTGAACAGGCCCGATCCTTTGCGCCCAGCTTTCGCGAGTCGCGGAAAGGTTCATCGAAAGGAGATTTTTGGATATTGGAACATGCCCCTCGAGGCCGGTGGTGAAATCATATGTCGAGGGAGTGTATTCGCCCCGAAACATGGAGTATTTGCCTGAGGCGTATATATTTACAGGGAATTTCTCCTCGATAATTGTAGCATAGCCGCCATAACCCTCGGCGAACCTGAGTAACCTGCTGATTTCCTCGGTGCCGTGGTAGGCCTGATCCCCGTCGATATCGAGATACATCCCGCGGCGGGAAAATAAAACACCACCAGCGGCGCCCTTCGACGAGTTGATCTCGATAGTAGGTTCAAGAACCGCTCGAGAGGTGTCCTGCCGCAAGTATTCGATAAACGGTATCTTGAAAAACTCGAGGAGGTCCGAAGGATATGCCACGCGCTCCTCCTCGACAGAGAAATCAGGCGAGATAAATCTCGGCGTCGGGTTTTGTCCCTCGATGGCCACTATACTCGAGGCCAAAGAAACAAAGAATATATATTTAACGACTCTGGAGAACATAGAAAACTAATATATCTTAAGCAATATCCACTGTCAAGATTGGACTTTCTTATTCAACTAAAATCGTGCCGCCCAAGGGGCGTCGGCCCGACCTGCGGCGCCGCAGGTCGGCGCGAAGCGGCCGATAAGCGATTCTCCATGTTTAGCGAGTTTTATTTCGGCCGCTTCGCCGGCGAGCATGCTCGCGCCGACGCCCGCCCTGTGCGCGGAGGAATTTTAATAATGCGAATCGGAGTATAGGAGTGAGCCGGGTGATATTAGAATCGGTTGGTTGTGGTTGTTTTGTTTGCATTGATGGGTGAATATTTCCGCTTGACATTTCACTATTAGATATATAATTTCAATTTTCTTTATGGAATGAATCCGACTAATGAATAACTCTGTGATATGAACTCTGAGTTGAATAAGACATATGATCCTAAAACCTCTGAACCGAGGTGGCTCGAGTTCTGGGATAGCGGCGGTTTTTATCGTCCTTCCGAGAAGGGGAGACCGTATTCGATAGTGATCCCTCCGCCGAATGTGACGGATGTTTTGCATATCGGCCACGCCTTGAACAACCTCATTCAGGATGTGTTAATCCGTCGCGCCCGTATGCAGGGTTTCTCGACATTGTGGCTTCCCGGCGTCGATCACGCTGGGATTGCGACACAGCATATGGTTGTTCAGGACTTGGCCAAAGAGGGCAAGACCAAGGAGGATATCGGCCGGGAGGCATTCATTCAGAGGCTTTGGGAATGGAAGCACAAGAAGGGCGGCCGAATAATCGAGCAACTCAAGGAGATCGGTTGCAGTTGCGACTTTAGCCGCGAGCGCTTCACAATGGACGAGGGTTACGAACGAGCGGTTCGCGAGGCCTTTGTCAGGCTGTTCGAAGAGGGCCTTATTCGGCGCGGAAATTATATCATAAACTGGTGCCCCAAATGTAAAACCGCCCTTTCGGACGAAGAGGCCGAACACAAGGCGCTTCAAAGCTCGCTATGGTATTTCAAATATCCAGTCGAGGGCGGCGGATTTATCGAATGCGCGACAACAAGGCCCGAGACTATGCTCGGTGACACCGCCGTCGCGGTTCATCCTGCGGACGATAGATATAAGAGCCTTGTTGGAAAGATGGTTATTCATCCGCTCCTCGATCGGAAATTCGCGATCATCGCGGACGACTATGTCGATCGTGAATTCGGTTCCGGCGCGGTTAAGATAACCCCGGCGCACGACCCGAACGACTTCGAGATCGGCCTTCGCCACGGCCTCGAACAAATTAATATCCTTACACCCGACGGCAAAATTAACTCCAACGGCGGCCGCTTCCAAGGCATGGATCGCTTCGAGGCGCGCAAGGCCGTTGTCGCGGAGCTCGAAAGGCTCGGCCTTCTCGTGAAGATAGTCCCCCACGAACTCTCGGCCGGGCATTGCTATCGCTGTAAGACTATCGTCGAGCCATACCTCTCGAACCAGTGGTTTTTGGATATGCGGCCCTTGGCCGAGCCCGCCCTCGCGGTCGTCAAAAGGGGCCTTACGAAGTTCTACTCCGACCGCTGGCACGGCGTTTATCTCAACTGGCTCGAAAATATCCGTCCGTGGTGTATCAGCAGACAGCTTTGGTGGGGACACCGCATTCCGGTCTGGTATTGCGAATGCTCCGACGAGCCGATCGTCTCCCGAACCGACCCGACCGAATGCCCGAGATGCGGAAACACGCACCTCCGCCAAGAGGAGGATGTCCTCGACACATGGTTCAGCTCATGGCTTTGGCCCTTCGCCACTATGGGTTGGCCGGACCTCGAGTCGGAAGACCTCAAACGCTTCTTCCCGACTGGCGTGCTCGTCACCGCCAGCGAGATTATCTTCTTCTGGGTGGCGCGGATGATCATGGCCTCCGAGCATTTCATGGGCGAGACGCCCTTCGAGAGCATATATATCCACGGCACGGTTCGCGATTCTCAGGGCCGAAAGATGAGCAAGTCCCTCGGCAATGGCATCGATCCGCTCGATGTCATCGAGAAATACGGCCGCGACGCGCTTCGATTCACACTCATCACGCAGGCCGGTGCCGGGCAGGACCTCTTTGTTGATATAGACAGCTTTGCCCAAGGGCGTAATTTCTGCAACAAGCTCTGGAACGCCGGGCGACTAATTCTCGGTAATATAGAGGGCCGAATCTCCGCGGAAGAGTTGAAAAATCCCCCGACCGAGCACCTGCTCGATAGATGGATTCTCTCCAAACTCCAGCGAGCGAAGGCCGAGACCGACAACGCCCTCTCGCGCTTCCGCCTCGACGAGGCCTCGACCGCGCTCTACCGCTTCTTCTGGAACGACTTCTGCGATATATATCTCGAGGCGATTAAGCCACGTTTCGAAAACAGCGACAAGTCTGCCTCGATCGTTTCTGTCTATGTTTTCGAGGAAATCCTTCGCCTTTGGCACCCTATAATCCCCTTCGCGACCGAGGAGATCTGGCAAAAACTCTCCGAGGTTGTCGAGGGCGGCCTCGGCTCGAAGGCCTGTATCGTCGCGCCATGGCCTACAGTTAAACAATCCCTCATCGACGATGGCGCGGAGGCTGAGTTCTGCTTCATCAATGCTGTCGCCTCCGAGGTTCGCAATATCAAAAACTCGGTCGGTCTCGGCAACCGCTGTATCGGCAAAATCGTTGTCGTCCCGGCGGCCAGTTCACATAAAGAAATAATCTCCTGCTATTCAAGCATTCTTTGCGCTCTCGCGAGGATAGAATCGGTCGAGTGTTCTTCGGATAAACCGGAGGGCCCGGTTGGCACGGCGGTTGTTAGCAATAGCTCGTTGTATCTTCCCTTGTCGGGGATTGTGGATATTTCAAAAGAACGCGACAGGCTCCTTAAAGAGATAGGCAGGATCGAATCGATTCTCGCCGGCATCGAAAAGCGCCTGTCGAGCGACGATTTTGTCAAAAACGCACCTCAAAATGTCGTCGATAATACTAAAAACCAAAAGGCCGAAATGGAGGGATCATTGTCCAAACTCCGGTCGGCTTTAGGAAATATCGAAAGTTAACCAAGGAATAAAAAAAAAGAGGAGGATGAATGAAAAGAGCATTTTTGATCATGGCTTCGGCAGTCCTTATAGCTATGATAATCGCCGGTTGCGGTTCCGCGCCGAAGGATGTCGTCGCTAAGGTCGGCAAAGAGCAGATCACACTCAAAGAATTGGACGAGGTTACCGCGCCTATGCAGGCTCGCTGGAAGACCCTCGACGAGGCTATCGAAGGCAAAAAGAGCGCCCTCGATAATCTGATTCAACAGAAGCTTCTCGTCCTCGGAGCCTACAAAGAAGGCCTCGACAAGGACTCGCTTCTTCTCTCCCGTGTCGCCGCGAACGACGAGCGCAGGAAGATCACCGCGCTTTGGGAGGTCGAGATCGCAGGAAAGATCGAAGTGACCGACCAGATGGTCGAAGAGCTTTATCAAAAACGCGGAACTGAATATAACGCCGCGCATATTCTGGTAAAAGAGGAAGCGCTTGCTAAAGAGATCGAAGCCAAAGCCAAGGCCGGCGAGGATTTCGCTAAGTTGGCTGAGGCCCACTCCATAGACCCCGGTAGCGCCCAAAAGGGCGGCGATCTTGGTTGGTTCACCGTCGGCAGAATGGTCAAGCCCTTCGAGGATGCTGTTCTCGCCCTCAAAGACGGCGAAATCTCCGCTCCGGTTGCGACAAATTACGGCTTCCACATCATTAAGCGCATCGGATCGCGCACCCGCTCGCAGGAGCCGCTCGAGAAGGCCAAGGAAACACTTCGCACCACCCTCGAGCGCGAGCTTCAGGGCGCCAAGTCCCTCGAGTTCGTCGATAACTTATTCAAAAATAGAGGCCTGACCTTCGACGAGAAGGCGGTCGAGATAGTCGTCGAAAAGCACAAGGTAGCTAACCAGAACCCCGAAGCGCCGGCTCCGATCGTCTTCGACGAGAGCGAAAAGGCCCTCACTGTGGCCAAATGGGATACCGGTGTTTGGACGATCGCCAGTCTCGATTCCGCGATCAATATGAGGCCCGCTTATCAGCGCCAGCCGCTCGTCTCGGCCCTCGATGTCGAGAACTTCATCAAGGGCAACCTTCAGGGCGAATTCCTCATCGACGAGGCAGACAAGATCGGTGTCGTGAACTCCGATCAATACAAAGAAATGTATAAAAAGGAACTGGAAGAGCTTATGAGTAGCACCTTCCAGAATCAGAGCATTTACGGCAAGGCCGAGGTCACAGACGCAGAGGTTCAGGCCTACTACGCCGCCAACCCGGACTCCTTCATGGAGCCGCGCACGGTCGTCACCATCGAGGTTCAACTCGATAAAGAGGCCGACGCTCAGGATATCGCCACCAAGGTCAAGGGCGGCGCCGACATTCTCAAGTTCGTCGAGCAGAAATCCCTTCGCACCTACACGAAGAACGCCGGTGGAGTCCTCGAAATTACCGATCGCCGTTTCCCCGATCTCTATGCCGCGGTCTCGGCCGCTAAGGTCGGAGACATCGTCGGGCCGGTCAAGGACAGGACGAACCGTTTTTCGGTCATGAAGGTGACCGAGATTCGCGAAGCCGCTCCGATGCCGCTCGAAAAGGTCAGCGGAAGGATCCAATCGACACTCCGCAGAACGATTCGCGACAAAGCGATGGCCGATTTCGTCGAGTCCGCGAAGAAGGAATTCGGAGTTAAGGTCTTCGAGAAGAACATTATAGCCTCGATCGACGCTTCACTCTACCAGACCGAAGCCGCTCAGCCCGGTCAACCGGCTCAGCCGGTTCAGGCCGAATAATCGACTTGATCTCGGCGAAGTCAAATATTGCAATAATAGCCGCGGCGGCCGTAATCGCACTTCTTTCTTGCGATCGCGACCGCCGCGATGTTAATATCGCGACGGCCGGTGCGCGAACACTTAAATCGGACCAGCTTGTAAGCCTCATGCCCGAAGGTTTTGCCGGTCAGATTGACGACGAGGCGGTGCTGTTCGTTTCGCAATGGGCGGACGAGGTCGTCTTGGCGGAGGCCGCCGAAGACCTCGGTCTCGCCGAGCGCCCCGATGTCGCGGCCAAGCTGGACGAGGCCCGCAGGATGATCCTCGCTTCGGCGTTCGAGCAGTTCTATATCATGCCGAGAATCGAGTTCGATTCAACCGAGGTCGAAGAGTATTATCAAAACCATTCCGGCGAGTTCGTTCGCTCGCAGGACGAGGTGCTCCTCCTGCACATTATGGTCGTCGATAGTGAATCGCGAGACTCTGTCGTCCAGCTGATGGACTCGGTTGCGTTTGAGGACTTGGCCGAAAGGTTCTCTATCGACCCCTCCGGTTCGACAATCGAAAACGCCGAATACCTCACAAAAAGTCAGATACATCCGAGCATCGCCCGAAAGGCGTTCACTATGTCCAAGGGCGAGGTCGCCGGCCCTATCGAAACCGAATTCGGCTTTCATTTCATAAAGCTTGTCGATTTTGCCGCCAAGGGCACAATTCGCGAGTTCATCGAGGTTCGCCAAGGTATTCGAGACTACCTCGCTGAACAAAGATTCCAAGCGATTTATTTGGAGTTGATCGATTCATTGCGCTCGGTGAAGGCAGTCGAGATCGACACTCAAGCCATAAAGGATGCGTTGAAGAACTATGAAGAATAGTTTTTTTGTCTATATTCTTTTTTTTACAATCTCTTGTCTTGGGGCTGAAATCGAAGAGAAGATCCTCGCGGTCGTCGAAGACGAGGTGATCACCTCGAGCGAGGTCGAACTCGCGATCATCATGGATGGCGGAACTGAGGCGGACGATCGTTTCGAGCTTGAAACCGTTAGAGAAAAGCTCATGGAGCTGATCGACGAGAAGCTGATTCTCCTCGCCGCAATAGAGGATTCTATCGAAATCGATCAGTCGCGTGCAGATGAGTTTTTCAAACAGCGCTGGCAGATGCTCGTCGAGGGCTACGGCGGCGAGACCGCCCTCGGGGAGGCCCTCAACGCCGAGGGGTTCACAATCGAGGGTTTCAAACGGAAAACCCGCCAGCAGATCAACGACTTTATGCTCAAACAGAGATATATCGAGCGTAACTTCGGTCGAATCGATGTCACCGAAGAGGATATCGACAGCTTTATGCTGGCCTACGGCGACAGCCTTCCGCCCGCGCCGGCCGAGGTCAAGCTCGAGGGAATTGTGATCAAGCTCGAGGCCGATGACGCCAAACTCGCCGAGGCCCTCGACAAAATAAACGCGGCGCGCAAGTCGCTCGAGGCCGGTGAGGAATTCGGCAAGGTCGCGCTCGAGTTCTCCGAGGATGCTACCACCGCCGAAAAGGGCGGCCTTTTGGGGACATTTGCGCCGGGGGACCTCCTGCCCGCAATCGATTCAGTCGCCTTCAGTCTCGGTTTCGATACACTCGGCGGGCCGATCAAAAGCCCCATGGGCTTTCATCTTCTGAAGGTTCTCGATAAATCCGCCGGAAAGATCACACTCGCGCATATCCTCGTCAAGGCGGAGATCACGCCCGATAGATTCAACGAACTTGTCGGTCTCGCGGATTCGGCATATAATTTAGCCGTTTCAGGCGATATCGAGTTCCATAAGATCGCCGAAAATTTTGCCAATTCCAAAGACATCGAATATATCGGCGATATCGATTGGTTGCCCGTAGCCTCGATCGGCAAAGAGCTCTCTAAGATGGTCGCGGAGAGTGCGGAGGGGGCGATCTTAGGCCCTCTTCAGGCCGAAAACTCTCTCGAGATATACCGCATCGCAGGAAAACGAGAAGGCCGTAAGCTCACTCTCGAGGAGGACCGCGCCACAATCGAGGAATTCGCCAAGCAATTCAAAACGAAGAAGCTGATCGATAGACACCTCTTGAAACTCCGCGAGAGGTATTACCTCGAGGTGAGGATTTGAGCTGGGTTCGCGTCGAGATCAGAACCCACGCGCGAAACTGCCTGATTGATATTACCCCCAAAATCGCCGCTCTAATCGAAAAGGCCGGTATCGAGGACGGCGCGGCGATCGTATATATCCCCCATACAACCGCCGCCGTGACTGTCAACGAGGGCGCGGATCCCGATGTCGTCCGCGATATTCTGTCCTTCCTCGAATCGAAAATCCCCAAAGACTGCGGCTTTCGCCATTTCGAGGGCAATTCGGACGCACATATCAAATCGAGCTTGGTCGGTGTGAGCCAAACCATTCCGATAAAAGGCTCGAAGCTCGCTCTCGGTGTATGGCAAAAGGTCTATTTCTGCGAATTCGACGGCCCCCGCGAAAGAGGCTTTTTAGTTTCGCTCGTGAAATTTTGACCGATCCCCTTTTAGCTTTGACTTAGCCCTCGGAATTTGTTATTTTCATTAAACAGATTGAGGCTAAAATGTATTTCAAAAATATTTTATACACAGCTATTCTATTAGTCACCGCAGGTCTTGCCTTTCGGCCGGCACCGCCGCCCGGAACCCCGAGCTTTATCGTCGAGGGCGAGTTCGAGGTCGAACAGGTGTATATCGACGCCGTTGTTTTGGACACACTCGCCGAGGTGGTCTTTATAGCCTCCCTCATGATTCCTGAGGGGAGGCGCGAGATCGCCCTCATGCCTAACTGGCCGATGGATTCGGTCACGCTTTTCACATCGATGAATATCGACGAATCGATAGAGGGGACGGTTGTTCGGGCTGGGGAGCGAGTCGTTATCGATGTCCCCGAGCGGCCGCTTTTTTTGCGAACCTCCTATGAGGTCGCGGTCAGGCGAGCGCTTTCCGGGCCGCCCTCCGAATGGCGGTTCGGGGAGATCTTCGCCGTTTATCCCCCCTTCGAGGATTCCTCCGGCAAAACTGTATTCGTGCCGAGGTTCCAGATGAGAGTTATCCTCCCCCCCAAAATGACACCCTCCGGAGACGCCTCCGAATTCGAGATTCAAGATATGGAGCGCGGCTTTAAAAGCTACCTCTATTCGGGCGAAGGTTTTACCTCCCGCCGAACCTTCCAAACCCGATTTTAAAATAAACCTTTTCTCCTTCCACTCGTCTAAATAAACGAGAAGTATGAATATTCTAACGAAAAACGAAGAATTTCTCGATCTATTAAAACGCGGCGATGTCGATGCTCGGTCGAAGTTCGTTCGGGACAATCAAGAAAATGTCTATGGATTGGGCTTTAGAATGACCGGAAACCGCGACGACGCCCTCGATATAACACAGGAAACATTCGTGAAGGCACTCGAAAATATAAGAAAATTCCGCGGCGAATCGCTAATCTCGACTTGGCTCTACTCGATCGCGGCCAATGTCGCGAAGGATTTCCTCCGCAGAGGCTCGAAGCGAACCTTCGTTGATATTGACGAAGTGGTGATTTCCGCCGATTCGAGGACTCCGCTTTCGATTCTCGAGGAGAAGGACGAACGGCGCTTTGTGCGCGAGGCTGTTCTTTCCTTGCCCCCAAAGGCGAGGGCGGCCTTTGTCCTTCGCTTCGAGAAAGGGCTCCCGATCTCGGAGATCGCGAGTATTCTTAAAAGATCCGAGGGCACGATCAAGGCGCAACTTCACGATAGTGTCGCGAGAATCCGCGCGAAGTTAGAGGGTAAAAATGGAAGATAAAACAAAACTCCAAGATTATGAGCGCGAGATGCGCCGCTTTCTCGAGCGCGATCCAATCCCTCAGCTCTCCGAGGCCGAGGTCACAGCGTTGACCGCAAGAGTGCTCGCCGGCGAGAGGATCGAAAGGCCGATTCTTTGGTATCAGATCGGGCCTTTATACAAGGGCGCCCTCGGGATAGCCGCGGTGTTGGTTTTCGCCCTCGTCTCGATGTTGATCACAATGAACGACGGCAAAATTGAAGTCGTGGACTCGAAATACAGCGACGAGGCCTTCGAGAAGAACTCCGCCGAGGAGGTTCTCGTCGAGGCGATTGTCAGCGGCGATGTCGAGCTCGGTTTGGTCTATCGGAAACTCATCGATGTCTCCTCTGAAGAGCTGAGCGGAGTCTTGAGCGAGATTATTTCTGAAGATATATATTCAAATATAGATGAACTTAGCGAGGAGGAAGCTGTGAAAATCCTTCAAGTTATGGATGAACTGGGATATCCGGATAGGGAGACATGATGAAAAAGCTATTTCCAATTCTCATTCTGATTGTCGCGATTTCAATTACATCGTTCGCGCAGTTCAAGCCGCAACGCCCCCCCGATAACAGGGCGCACCTTCGAGAGAGGGTGGGTTTGATCCGAATGTGGAAGCTTATCGAGCGCTTAGAACTTACCGAAGAACAGTCGCTTATCTTCTTTCCCGCAATGAACGAACACGATGTCAGGATTCGGACGCTACGCGACGAAGAGGAAAGACTGCTCGACAAAATCGAGGCCCAATTTCAAGCGATCGCACTCGATATGAGAGCGCTCGAAGCGGTTGTCGATTCTGTGGCAATGCTTAGAGATGAAAGGCTCTCGGTTGAACTGGCCTTTATCGACAAAGTGAATCAAATACTTACAATCGAACAGAAGGCGAAGTTTCTGCTCTTCGATCGGGTATTCGAGAAAGAGATTCGAAGCGTCATTGATATGGGTCTTCGCGAAGAGGACAACCCAAAACCTAAACCATATAAAACCAAATAAGGAGGAAAAATGACCGGAACAAGGTGGACAACGGTTATATTTCTGTCTGTGATCATCCTCGCGGCGAGTTCCTTCGCGATGGGCGGCGGCCCCCGGCCGCAGTTCATCGAGAGGTTCGGCGACGAGCTCGAGCTTTCAAAAGAGCAAACGCAGAAGCTCGAAACACTCCGTTATGAAATGGAGAAGAAGAGCATCGATATGCGCGCAGAGCTCGATAAAGCGAGGCTCGAACTGAATCGGCTTCAAGATTCCGAGAAGATCGACCGCAAGGCGATACTCTCGCAAGCCGAAAAAGTAAACAGCCTCGAGGGCAAGCTCAAGATAGCGAAAATCGAGCATATGCTGGACATCGCCGAAACCCTCACCCCCGAACAGAGGGCAATGCTCAAAGAAAGACAGCCCGAAGGTCGAAAGGGCGATAGGCGAAACCCCGAGTCTTGCGAAGGTATGGAACACGAAGGAAGACCGAAAATGCCCTCTCGCGAAAGAATGCGCGAGCCCCTCGCACCCGAAATGGAATAGAACCGAGCTAAAGACCTTTCCTTCCCCCCGAAGGCGACGGATTAAATCCACCGCCTTCATTTTTTTAATGATAAAGCTCTTGAAATTGAGTGTTGGATAATATATTTTATAATATCACCTAACAATGGAGGTAGCTTTGTTCGGAGTATTATTGGGACTTATGTCCGCCGGGTTGTTGTTTATAATCGATTCCTCGAGAAAGGCCGCCGAGGATAAGGTCCTCGAGGAGATAGTCATCGCGGCCCGTGCCCGTGCGAAAAAGAACGCCGCACAGAAAGAGCCGTTAGCGTAAACGCGACTCCGTTTTTCCGGCGGAAGCAATTTTTCACAATCCGTTATCGGGATGTCGTTGTTTTGTTTAATAACTCGTTAGTTTGCCCGCTGGAGGGGACATGAAAAAGTTTTTTCTGATTCTGCTCGTTGTTTCCATCGCGGTGCTATCGACCGGATGCCTGACATTCGAGAAAAAAGAGTATTCTTGGGACATTAACCCCAATGGTAGCGGTAGCGGCAAGATTGTGTTTACGAATATTTTTTCCTCGGGCAACAACGAGGAGGATTATTCCGGCGAGGATTTTGTATCGCTAATAAACGATTATGTCGAGGGGACTTCGCTCGAGGGTTCGAATCCGGGGATGAAGAAGATTCAAAAGCGTCTCTATATCGAGGATGGCAAGTTGTGCGGGGTGATCGCGTTCGAATTCGACAAGTATTCCGATGTCGGTTTCTACCGCTATAAGGGCAAAGGGCCTTTTATGTTCTTCTTCAACGCCGGCGACGAGACCTTCATCGATTCCAACGGCGAGCTGGCCGGCGAAAACTTCCCTGTGGTTTTCTGGCCGGAGGGCACGAAAGAGTTTAAAGTCACGACCTCGATGGGCGATCCTGAGGATTCGGGTGCGATTATGCTTCTCGATTTCTATAAGACATGGGAAGAGACAGGCGAACTGCCCGAGATCGAGGAATAGTGATTAGCGGATAATATCGAAGCTGTCGAATTCACCGGTGGGAGTCTCCTCCAAAATGGAGATATCTGTCACATCAGCGAATGACGGGCCACGCTTCAGAATAGCGATGAATTCTCGCATCGACGGCTCCTCGCCCTCGGCAACCGCCTCGACCGAACCGTCAATGTTATTCCGCACCCAACCCTTGAGGTTCAACCGAACGGCGTTTTGAACGGCGAACCATCGAAAACCTACGCCGTGAACCCGCCCCTCGATTACCGCTCGAACTCTTCTCATTTTTTGGGGGGGAATTTGATGACTTGCTCAATTTTCACGATGGCATCCTCAGGCGAGGTTGCTGAAATCGTCCCCTCGATATCCCATTGGCAGGCGAGGGTGATAACCGGTTTGTTCATTTGAAGAAAATATGCTATCTCGCTCAAGGTGCCGTATTTGCCCCCAACGGCTATAGCGGCATCGGCGGTGTTAGCAATGATGCTGTTTCTTGCAACATCGATTCCCGTGGCGATTGGAACCTTGACCCAGCGGTTAGCTGTGCGGCGGTATTTTCCGGGGAGAATGCCGATAGTCAGGCCGTTAGCCTCGAATGCACCGCGGCAGGCCGCTTCCATAACACCGCCCAAACCCCCGCACACAAGATTCCAGCCATTGGCCGCTATGAGCGCGCCTATTTCTTTGGCATTATTGAGAGTTTCCTCGCTCTCCTCGCGCCCGCCAATAACAGCTATTTGTGGAGTATTTTTCTTCATAATGAAAAAGGGGTTGCCCCCCTTTAAAAATCGGGGCGCCCAGATTTGAACTGGGGGCCTTTCGGTCCCGAACCGAACGCGCTACCAAACTGCGCTACGCCCCGTGAATTACTCGTTGTGAATCAGCATTACGCTAATCTATAAAAATTTCTGTGTTTTTGCAAGGAAAAAATCGCCCAATATTCAAATCGAGTTTCAACACCCCATGGGCGTCGGCGCACCGGCCGAAAGGCGTGAGGAACTCCCTCAATTTTAGCGATAGTGCCGCCTTTCGGCGCGGTGCCGGCGAGGCGGCCGGAATGGGATTTTCTATGAACTGGTATCATTTTGCCGGCCGCCTCGCGCCGACGAAGTCGGGCCGACGCCCCCCGCGCGCGGTGGAGTTTTATTGAATAAATCCCGTTGCCAAGCGGGGTGATTTAGCCTATATTCGCAGTGAAAGAGAGGAAATATGGCAAAAGACAAGGTTCGTTTTGTATGTCAATCCTGCGGGCATATGCATTTGAGGTGGCAGGGCAAGTGTGACGGTTGTGGCGAGTGGAACACGCTGGTCGAGGAGGTGGTTGTCGAGCGCAAGGAGCCGAATATTAAAAGATATTCGGCACAGCGACCTGTTCCGCTTTCCGAGGTTGGCTCCGAGCATGCCGAACGGATTTCGAGCGGCTATTCCGAGATCGACCGCGTTTTCGGCGGGGGGATTATGCCGGGGAGTGTGATTCTTGTTGCGGGCGAGCCGGGGATCGGCAAATCGACTCTACTGCTTCAGTCCGCGGTGGCTATGGCTTTGAACGGCCTGAAGGTTTTATATATTACAGGCGAGGAATCTGCGGGTCAGGTGAAGGTTCGCGCGTTGCGGTTGAGCCGCCAATGCGAGATCAACCTCGACCTCTTGGCGGAGACCTCCGCGGAGATCGCCGCCGGCTTTGCCATCGATTACAATATTGTCATTGTCGATTCGATTCAGTCCATGGCCTCGTCCGCGCTGGAGAGCACCCCGGGCAATGTCGCGCAGGTTCGCCAATGCGCCTCGGTTTTCATCGAGGTCGCGAAGAAGCACAACATCCCGATATTTCTTATCGGCCATGTCACTAAATCCGGTGTTATCGCGGGGCCGAGGGTTCTCGAGCACGCCGTCGATGTCGTCCTGACCTTGGAGGGCGACCGTTTCAGCGAACTTCGGATCCTGCGCACGAGCAAGAACCGATTCGGCGGCACCGGCGAAATCGGTGTGTTCTCGATGGCCTCCGAGGGTTTGGTCGAGGTGGAAAACCCCTCCTCGGCGTTCATAAACCATCATAAAGAGCCTGTCCCCGGATCGGTTATCTTCGCCGGTCTCGAGGGCGCGCGCCCTCTATTCGTCGAGATCCAAGCGTTGGCCTCGCCTACCGCCTACAGCTCGCCGCAGAGGGTTGTTCAGGGGCTCGATCCGCGGCGCTTCATGCTCCTTATGGCAATCCTCGAGCGGAGGGCCGGATTTCAGCTTTCGAGGCAGGACTTGTTCATCAATGTCGTCGGCGGGGTTTCGCTCGCGGAGAGAACCTCCGATCTCGGGATCGCCCTCGCGGTGGCTTCGAGCGTTCAGGACATCCCTATATCGCCGAAGATCGCTGTTTTCGGCGAGATCGGCCTGACCGGCGAGCTTCGCTCGACCCCGCGCGCGCTTCCTCGAATCAAAGAGGCCGCGAGGCTCGGCTTCACAGAGGTCCTGATGCCTTCGATGCAGGGGAAAGTCCCGAAGGTCGAGGGCTTCAAGGTCTCCGGTGTCGAGGACCTCTTCGGCGCGTTCGCCAACGCCCTCGGGAGAAAAAAATAAGGGAGCCCGAAGGCTCCCTTTCGCGTGTGCGTTTTCCCTTCCCCGATTATTTGAGAAAAACCATCCTGAAAACCCTGTCGGAACCGGTGAGGCGGTAGAAGTAAACCCCGCAAGGCGCAATCTCGCCGTTTGCGAAACTGCCGTCCCATACTCCACGGCCATCCTCAATAGCAACCGTATTCACAAGCTTGCCGTCAATCCCGAAGACCTCGACGGAACCGGTGAAATTGCCGCTCGCGCGAATTGTCGTCGCCGCGTTGAAGGGATTCGGGGCATTGCCGAGAAGCCTGTAATCCTCGACTAAATCCCCGCGGCCGGAGATTCCCGTTGTCGGAAGTATCGAGACATCATCCAACATAATGAGCCAATCGTCCTGACTGACATAGCGGAAGGCCACGCGGATTGTGTCTCCGACGAAATCGCTGAGGCTGATAACCGTCTCGTGCCAACCGTTGGGGCAATCCTCCACCGAGTCGATCATCGCGGTGAATCCTGCGACGGAGGTGTCGCCGGTCGGGGAGACCCAAACTTCGTAATCGTCGAGCCATGTGCCGGAGGTGTCGATCGATTGAGTCCAGAAACGAAGCTCATAGCTGTTGTTCTGAATAAATACTCTCGGCGTAAGAAGCCAGTCGTTGTTCCGGAGGCTTGTCGAATAGAGTGTATCATAGTAGCATCCAGCCATGAGCGAGCCGCTGTGCGCGATTTCTGGAGCCATGAAAATCGACCAATAAGTCGATCCGCCGTCAACATTGAGGATATACCAATCCAGCAAGCTGTCACCGTCGAAACGGGTATTGAGGCTCGTCGGGATCTCCATGGCCTCCTTGGACGAGGCGTCGAATTCAAAATTCCTGTGGGCCGGAATCTCGCAATGCCGCATTGTGCCGGCGGAAATAAAGGCCGCCGTCGCCAAGACCGCGAGAATCAGTAGCGTTTTCTTCATTGCTCCTCCTTAGGTTCATTAAGTAAATCACTGTCGTCGATATCGATAGGCTCTGTCGGGCTGTAGCCCAATCTTCGCCTGAGAAGTTCATTTTCGCGCTGAAGCGCTTCCAGCTCGCCGCTCAGGTCTTCGATCTCGCGGGATTTGATCCGCCGCAAAACACGGTAAAAGATAGCCAGCGACACGAGCAGGATCAAATATGCCGTTCCGACGATAAATTCCTGTTGATAGTTGAGCGTCAGCCCGACAATCAGGCACACTATCAGCGTGACGATTATTGCCGCCCAGAGCACCATTAGCGGATAAGACCTAAGATTGGGATAAAACACATAATCATATCTTATTAGAATTTAATTCAACTTCATAAAAAAGCAAACAAAAAATCTCATTTTCCTTTATTATTGACAGTCGATTTTATCTTGGTATTTTTAATCCCATGCGAATACTGCGCTATATAGTAGTTTTATTTCTGTGTTTCGGTTCTTTCGGCGCCGATATAGTCCTCGAACACGCCGACGAGATAGTCACGGACATCTCCGGCGGGGCTATGCGAACTAAGCTCTCCGGCTCGATCCGAATCGTCCACGAAAATAGGAAGATCTCCGCAGGCTTCGCGACATGGGACAAGGCCGCCGGAAGGCTCAAGTTCATCAATAATGTCGTCCTCGCCGATTCCGCACAGATAATTACTACCGACACGCTTCATTATTTCCGCGACTCCAAAACAGCGATAGGAAACGGCAATGTTGTCTATTCCCGCAAGGATTCGACGACGGTCGTGTCCGGCGATTTCGGTCGTTACGACGGAATCTCGGAGTTCCTCGAGACGACAGGCTCGCCGCATCTCACGAATATCGACACGCTTGACGGAACCAAGATCGATCTCGACGCAAAGGCCCTATTCTTCAATATCCGCGCGGATATGTGTGTCGCGGTCGATTCCGTTCGTATCCGAATCCAGCCGAAGGACACCCTCGAGAAGGCGATCTTTCTGACCTGCGACTCTTTGGTTTTCTATCCCTCCCGCGACGAGGTCTATGCCTTCGGCGGTGTTGTGGTGGTTCAGGGCGGAACCCGCGTGGTTTGCGAAAGCGCTTCCTATTTCCGCGTCGCCGGCCGAATGAAACTCTCCGGCGAACCGGTTGTCACCGAGGGCACAAATCGCCTCGAGGGCGCGGAGATGACAATCGAGCTTAAAAAGGACGAGATCAAGCGGATTATCGTCGAGGGCGCGCCCGAGCGGGGCATCGAACCGATGGGCTTCTGGCGCCCGCCCGAGGATTCGCTCGGTCTCGTTCCGCAGAGCAGGTTCACCGCAAAACAGATGCTTTTCGAGCTGGAACAGGGCAAGGTCAAGCTCGCCCACCTCGTCAGACAGGCCAACGTCGAATACCATCCAATGCCGGAAAATCCCCGCAAACGAGAATCGAATATCACCATCGGGGACAGCATCGCCGTGTGGTTCGGAGAGGACAAATTCGACAGCATCGAGGTTCACTCCGGAGTTAGCGGTGTCCTCATCTCACAGGATGCCCGAACCGACAGCCAGACAGTCGTCGGCTCCGCGGATTCGCTTCGATACAGCGGCGATTTCCTCGCCCTCTCCCGACTAAACGAGACTGTCTCTGTGAAGGGCAACGCCGAGCTTAAAAACAGCGATATGTCGCTCTCAGCGGGCAGTGTCGTTTACGAGGTTAAAAGAAAGATCCTCACCGCGAACCCAATCCAAGACGGCGACTCGCTCATCGGAATGCCGGTGCTTTCCGAAAAGGGCCAGACGATGACAGGCAAAAAGATTACCTACAATGTTGACACCGGCCGCGGGCGCATGGTCGCCGCAAGCACCGCCTTCGATATGGGTTTCTTCAAGGGCGGCGTCGTGCACAAGGCGCAAGGCGAGACGCTCTATGTCGCCAACTCCGAGTTCGTCCCCTGCGAATGCGAGACCGCGCTCACTCATTTATGGAGCGACCGGCTCAAGCTAATTCCAAAGGAGAAGGCCGTCGCCCGCAATATAATATTGTATATCGGCCGTTTGCCGGTTATCGCCATTCCGTTCTTCGTCTTTCCCGTCCAATCGGGTCGGCGCTCGGGGCTTCTCACCTTCGATGTCGGTCAGTTCCAGCGCGGCGACAGGTTCGTCCGAAATATCGGCTACTATTGGGCGCCAAGCGACTATTGGGATCTCCGCGCCGCTTTCGATTTCGACGAGGGCAAGGGACTCGTTTTCAAGGCCGGCGGGCAATACGCAGTCCGATATAAGCTCAATGGTAATCTCTCGACAACCTATGAAATTCAGCGCAAAAACGAGTTTCTCCAAAGCTCCGGCGCGAATCGATGGAGCCTCTCGGGAAGCCATCAGCAAAACCTTTGGCCGCGAGGAACTTTGACCGCACGCGCCAATTTCGTCAGCGACAAGGAATTCCTCGACGACTCGAACCTCGATCCGCAGGAGCGTATGCAACGGAACCTCTCCTCCAGCGCGGGATTTTCCCAAAGCTTCGATTGGGGGAACTTGTCCTTGAGCCTCGAGCGCAACGAGAACCTCGAGACCGAACTTATAACGAGCAGTGTCCCGAAACTGAGGGTCAGCCGATACACGCGGCCGATCTTCCCCGCCGAGAACGAATATAACAGTAAGTTCTACAACAAGCTCTCGCTCGCTGTTAGCGGCTATTCGGTATTTTACCGCGAATCGGACACGCTCGGTTCCGAGGAGCATTTTGGCCTGCTCAGCGACCCGGCGCTCACTCTGCCCTTCTCCCTCGGGCCGTATTTGACATTGAACCCAAGGCTCTCCGGCAATTTCGTCGCAATCGATCGAGGCAAAGACGGCGCCGCATGGCCGACGAGATTCACCTATAACACCGGACTCGACGCGAACACCAATATTTACGGCAGAATCCCGCTGGCCGGCCTTTTGGGCCTGAAGACTCTCAAGCACGATTTATCTCCGAAGCTCGGCCTCCAATGGACACCGGAATTCGAGAGCGCGGATAACTTCTACTCCTTCGCCGGAATCTATGCCTCCGGCGGTTCCGAGGCCCTGAGCGGAACCTACTCGCTGACTCAAGATTTCGGCCTGACGCTCTCGCCGGACTCCTTGGGCAATGAAAAGGATATTCGCCTCGCGACTGTGACGACCTCGTCCGGCTACAATTTCCTCTCCGAGACGCGCAAGATGTCCGACCTTCGAACGAGCATTCGAACCTCTCCCGCGAGCTGGCTCTCGATGACCGCAGGCTTTGCGCACTCATTCTATCCCGAGACCGGTGACGAGATATCCACACTGCGCCTTCTGTCGCGCGAGATAACCACGAACCTGTCTTGGCGCGGCAACCTGACCTTCGGCGACTCGATCCGTCCGGTGAAACGGGATTTCAAGGCCAACATCTCTCATTACATCTCCGACAGAATCTCCGGAGGCGCGGTCTCTGTGACGCATTGGGTCAAGGGCGAGCTGGAACTCAATATCACCGAAAATTGGCGAATCCGCTATTCGCAGTATTATGACATCGACAACGCAAAAAAGGTGAGCGACGAGATTCGTATTTGGCGCGATATTGGCTGTTGGGAGGGGACATTTGTGTGGGTTCCCTCGGGCTATCGGCAGGGTTGGTATTTCAAGATCAATATAAAAAAACTGCCCGATATCAAGGTCGAGGGGACGCGCGGAAATGTGCGCTAAAAAAATCTAAAAATTTTTGCTCGAACGCAAGCGGGCTATAAATCTGCGTTGAGAAGTCTATCCTCAAACGCAATAAATACATCTATCACAATATATATCAACACATTACAATGTGTTGATAACCTTTATGTTAATGTCATAATTGCCTTCTTATTCAATATAAAATGTCCTCGAAGCGCCCATTTGTTTGAAAAAAAAATATTTAAAAATATTAAAATAGCTTGACAAACCCAAAAACGAGTCTTAACTTCACTTGCAGATAGTTGAAAACTGCGGGTTTGAGGTGAATCGACCCGTAAAAAACAAACAAAGGAGGCAGAAATGACAAAAGACGAATTCGTGGCCAAAGTAGCCGGCCAGACTGGAATGAGCAAGACTCAAGTCAACAAGACTCTCAAGGCCACCCTCGAAACGATCACCGAGACCCTCAAGAAGGGCGACAAGATCAGCTTCGTCGGCTTCGGAACATTCTCGACGAGCAAGAGGGCAAAGAGAATCGGCCGCAACCCGCTTTCCGGCGAAAAGATCAACATCCCCGCCACCAAGGTTGCGAAGTTCAAGGCTGGTAAGAACCTCAAAACATCCATCAAGTAATTTAGGTTACTTAATCAGGATAAAAAGGCGGCCGTTCAGCCGCCTTTTTTTATTTGGGCATGCTCAGTGCTTTTCTCAAAATATCCACTCGGACGGTCAAATGATTATTGACTTATCGAGCTGAAGCTATATTTTATAGACAATAATCTTTAGGAGGAAAAAATGAGAAAAGTATATCTCGATCATGCGGCCACAACCCCCGTCCGGCCGGAGGTCTTCGAGGCTATGGAGCCTTATTTCGTCGAGCAGTTCGGCAACCCCTCGAGCCTGCACCAATTCGGAAGGTGGAACCGCGCCGCAGTCGAGGAGGCGCGCGACAGGATAGCGAGGCTTCTCGGCGTCGCGCCGGAGGAGATCTATTTCACCTCGGGCGGCACCGAAAGCGACAACCTCGTGATCAAGGGCATCGGCTTTAAGAACCTCGACAAACGCGGCCATTTTATCACCTCGAAGATCGAGCACAAGGCCGTTATCGAGACGATTGCCTTCATGGAAAAGATCGGCTTCACCGCGACCTACCTCGATGTCGATCAGTTCGGCCTCGTCTCGCCGGACGATCTTAAGAAGGCGATACGCGACGACACGCTTCTCGTCTCGATTATGGCCGCCAATAATGAGGTTGGCACGATCGAGCCTATCGAGGAGTTGGCGAGGGTCGCCCATGAGCGCGGAGTGCCCTTTCATACAGATGCGGTTCAGGTCTTCGGGAAGATGCCGGTCGATCTGAATGCCATGGGCATCGACTTCGCCGCGGCCAGCGCTCACAAATTCTACGGCCCCAAAGGCACCGGATTCTGCTATATCAAGCGCGAACACAAATCGAAGATTACACCGCTGATCCATGGCGGAAGCCAAGAGCGCGGCCTTCGCGCCGGCACCGACAATGTTCCGGGGATTATCGGCACCGCAAAAGCGCTCGAGCTTGCACTCGCGGAGCTCGACACCGAGTCGGTTCGTATAAAGCGCCTCGCGGATATGCTACTGAACGGCCTCACGGACGCCCTCGACGGCGTTCTCCTCAACGGCCACCCGACGAACCGTCTGTCTTGCCTCATGAACCTCAGCTTCGACAAGGTGGAGGGCGAGAGCGTGCTTTTGTCGCTCGATATGCAGGGAATCGCGCTCAGTAGCGGCTCGGCTTGTTCGAGCGCGAGCCTTCAGGCAAGCCATGTCCTCGAGGCCATGGGTTGTGATCCGCTTAGAGCGCACAGTTGTATTCGCTTCTCGCTCGGCCGGGGAAACACCGAAGAGGATATCGAGTATGTCCTCCGCGTTGTTCCGCCGATAATCGAGCGGCTTCGGAGCGTCAGTGTTCTGTAGGTTCAAGTCGAAATGAGGCGGTATCTTCTACCGGCGCTTTTCGCAGGGTTTCTTCTTTTTTCCTGCGCGAGGATTCAAGCCCCGCCCGGAGGGCCGGAGGATAAGTCCCCGCCGCAAATAGTCTCGATAACCCCCGAGCCGAACGGCCTCTTTGTCCCGCTCGATAGCGAGATTGAGATCGGTTTCAACGAGTATATCAAGCCCGTTAAAAACGGCGCGGTCATATTGCCGTCGCTCGAGGGCGCCGAGGCGGTTGTTAAAGGCAAACGCATTGCAATAAAGTATAAAGGCCGCCTCGAGCCGAACACAACCTACCGCGTCTCGATCGCCTCGCGAATAAGCGACTATCGCAACAACAGAATCGCCGGCTCCGAGGGCTTCGCCTTCAGCACCGGAGATTTTATCGATTCGCTCGAGATTCGCGGGCATGTCTTTTCAGCGGAACTGACCCCCGCGGCCGATATTCGCGTCGAGGCCTTTAAGAAGGGTGTTTCACCTCAATCGCCCTTCGCTGTTGCATGGACCGGCGCGGACGGCGGATTCATCCTGCGAAATCTCCCGAGCGACGAATTCCTCATTCGGGCCTACAGCGACCAAAACAGCAACGCCCGTCCCGACCACGGCGAGGAATTCGCAATCGCGCCCGAATATATCTCCGCCGGCCAAAACCCCGAATGGGCTTTCATCTGCGCAAAAATGGACACTATTCCCCCGCGGCTTATGTCCGCTGTCGCCGAGAATGCTTATGTAATAAAGCTCCGTTTCTCGGAGGATGTTTCGATCGCGAAGGGCTTAGCCCGATTCTCCGATTCGGGCGCGGAGCTTGGCCTTTTGCCGGATATGGACTCCCGAAGGGGCGCATTCTTATTGCTCGATAAGGCGATTCCGGCCGGCGAGACCAAATTCGAGCTTCTCGGATTGCGCGATCTCGCGGGGAACGAGCTTGTTCGAGAGGATTTCACCGTTTTGGCTTCGGCCTTCGAGCCGGACACAGCGGTGCCGAGCCTTTCATATCGCAAAGAGCCTCTGCGCCCAGACCAGCCCCTCGTTGTGAATGTCGATCGCCCTCTTGTTTTCGCCTCGATTATTGTTGCAGATTCAACGGGCAAGGCCGTCCCCGGTCGGGTTGAGCTTGTATTGCCCTATTGGATTGCCTTCGAGCCGGAGGGCCTTTGGCCGGCCCGAAGCGACCTCGTCTGGAGGCTCGACTCTTGTATTTTGTCGGGAGGCGAACACCTAACGGACTCGACCCGCTATCGGCTCGGATTAATCGACCGATCAAAATTCGGAACCCTCGAGGTGACGCATAGTTTGACAGCGGTGAATCCCATGATATTAGCTTATTCTGTGGACAATAAAGACTTTTCGAAAATTCTCGAGCGCCGCGGCGAAAAATTCGTCGGCGATTTCCTGCCGGAGGGCGGCTATTTCCTGCTCCTCTTCGACGATCTTAATGCAGATTCGGTCTTAAACAGGGGCTTTGCCGATCCCCTCTCTCTCTCGGAACCGGCCTATTTCGCTCCGGACACGGTCCGAGTTAGGGGCCTCTGGACAACCGAATTCGAGCTGAGGGTAAGGCGTTAGCCAACTTTTCCCCGATTAAAACCCCTAAAAACTCAGAATCGCAATATTTTTCTTGCATTCTAATCTTTTAAAGTTAATTTTATTAGATTATTCGAGTAATAACGAATAGGTCATTGCTGTGAAAAACCTTTTGCAAAATATCGAGAAGATTATCACGCCCTTCCTCGACTCGAAGGGTGTAGAACTTGTAGAGCTTAAAGCGATAGGTTCTGGCGGCCGGTCGCAGACTCTGAAGGTGGTCGTCTGGAGGCAGGGCGGTATAGACCTCGAAGGCCTGTCCAACCTGTCGCGTAATATCGGCGACCTTCTCGAGGCCGAGGACATAATCCATGGCTCCTTTACCCTCGAGGTCTCATCGCCCGGCCTCGACCGGATACTTCTCACCGGAGAGGATTTCCGCAGGGCCGAGGGCGAGAAGGTCAAGATCATCTTCGGGGATGGCTCCTCGACCGTCGGGACTGTCGTCTCGTCGGCGGAGGGCAAGGTCGTTATCGAGAATGAAACTGGAAGAGAGGATATTCCCTTGAAGGATATTGTCAAAGGGAAGATTGAAATAGTGTTCTAAGGATTCGAAATGGCGAAAAAAGAATTAGCGAATGTTCAGATTGTCGAGGCGATCGAGGAGCTTATCAGCGATAAACTTCTCGATAAGGAAACTATCGTCCAAACCCTCAAGGATGCCCTTATTCTCGCGGTCAAAAAGAAATACGGCAGTTCCGACAATGTCGAGATCGAGATGGATCCGGCTATCGGAAGAATCGCTGTTCGCGCGAAGAAGAAGGTCAAGCGGGAGGTCGAGGATCCGCTTCTCGAGATAGACGCCGACGAGGCCAAGGCGATCGATCCGGAAATCCGCATCAACCAATGGATGTGGGTCGATTTGGACCTCGCGAGCTTCGGCAGAAATGCCATTCAAATCGCCAAACAGATCCTTATCCAGCGGATTCGCGAGGCCGAACGCGAGCATGTTTACTCGGATTTTCAACATAAAGTGAACGAGATCACCTCCGGCCCGATCCAGCGTATCGAACGCGGAGCGGTTATCGTCAACCTCGGAAAAACCGAGGGTGTAATCCCCCGCAACGAGCAGATCCCCGGCGAACGCTATAACACCGGCAGGATTATCCGCTCTCTCGTTCTCGATGTTCAAAAGAACCCCAAAGGCCCGCAGATTTTACTCTCGAGAAAATCCCCCGAATTCCTTCGCAAACTGTTCGAGTTCGAGGTGCCCGAGATATACGAGGGACGCGTCGAGATAGTCGCGGTCTCCCGCGAGGCCGGCGAGCGGAGCAAGATTGCGGTTTACAGCGTTGATGACAAGATCGACCCGGTCGGCGCCTGCGTAGGTCTCAAGGGAACGAGGGTGCAGAGCGTCGTTAAGGAACTCAACAACGAGAAAATCGATATTATCGGCTGGGATGCCGACCCCGAGCGCTTCATCTCGCGGGCGCTCGCTCCGGCGACAGTCCTTATGGCCTTCCTCGCCGCGGACGAGAACCATATGATAGTCGTTGTCGATGATGACGAGCTTTCGCTGGCTATCGGCAAGGGCGGCCAAAACGCGCGCCTCGCCGCGAAACTCACGGGTTGGAGAATCACGCTCTTCGGCCGCGAGCAGTATCAATCGCTTCTTATGGATGTCAAGGAACTTCCCGAGGTCACCGAGGAGCAAGCCGCGGCGCTTCACAGCTTCGATATCGATACGGTTCAGAAGCTTGCTCGTATGAGCGTCGCCGCGCTTCAGGAGATTCCCGGGATCGGGGAGGACGCACCGCTTATCCTCGCCGACGCGCTGGTGACGATGGAGGATATCGGTCTCGAATACGGCTTTGTCACAGATAGAGAACAACTCCTTATCGAAAGGGGAATAGATCCCGAGGAGGAGCGCGCGAGACGAAAGGCGGAACGCGAGGCCTATGAGGCCCGCAAACGCGCCGAGGAAGAAAGCGCTTCAGAGTAATTGAATTAGGCGGCAATTTAGCAGAGGTCTGTAGTTTCACAATGAGGATTTACGAAAAAGCAAGAGATTTGGGAATCGAGAGCAAGGATCTTATAGATCTCCTCGTCGAATTGGGTCTTGGGCGGAAAGCGGCCTCAAGTTCCATCGATCCCGCAACCGAAGCGAAGATAGACGAACACTTCGCCTCGAAAAAAACGCAATCCGCACAACCCGCGAAGGCAGAGGAAGTCGTCGAAACAGAGGCGGAGAAGCGGAGGCGCGAAAGAAGAGAGGCAATCCTTAAGAACTTCGGGACCCCCGGCACACCGAAGGTCGCACCGAAGCTCACTCCCGAGCCGCCGCCGGAGAAGAAACCTACCAATGTTCCAAAAACCTCTGCGGTCGAGCTTCCTCCCAAACCCAAAAAACCCAAGAAGCTGAAGCCCCTGCGTATTCTCGATACTATGAAGGTCTCCGAGTATGCCGAGGCCGCAGGCGTCACTGTCCGCGATGTTCTGCGGGCGTGTATGACCTTCGGTGTTATGGCCACCGCTAATCTTCGTCTCCAGATCGATGTCATCGAAGCGATCTCTGAGGAACTCGGCTTCTTCCCGATCCTTGTTGACGAGAAAGAACTTACAGCTCCTCCGGTTGAGATCGAAGAGCCGAAGGTCGAACCCAAGGCCAAGCCTAAACTGGACTCCGAGGGCGTCCCCGAAATTGAGGAATTCCCTGTCCAAGAGGCGCCCGTAAAGGCTGTAAAAGAAGTTAAATCTCAGACCTCCAAAGTCGATCTCGCGAAAAAGCCCAAGAAAAAGAAGAAAAAGGACGCCATGCCGGGCGATGTCGGCAGACCGCCAGTCGTCACGGTTATGGGCCATGTCGATCACGGCAAAACCACACTGCTCGACCATATTCGAAACGCCAATGTTGTCGCCGGCGAAAAGGGCGGAATCACACAACATATCGGCGCATATTCCGTCGAGACTAAGCTCGGAAAGATTTCATTTATCGATACCCCCGGCCACGCCGCCTTCACCGAGATGCGCGCGCGCGGCGCCGAGATCACTGATATTGTCATCCTCGTTGTATCCCAAGAGGATGGGATTATGCCCCAAACCAAAGAGGCCATCGACCACGCCCGCGCGGCCGACGTCCCGATCATCCTTGCTATCAACAAAATGGACCTCCCCGGCGCGAACCCCGATAAGGTCAAAGCCGAGCTTTCCAACTACGGCCTTATGGTGGAGGATTACGGCGGCGATGTCCTCTCCGCGGAGATCTCCGCGATACGCGGCGATGGAATCCAACATCTTCTTGAGTTGGTTGCCCTTCAAGCCGAGATGATGGAACTCAAGGCCAATCCCGAGGGACCGGCCAAGGGTGTGATCATCGAGGCCTTGCTCGATAAGTTCCGCGGCTCGACCGCCACTCTGCTCGTCAAAGAGGGAACCCTGAGCCGCGGCGATTCCTTCGTGGCGGGCGCTTGTTACGGCCGTATTCGTAGTATGGAGGACGAGCGCGGCAAGCCTATTAAAAAGGCCGGCCCCTCTACTCCGGTTGTTATCACCGGAATGAACGAGGTGCCGCAGGCCGGCGACGAGTTTACGGTCGTCTCTTCAGATGCCGAGGCGAGGCGTTTGGCCGAGGAGTTCAAACAGAATTCCGAAAAGGAAACGAGCACCGGCAAGAGCATGTCTCTGGAGGACTTCTACTCGCTGGTTCAAGGCTCTGCCGCGAAGGAATTGCCGATAGTCCTCAAGGCCGATGTCGATGGTTCGCTCGAGGCGATAATCGGGCTTATCGAGGGCATCGGGGATTCTGAGGTTAAAGTTAAAATTATTCATAAGGCCGTCGGCGGAATCAACGAAAACGATGTCCTACTGGCTGAGGCCTCGAACGCTGTCGTAATCGCCTTCAACTCCAAGCCGGACAGCCGCTCGAAGGCCCTCGCCGCTAAAAAGCATATCGATATCAAAATCTACGATGTCATCTATGAACTTGCCGAGGATATCCGAGCCGCGCTGGAGGGCATGCTCGAGCCCGAGATCATCGAGGAGAAAGCGGGCGTCGCCGAGATTCGCCAAGTCTTCAAGATCCCGAAGGTCGGCGTCGTCGCAGGATGCTATATTCAAGAGGGTCTTTTCCGCAGGGGCTTCAAGGTCCAAATAATAAGGGCGGGCGAGGTGATCGGCACCGGAACGGTTTCCGCACTCAAGCGCTTCAAGGATGATGTCAAAGAGGTTACCGCCGGATACGAATGCGGTATCGAGGTTTCCGGCTTCAAAGATTTCGTCGAGGGCGACAGTATTGTCGCATTCGAGGTCAAGAAGATCACGAGGCGGCTCGAGTAGTCGGAGTTGAGAAGTGATTATCGCGTTTCGCAGTTTGGATATCTTCATCGGAGAATCGCACTCCCTCAAAGAGAAAAGGCAGGTCCTCCGCCGAATCAAGGATATTATCAAGTCGCGCTTCAATGTCTCATTCGCCGAAATAGACTTCCAAGACAAATGGCAACGCAGTAAGCTCGGCCTCGTCACTATCGCGATGGACAGGCTCGACGCCGATAAACGCCTCGATACCATTCAAAAGATATTAGAGGAGGACGACAGGGTCTCTATTCTCGATATCGAAAGGGAGTATCTATAATGTCGATGAGAACTAAGCGCGTCGGTAGCGAAATACAGAAAATAATCAGCGCCCTGCTTTTGAGGGGCGATCTGCACGACCCGCGTTTCAACGGGATGATCTCCTTCACAAATGTCGATGTCGCACCGGACCTTCGAACCGCGAAGGTCTATTACAGCTGTTTCGGCGGCCCCGAGGACGCCCAAAGCACAGCCGAGGCCCTCGAGAGCGCGCGAGGTTTTATACAAACCGAAGTCGCATCGAAGCTCGATATTCGCTTCTCGCCGAAATTCACCTTCGTTCTCGATAATTCCATCGCCTATGGCGATAAGATCGAGCGCATACTCGACACGATCGTTGCCGAAGATGAATAGCGTCCAAGATCAAATCCTGTCCGCATTCGATGCCGGTGAACGGTTCCTTGTTTTGGGGCATAAGGACCCTGACGGGGATTCTCTCGGATCGATCTTGGCGATTAGCTCCTATATTCGAAACCAGCTCGCCAAGGAATCCTTCATCGTCGCGCCGCTTCAATGGCCCTCGAGATACTCTTTTCTCGAAAGGCATAAAAACGGCGCCGGTTCTCTCCCGCGATGCAATATCGACACCGCTTTCATCCTCGACTGCTCGGCAGAGAACCGCATCGACTGGGGTCGGCTCGATCCGGCCGATTTCGACGGAGTTAAAAAGATCGTGATCGATCACCACCTCGAGGGCGAGCCGTTTGGGTCTATCAACTGGATCGACCCCTCGGCGTCCGCGACCGGCGAGATGGTTTACAGAATTCTCGAGGCCCGAGGGGCAAGCTTCCCGAACGATATCGCCGAATCGATCTATTCCGCGATATTGACGGACACCGGCAGATTTACCTACTCAAACACAACCTCCGACTGTCTCGAGATTTGTTCGCGTCTCGTCGAATCGGGAAACCTCGATCTATCCGATATAACATCACAACTTTACTACAATTATTCAGAGGAATATCTTAGGAATATCGGGATAGCATTATATAATACAAGAGCTTATAATGATTCGCGAATACTGCTCCTGACACTCGATAAGGCCTCGGTCAAGTCCTTCTCGACGACCTTCGACGACACGGAGGGTATTGTCGATCTTGCGATGTCGGTTCGGGGCGTCGAGGTGGCCGCGCTTTTCAAAGAGCTTTCAAGAGATGTCATCCGTGTGTCTCTACGGAGCCGAGGTTTTGTCGATGTCGGCTCTATCGCGGGCGAGTTCGGCGGCGGCGGGCATCATAACGCCGCCGGTTGCACTGTCAATATGCCGCTTTCCCTCGCGCGCGAGGCCATCTTGAAGCGGTTCGAGCTATTGCTCGAGAAATCCTGCCGAATCGAGGAGAAAAATATTGGTTGACGGTATCCTCCTTCTCGACAAGCCCGAGGGCAAATCCACATCGTTTTGTGTCAGAAAGATCGCCAAGGTTGCGAAAACCAAGGGCGGCCATGCAGGCACGCTCGATCCGATGGCCACCGGTCTCGTCACTGTCCTTTTGGGCCGAGCGACCAAGCTTTCCCAGTTCGTCACCGACTTCGACAAGACCTACACCGGAGAGATCGCCTTCGGTGTCACGACAAGCACCGGCGACCGCGAGGGGGAGGTTTTGCGAGAGATGCCGGTGGAGATCGATTCGATGAGACTCAGAGAGATAGCCCGTTCGATCGAGGGCGAGCTGACACTGCCGGTTCCCGCCTATTCCGCGGTGAAGGTCGGTGGGAGACGGCTCTTGGATTACGCCCGCGCCGGCAAGTCGATCGAAGCCCCGCTCAGGACAATCAGGGTGAACAGCTTTAGTATAAAAAAAATCGACCTGCCGTGCCTCGAGTTCGAGACCTCGGTCTCGAAGGGGACATACATCCGCTCGATCGCCGAACATATTGGCGCGCTTGCCGGTTGCGGCGCTCATCTGTCAAAGCTTCGGCGCACTGCGGTCGGAGGATCGGTCGTCGAGGACGCGGTTCCCTTCGCCGAGGCCCTCGAGTTGGCCGAGTCCGGCGGTTTGAGCCGTAGAATGATCGATACGGCGGAGTTTCTCAGAGAGCGATTCCCGGTGGTCGAGGTCGATTTTCAGACAGCGAGTGAAATCGCCGGCGGCCGCTTCCCTTTAATAGATATTGACAAAGTCGTTTTTGGCGATATATTCCTTGTTTTACATTCGGCAAATTGTATCGCGTTTTTGAAAAAGATTAGCGATGCCGAACGGTGTTTCGAGTTCGTTCGTGTGCTTATAAGGCCGGAAGAAATTGAAAACTGAATACCTATCGGCACCGGATCGATTGCTGGAAAGCTCCGCGGTTGCGGTTGGGAGCTTCGACGGACTGCATATCGGGCATATGCGGGTTATCTCCGAATTGACCTCGATCGCGAGGGGATTGGGCCTGCCGAGTGTGGTATTCAGCTTCTCGCCGCACCCGAGGTCGTTTTTCGGGCGAGGGGTTTTTCAGCTTCTGACAACGGTTTCCGAGAAATTGGAGCCGCTGTCTCTAAGCGGTATCGATATGGCTGTCTTCGCGAATTTCGATGGCGCTTTCGCGGCCCAGACCGCGCGGGAGTTCATTTCGGCCTATTTGATCGGATCGCTGGGTATGAAGGCCCTGATTGTCGGGACCGATCACGCCTTTGGCAAGGGCAGAGGCGGCGATATCGAGGCCCTGCGAGCGATTGCTTGCGATATCGGTTTCGAGCTGGTCGTCGTCGAGCCGGTATTAGTGGGCGACAGCCCGGTCAGTAGCACGAGGATTCGAGAGCTTCTGCTCGCCGGCGATATAGTCTCGGCGAACGCTATGCTCGGAAGGCCCTATTTGCTTTGCGGAGAGGTTGTCTCCGGCGCGGGCAGGGGCAGAAAACTTGGTTTTCCAACTGTGAATATCAGGCCACCGAAGGACAAGCTTGTGCCGATTAATGGGGTTTATCGCGCGGTCGATTCCGAGGGGATCTGCGGTCTCTTGTATATCGGCGGGGCGCCGACCTTCGGTGTGAGGGAGATCTCGGCCGAATTCCACGGCCTCGACAAGCCCTCGGTTCGAGAGGGCGATGGCTATTGTGTTTCGATCCTATCCCGAGTCCGCGACGAGATAAGATTCGACGGCGCGGATGAGCTTGTTGCGCAGATGATTAAGGATAAAGCGGAAATAGTGAGTGGAAAATGTTAACATCATATAATCGATAAAAATCAAGGAGGAAGAAGTTGTCGATCACGAAGACGAGAAAAAGCGAAGTTATGGGCCAATTCGGTCGCACGGTCGGGGATGTCGGCTCCCCTGAGGTCCAAATCGCAGTGCTAACAGAGAGGATCAATAATCTTTCGGAGCATTTCAGATCGCATCCGAAGGACAACAACTCGAAAAGAGGATTTTTTATCCTCATCGGACGGCGGAAAAAGCTACTCGCATATCTGCGAAGCAAGAATTTCGCCACTTACAAGGCTCTTATCGCTAAGCTCGGTATTCGCCGTTAATCGGCATTCGCGCTTTTGCCTGTCTGAGGACGGGATGATGGAGTTTAATGATGAAAGGTTGAGAAGAAAATGTCAAAAGAAATTGTAAAAACAACAATCAACAATATCGAGCTGTCTATAGAGACAGGCGAGATTACCAAGCAAGCGAGCGGAGCTGTGCTGATCAATTACGGCGAGACACAGGTTCTCGTCACGGCGTGTATGGACTACAACGCGAAACTGGACTCCGACTTTTTCCCGCTGACTGTCGAATATCGAACCCGCACCTACGCCGCGGGCCGAATTCCCGGCGGGTTTTTCAAGCGCGAGGGCAAGCCGCCGACCTCGGATATCCTCAACGCGCGCCTTATCGACAGGCCGATTCGGCCGCGTTTCCCGAAGGACTTCATGAATGAGGTTCAGATCTATGCCATCCCGATGTCCTTCGACGGCGAAAACGACCCGGATGTCCTCGGATTGCTCGGCGCTAGTGCCGCGTTGACCATCTCGGACATTCCTTTCGGCGATCCGCTGGGCGCGATTCGCGTCGGGAATATCGACGGCGTCTTTGTCGCGAACCCTACGCTCGCACAGCGTGCAAACAGTGTGATGGATATAGTCGTAGCTGGAACCGGCGAGGATATCGTCATGGTTGAGGGCGGCGCTTTTGAGATCTCCGAGGAGCTTCTCATCGAGGCCTTCGAGTTCGCAAAACCGATTCTCGCGCAACTTTGCGAGATTCAGAAAGAGCTTAAAGAGAAGGTCGGCAATACGAAATTCCAGTATGTTCCGGTTGCCGGAATCGCTCCCGAGCTTGAGAGGGCTGTCAGGGAATTCCTCGAGCCAAAGATGAAGGATGTCCTCTTGACCGAAGGCAAGCATGCGCGCGCTATGGCTGTCAAAGATCTATTGGCCTCGGCGGTGGAGGCCCTCAAAGAGGCCTTCCCCGAAGGCGAAAAGGATATCTTGACGGTTGGCCACGATGTTCAGCGCGATGTTATGCGCACGATGGTTCTTAACGAATCGAAACGTGTCGATGGCAGAAGCCCGTTCGATGTCAGGCCGATCTCCGTCAAGACGGGCTATCTGAAAAGGACGCACGGTAGCGCGCTTTTCACAAGGGGCGAAACGCAGGCCCTTGCAGTTATGACGCTCGGCTCGAAGATGGACGAGCAGAAGATCGAAGACCTCGAAGGCGAGAGCTTCAAGACCTTCATGCTTCACTACAACTTCCCGTCCTTCTCGGTCGGCGAGGTCAAACGCGCCGGCCCACCATCGAGGCGCGAGATCGGCCACGGAGCACTCGCGGAAAGAGCGCTTCAGCCGGTCGTTCCCTCGGAGGAGATGTTCCCCTACACAATCCGCCTCGTTAGCGATATTCTCGAATCGAACGGCTCATCCTCGATGGCCACTGTCTGCGCGGGGAGCCTCGCGATGATGGACGCCGGCGTGCCGATTAAAAGCCCGGTCGCGGGAATCGCTATGGGCCTCATCTCGGATGGCGATCGTTTCACTGTCCTGACCGATATTCTCGGCGACGAGGATCATTTGGGCGATATGGACTTCAAGGTCGCCGGAACCGCCGATGGGATCACCGCCTTTCAGATGGATGTCAAGATCGCCGGCGTGTCTTTGGAGATCATGCGCAAGGCCTTGGCCCAAGCCAAAGAGGGCAGGGAGCACATCGTCTCGATTATGAACGAGACGCTCTCCACAGCCCGCGATCAGCTTTCACCCTACGCTCCGAGGATCATCACTATCAAGATCAATCCCGAAAAGATCGGGCTTCTCATCGGCCCCGGCGGCAAGATGGTTCGCTCCATTCAGGACACCACAAACACGACTATCGCAATCGAGAACGACGGCTCTGTTCAGATAGCCTCCCCGAATGCAGAGGGCCTCGAAAACGCTCTCCGCATGATCAAAGGCCTCACCGAAGAGGCCGAACTGGGCAAGGTTTACGACGGCACTGTCGTTCGAATCGCCGAATTCGGCGCGTTCATTCAAATCCTGCCGAATCAGGACGGACTTCTGCATATCTCCGAGATGGAATACGGCAGAACGCAGAATGTCGAGGATGTTATGCGCCTCGGCGACAAGGTTCAAGTGAAGGTTATTGAAATCCAGCCGGATGGCAAAATCAGGCTTTCTCGGAGGGTTCTTCTGCCGAAGCCCGAGGGTTATGTCGAGCCGGAAAGATCCGAAAGACCGGAGCGGCGCGACGGCGGTAACGACCGCGGCCGCGGCGGTGACAGGAGAGGTCGTCGGTAAAAACTAAGGCAGGTCGTATGGCTGTCGAGATTCATCCGACCGCGGTCGTCGAACCGGGGGCTGAGATCGGCGAAGGAACGAGTATCGGGCCTCACACCTATATTCAGTCCGGAGCGAGGATCGGCAGAGACAACTATATCGGTTCGTCGGTTTGGATATCGGAAAGCGTCGTTCTCGGCGATTCCAACAAGATATATCATGGCGCGTCGATGGGCGCCCCCCCGCAAGACCTAAAATTCGGGGGGGAGCCTTCGACTGTCGAGATCGGGGATAAAAATGTTATCCGCGAGTTCGTCACGATTCACCGCGGAACGACAGCGACCTACAAAACCTGCGTCGGCTCGAACAACCTCCTCATGGCCTATGTCCATATCGCCCACGATTGCAGAGTCGGAAGCAACATAGTCATCGCAAACGCGCTGAATATGGCCGGCCATGTGACCATCGAGGATTTCGCAGTTCTCGGCGGGCTGGTGCCGATACACCAGTTCTGCCGAGTAGGTTCCTACGCCATGGTCGGCACCGGCGCGCGGATAGTTCAGGATATACTGCCCTATTCGTTGGTCGGCGCCGACCCGACGCGCGTCTCGGGGATCAATCGCATCGGCCTTCACCGCCGCGGTTTCTCCGAGGAATCGATAGCCGCGCTGAAATCCTGCTTTCGCTTGATTTATTATTCGGGGAAGCCCTTCACAAAGGCAATCGAAGAGATCGAGGGGCGATATTCGGGCCTGCCCGAGGTGGCAAAACTGCTCGAGTTTGTGAAAAACTCAAAGCGGGGGATTTTACTCAAATAAAAAAGGCCGCGAAAGCGGCCTCTTTTATGAATTTCAAATCAGGACCTAAGCGCTTTTCTTGACCTTCTCCGCCTTGATGCAACGCGTGCAGACCGTCATTCGGACAGGCTTGCCGTCAACGATGGCCTGAACCTTCTGAAGATTCGGGTTGAATTTGCGAAGGGTTCTATTGTGCGCATGAGAGACATTGCGGCCTGTTTGCGCCTTTTTTCCGCATATTTGACATATTCTCGACATAATATCCTCCAAGTCGTTTCGTTCAAGAAATTTCGTTCAATATATTCCTAAAGTTTTTCGATGCAAGCCTTTTTTGAAAATAATGATTTTCGGTTCATTATTTCGAGGGGCGCTTATCGATCAGTTCCCGAGATTCGTTTTCTCGAAAGCCTTTCTTTTCGGTTCTTTCAGCTCGATCTCTCCGTCATCGAGTTTGGAATCGACCGTAGGTTTCGGGGCCGAGATCGACCGCGGAGCCGGCTTCGAGTAATCGATTTCTTTGAGGGCAACGGGGTTTGCCTGAAGCAATTGGTCGGCTTTCGGAACCCGATCGTAGCGGCGGTCCTCATAACCTGAGCGCTTAGCGACAACTCGCCAATCGAAGGTGGCGCTCGATGTCCCGCCGCCGAGTTCGACGACCTCGAACCCGGTCGAGCCCTTAATGACAGCGACGCCCCTGCAATCCGGGTCTGTCAGCTGGACGAAGACCTTCATCGGGTGGTCGTTGTCGATCGTGATTATACTCAGGAAATCCTTAGGAAGCTCGATTTTTGCGCGCCCCTTATCGAGCCTGCCCTCGCCGAAATCCTCGAACCAAATCTCCGGCGATTCTTGGCAATAAACCGCGCGGTAGCCGTCCTCGGCGAGTAGCAATGCCGACTTCGACCCTCCGACCCAGAAATCGTTGATAACTCTCACGTCGCCGCTGAAATATCCGGCGTAATCCGCGGTAGTGTTGACCGATTGGCCGAAAACACCGACATCGATTCCGCCGGAGTAGTCGCTTGTATAACCGATCACGCCCCTGTTCGCCGCGGAGGTGCTGTTTCCCTCGCCCTGAATGCCGATATTTCCGATAGCGATCATACCGTAACCGCCCGTCGCGTCGTCGCTTATTCCATAGACGCCGCAGGAGGCCTCGGCGGTGCTTCCCCAACCGAAGACACCCGTATTGTCGCTGTAGCCGATAACTCCCGCGCCGTCTGTAATCGATCCGGGGAGGACAAGGCCGTTATCCGAACCCATAACCCCGATCCCGCCGGTGTCGTCGGTGCGGCCTATAATACCGTAGCCGCGGTTGTCGTCGCTGTCGGCGTGGCCGAAGATTCCGACCGATGTGCCGTTGCCGTTGAGGCCGGAGCCGCCTGTGAGAACTGTAATCTCGTCCCGACTGCCCATGATTCCGATAATCGCTGTGCCGGTGTCGGCGTAGTTGATTGCGTAAACAGCGGCGCCGAGCGCGACAATCGAATCGAGGACATTTTCGCGGATGCCGGTCGAACAAGTGGCGAAGACCGCGTAATTGTAGCCGCTCGTGGCGTTGGTATTGCTTCTGGCTCTAATCGCAATACCGTTCTCGTCGAAGGTTTGCGCGAAAAGGCCCCAAGAGTTAGCAGTTGTGTCGCCGATGAAAACTCCGGCGAAATTCTTTGAAAGCCCTGTGACTGCTGTGCCCGAATACCAGCTACCAGAGAAGCCCTCAGAAACGCCGAAAACAGCGCCGCCTTGGTCGCTACCGAGACCGTAAACGCCCCAAGCGACAGTATCCGGGCTGACGAAAAGGCCGCCGGAACAGTGATAGCAGTTGCTTTCGCCGTAAACACCTTCCGTCCCCGAACCGGAGCCTAAGACGCCGGCTCCCGCTCCGAAAGAACTCACTCCGACGACACCGGTGGACTTTGTGCCGCCCTCGCCGCGAACACCTGCAAAAAGGCTGTCCGCAGTGATTCCGCGCAGGGCGTAGCCGTCGGCGGAGGTGATGTAAAGCCCGCTGTCGGCGCAGTTCCAGTTGTCGTCGCAGTGGGTATGTCCCGAGGTCGAGAAATAGCTCGCGTGATAGCCGTCGAGCAGATCGGCATTCAGGCCGGAGCTTGGGCCTTGCGGCGAGACGCTGATCGTCGCCGTTCCCAATCCGGTTGTCACGCCGATATTCGTTCCGGGGAAAATATCCTCCGGCCGAAGATAGCGCGCATCGGCGTAATCGCGGTCCATCGCGTCGTCGCCGGAATTCGGGTCGCCGGTGAGGCTGATTCGGCCATTGACAACGAGCTTTTCCCCGGGCGAGGTGGTTCCGATGCCGACATTACCGCCGACCGCGGAATAGATATTCGCGCCCGAAACCACCCAATCGCCGTCGTCGCCGCCGCCGGCGCCGAAGGCAGTCCAGCTTCCGCCGAAATTCTTGAACTGCAAAGTCCCCGCGTTGTCGCGGAAACCGTAACCGGAGGTGCCGGTGACATCGTCGAAATTGATATAGCTACCGTAAGACAGGCCGATATTGCCGTTGACATCGAGCTTGTGATCGGGCGTGACATCGCCGACACCGACATTGCCGGAAACCAGCGAATACAGATGCGTGCCGGAGATTTGCCAGTCGGCGTCGGTGATTGCGGGAACACCGATGATCGAGTCCCAATGGACATGCCCCGCCCAATGCGCCGAGTCCGCCCAAGCCAGCCAGCCGATCGAATCGATATAACCGATTGAATCGACATAAGTTATCGAATCTATGAAGGAGATCGAGTCGATGAATGTCACCGAATCTATGAAATTAATATACGCGACGCCCGAGACGCTGTCTGCCCAGATCGCGCGATGGGCGTAGGCCACCGGCGAAAGCGGCAAGCGTGGTGCGAGCAGTTCGTCCAGCGCATCGACGACATCGCCGTCGTCGTTGCGATCGACCTTGATCTGCATCCAATACTTGTCGGAGAAGCTCAGGCCGATCGGCCGGATTTCACCGAGACGGACATCGAAAAGCCCCTTAACGATCGCGACGCTAAGCGTCTCGGCCCAAAGCGGCGCGCCGCCGGTCGAGACATCGAAAAGCATGAACGCGATTGTCCGGTTCGGGTCGTCGATCGCGACGCCGTCGGGGTCTGTAATTTTCCCCTGATAATTCAGTGTTTTCGGAAGCTCCGCGATCGCGGAAAAACAGATTAGGGCCGAGAGAATAAGGGCCGCCAATGAAAGCCTTTTGGACATTTTTCCTCCTAATTTAAATCAAAAGACAAAAACTCTCAGTATTTCAAACAATATAAAATGCCTTTTTGCTTAAGTCAATATTTTAAATATAAGAATCTCCGAAGACAAAGCTATTGACATCGAAGAGGCCGCGCGCTAAATTTACAACATGATTTTGTCTCGAAAAGCAAACCGCCGCGCGACGCAGATAATCTTTGTCTGCGATGCCGTTATTATTGCCGCGTCATTCGCGCTCGCGTGGTGGCTTCGTTTCGAGTCTGCGATCATCCCGCTCGACAAGCCCTATCAAAGCTTTGCGGTCTATTCTCTGCCGATTGCCGTCGTCGTCGCGATATGGATGGCGGCCTTCGCGTGGCAAAGGCTGTTTCAGATCGAGTTCTCGCGCAAGCTCGGCGAGGAGATCGCCAAAATAGTGAAAGCCTCGGCAGTCGCGACCGTCCTCGCGATGTCGCTGACCTTCGTCTTCCGCACCGAGTCCTACAGCCGCCTGATGCTCGCGCTCAGCGTAGGCTTCATTCTGCTCTTCACGATAGTCTTCCACCGGATTTTCATCGTCCAGCTCAAACGGATGCTCTCCCGCGGGGTCGGCGTCGCGCGGAAGATCGTCATCGGCGACGGCGAGCTGGCCGAGCTGACCGTCGAGCGAATCCTTGCCGACCCGCTCACCGCAAAGGGCCTCGCAGGAAGGCTTTGCACCGACGAATCGCCGTTAAGCCTCGGCCTGCCGAGCCAAATCAAGGATGTCCTCCTCAGGTTCAACATCGACGAGGTCATTCTCGCCGAGCCGAATGTCTCCGAGGACGCGATCCGCCGAATCATCTACGAATGCCGCAAGGAAAAGGCCCTGTTCGTGCTGGTGCCGGTGTTTCAGGGGCTTCTGAAGGGGCGCATCGAGGTCGATTCCTTGGGCGATATGGGGAGCATCGTCTTCCTCGATGTCGCGATGAGCGGCTGGCAAAGGCGCGCCAAGCGCGCGATCGACCTGTTCGGGAGCACGGTCGGGCTTCTCGCGGTTTCGCCCTTGTTCCTCGCGATAGCGATCGCGATAAAGGCCGGCTCCAAAGGCCCGGTGTTCTTCAAACAGGAGCGGATCGGCAAGAACGGCCGCAGGTTCAAGATGCTGAAGTTCCGCTCGATGTTCGTCGATGCCGAAAACCGCCTCGCCGAGCTTATCGACAAAAACGAGGCCGTGGGCGCGATGTTCAAAATCAAGAACGACCCGCGCGTGACGCCGATTGGCAGGTTCCTCCGCAAATACTCGCTCGACGAGCTTCCGCAGATAATCAATGTCCTCCTCGGCGAGATGTCGCTGGTCGGGCCGCGGCCGCCGCTGGAGCGCGAGCTTGCCGAATACGAGTCGTGGCAACTCAAGCGCGTTGATACAGTCCCCGGAATGACCGGCCTGTGGCAGGTCTCCGGCCGAAGCGACATCCCCTTCGAGGAGATGGTGCGAATGGATATCTTCTATATCGAGCATTGGTCGCTGTGGCTGGACATAAAAATCCTGTTGAAAACCCTGCCCGCGGTGCTTTTCGGCAAGGGCGCGTATTGAACCCCTCGCCGGGAGGCGTCGGTTAAACCCTTCGGCACTCCTTCGAACATTTTTGGGGCGTTGTTGAAGCCGTCCGAGACGTTGTTGAAGCCGTCCGAGCGGTGGTTTATGCCAAACGAGCCCTCGGAAGAGGTTAACCACCCCTCGGAAGAGGCTGACCACCGCTCGGAAGAGGTTAACCACCCCTCGGAAGAGGCTAACCACCCCTCGGAAGAGGTTAACCACCCCTCGGAAGAGGCTGACCACCCCTCGGAAGAGGTTAACCACCCCTCGGAAGAGGTTAACCACCGCTATTTTAGCTTTTTAGAGAATTTGAGGCGTCAATCGGCCATTTCCCGCTCAAACGCCAACTCCGGTTTCGGTTGTGAAGACTTCCTCCGGAACATAGTCCTGATTTAATTCGCCGAATGTTTCAATATGAAACTCGATCGCGGAGCGAATGCTTACGAGGGCCTCTTCGTAGGTGTCGCCCTCGGCGACGATGACGCCCTCGAAACCGACCGGATAGGCAACGTAACCATCGGGATGCTTTTCAATGATGATTTTATAGTTGTTCATAATTCGTCCGTTTGGATTTGATTTATTGCTCTTTTAAAGTTATACTAAAACGGTTAAAAGTCAAGTTTCATAAGGAGGAACCATGCCCGAACATATAATCCACGCGCCGAAGGGCGACAAAATATCCTGCAAAGGCTGGCATCAGGAGGCCGCCATGCGGATGCTCATGAACAACCTCGACCCCGAGGTCGCCGAGGACCCGGACAAGCTGATCGTTTACGGCGGCACCGGCAAGGCCGCGCGCAACTGGGACTGCTACGACGCGATTGTCCGCACCCTGCGCGAGCTGGAGAACGACGAGACTCTGCTCGTCCAGTCGGGCAAGCCGGTGGGCGTCTTCAAAACCCACAGCTACGCGCCGCGCGTGATTATCGCGAACTCGAACCTCGTCGGCAAATGGGCGAACTGGGGGCATTTCCACGAGCTGGAGAAGGCCGGCCTCATGATGTTCGGCCAGATGACCGCCGGAAGCTGGATATACATCGGCACGCAGGGGATTCTGCAGGGGACTTATGAGTGCTTCGCGGCGGCTGGGCGCAAGGTCTTCGGCACGGACGATCTCGCCGGAAGGCTGATAGTCTCCGGCGGTTGCGGCGGGATGTCCGGCGCTCAGCCTTTGGCGGCGACCATGTGCAACGCGACCTATCTCTCCGCGGAGGTCGATCAAGCCCGCGCGCAGAAGCGCATAGACACGAAATACCTCGATGAAATCGAATTCGACCTCGACACGGCAATAAATAATGCTCTCGACTACAAGGAGCGCAAAATCGCCAAGAGCATAGTCTGGGCGGGCAATCAGGTCGATCTCCTGCAACGGCTAATCGAGCTGAACATCGTGCCGGATATCCTCACCGACCAGACCAGCGCCCACGACCCGATCGAGGGCTATGTGCCGTCGGGCATGACTTTCGAGGAAGCGCTGGAACTTCGCGCACATAACCGCGAGGAATATAAGCGCCGCTCCGATAAGACCATGGCCGAGCATGTCCGCCTGATGATCGAGCTACAAAACCGCGGCGCGGAGACCTTCGACTACGGCAACAACCTCCGCGGAAACGCTGTCGCCGGCGGTTTCATCGACGACGAGGAGGCGCGCAACGCCGACGGCACATGGAAATACCCCGGCTTCGTGCCGGCCTATATCCGCGACCTGTTCTGCGAGGGGCAGGGCCCGTTCCGCTGGTGCGCGCTCTCCGGCGACCCTCAGGACATCTTCACAATCGACGAGGAGCTGATAAAACTCTTCCCCGACAAGCCCTATCTTCACCGCTGGCTCAAGCTGGCGGGCGAGCGCGTGGCGTTTCAGGGACTGCCCTGCCGGATCTGCTGGCTGGGTTACGGCGAGCGCGACAAGGCCGGCCTCATGTTCAACCGCCTCGTCCGCGAGGGGCGCGTGAGTGCGCCGATAGTCATCGGCCGCGACCACCTCGACTGCGGCTCGGTGGCATCGCCGAACCGCGAGACCGAGGCCATGCTCGACGGCACCGACGCGGTCGCCGACTGGCCGCTCTTGAATTTCGCGCTGAACGCCGTATCGGGCGCGAGCTGGGTGTCGTTCCATCACGGCGGAGGCGTGGGCATAGGCTACTCGCTTCACGCGGGGCAGGTGATAGTGTGCGACGGCACGCCGGAGATGGACATCCGCCTCTCGCGCGTCCTTACGAACGACCCCGGCACAGGGATCATGCGCCACGCCGATGCCGGCTACGCGAAGGCAATCGAGGTCGCGAGGGCGAAGGGCGTGAAGTTGCCGATGAGGGGAGATTAGGGGAGAATCGCGGTTGACGATTACGCCCGACATAAAAAATTTGCGAAAGGAGAAGGGAATATGGATGAACAGGAAGATTATAAACAAATAACTATTAATAAGTTTGAATTGTGGTTAGATCTTTGGAATTTTGAAATTAGTGATTTAAAATCGCTCTTTGAAAAAATTGATAGGATGGATCTAAAAACGGAGAATGGCATAGTATTATCAGATGAATGGCAGAAAATTGGAGTTCCCGAGGATATCTTCCCTGATGCCGCTAGAAAAGCGTTCATTGTAATGTTGTTGATAGAATTTGACTCTCATTTGATATCTTTTTGTAAACTACTAAAAGATGCGAATGGGTGTTCATTGACAATGAATGATCTAAAAGGTTCTTCAATTGAAAGGTTTAAAACATATATCAGCAAAGTAATAAATATTGAACCAAATTATAGTCCTTCCGAAGACGAACAAATCAAAGGGATAATCGAATTAAGAAACTGTATTGTGCACGAAAACTCGACCTTGACCAATGATAATAATAAAAGAGCAGACGCAATAAAACAACTAAAGAAGCATGTTAATGGAATAGATATCGGTCAAGGGTATTTTATTACTTTGTCATTCGAAGCTTGTGTCGAATGTGCCGAAATTGTTCGTTCTTATATGACAAAAGCTTACGAAGTCGCTATAAAAAAATATCCTGACTATCATGAAAAAATATAGTGTCGCACTCGGTCGCAAGATAATCCGCGACTGAGATGAGCCGTATATTTGAAATAGATTGTAGGGGCGCCGGCTACGAAAAAGCCATTGAGGTCGCGAGGGCCAAGGGCGTGAAGTTGCCGATGAAATGAGTATAATCTATTGACGGTAATTTAACATTGGAGAAGATATGAAATTCAAGGTAATTATCGAACCGAGCGAGGAGGGTGGTTACACGGCCTATGTGCCCTCTCTGCCGGGGTGTGTCAGCGAAGGCGAATCGGTCGAAGAAGCCATGAAAAATATTCGTGAGGCAATCGAGTTGTATCTCGAACCGGTCGAGGACGATCTTATCATCGACGACGGCGCGATTGTCGAGGAATTAGTGGTATGACGGTAATTCCAAGCCTGTCATATATTCAGATAATCAACGCGCTCAAACGAGACGGCTGGATTGTCGTGCGGCAAAAGGGCAGTCATATTCGGCTTCAGAAACGTGTCGGCGATGAACTTTTGAAAATCATAGTTCCGGCACATAAACCGGTGAAACGGTCAACATTGGCGAAGATACTGAAACAGGCGAGATTGAGCGTTGATGTTTTCGGGAAGCTGATCTGACAGCAATCGAGGTCGCGAGGGCCAAGGGCGTGAAGTTGCCGATGAAATGAAATAATTTATCTGGAGGAATAATGAAGAACTTGCATTTGCCTATTATTATCGAACAAGATGAAGACGGTTTTTACATCATCTGTTGCCCGATGTTCAAGGGGTGCCATACCTACGGCGAGACTGTCGAGGAGGCGATGGCAAATATCGAGGAAGTTATTCAGATGTGCCTCGAAGAAACGCCGCCCGAGGAACTGAACCGTTTTATCGGGTTCCGGGAGCTGGAGGTAGCCGGCAATGCCTAAATTACCGGCAATCGAGGGCAGGGAACTTGTTCGAATACTCGAAAAGCTCGGATTCGCCGAAATAAGAACGAGGGGTTCCCATGTCCGGCTTCGAGCCGAGGACGGCAGAGTAGCTACAATTCCAGTCCACAGCGGGATAAAGCTACCGAAAGGATTGTTACGGAAAATCATCCGCGAGGATTTGGAAATGACACTGGAGGAATTTCTCGAATTGCTCTGACCCCGGGCATGGGCGAAATCCGCCACGCCGACGCCGGCTACGCGAAGGCAATCGGGGTCGCGAAGGCCAAGGGCGTGAAGTTGCCGATGAAATGAGTATAATGTCCATACAACAAGCTCAATAACATTGGAGAAGATATGAGCATTCAATTGACGATGATCTATTGGAAGGGCGAAAAATTCTGGCTCGGCAAGATTCTCGAACACCCGGAGATTATGACACAGGGCGAGACTCTCGAAGAGCTTGAGGAAAACCTAAAAGACGCCTATCTTATGATGGCGCTGGACGATGTTCCCGAAGACCACGAGATGAAGGCACTCGCGCTATGAAGCGGAGTGAATTCGTCCGCAAGCTCAAGAAAGACGGTTGCGTTCTTCTTCGTGCAGGGTCGAAGCACGATATTTATCTCAATTCCACGAACGGCAAGAAACAGCCGGTTCCGAGGCATACGGAGATAGATAACTCTCTCGCTAAGCACATTAGAAAGCAACTCGACCTCGAATATTAATCCGCCACGCCGACGCCGGCTACGCGAAGGCAATCGAGGTCGCGAGAGACAAGGGCGTGAAGGTGCCGATGGGGGGAGTATCATCTTTATGACGACAATTTAACATTGGAGAAGATATGCGAAGCACAATCGAATGCAAAATTTACAAGGGCGAGAAGTTCTATATCGCCGAATGCCTCGATTTTCCGGTGATAACTCAGGGCGCGACTATCGACGAGGCGGTGATGAACATTCAGGACGCCATCTCGCTCCATCTCGAGGGCGAGGATTTGCGCGAGTTTGGTTTTGTCGAATCGCCGAGGCTGGACATCCGCATCGAAGTCGAAGAGCTGACCCATGTCGCCCAAGCTTAAGCGGCTTTCCGGCGACGAGGTCATCGCGATTTTCGAGGGGTTCGGTTTCGAGGTTCACAGCCGGCGGGGAAGTCATGTCAAACTTCGGCGGCTGGTTTCTGAAGCTAAAGAGACATTGACAATCGCGGCCCACAGCGAACTCGACGCCGGCACATTGAGGGCGATAATCCGTCAAGCGAGCAGATTTATCCCCATGTCCGAGCTTCGCAAGGTGTTCTGGAGCGATTGAGGGCCAAAGGCGTAAAGTTGCCGATGGGGGGAGAATCAGGGGAGAATCGCGGTTGACGATTACGCCCGACATAGAAATTTGCGAAAGGAGAAGAGGAATGAAATACAGCGACGAAGAAATTCAGGTACTCCGTGAAAGATGGGAAAAGCCACTATTAAAACCGGATTCTTTCACCCGCGACGAAAACGGCAAAGTCGAGGGCGGTGAAGTATTACAAGGCGGCATTGAAGGTTGTAATTCATTTCAAGAGCTTCTCACAAAACGGCTTCAAGAAATCGAAACCAAACTCGTCCCGCAAATAGACGGAATAAAAAAATCCCTCGACCATGAAACAAAAAGGATGATGTATAATTCCATTTATCAAAGCATTGCAGAGGATGATATAAAAAAAACTGTATCAGACATTGGCGTTTATGGCCTTGATTGTTTTATAGTTGAAAAAGAAGAAAAATTTACAGTAATCAATCATAATGGAAAATATATTAACGGTGTTTCAAAATTAGGTGAATACCAAAAGGATTTCAGATTTGCAAATTTAGAAAACAGGGTTTTCTGCGGTGCTGAATTGGAATTTGCACTCTTTGATTGTGCGAATTGCAAAGGTGCTAACTTTGAATTCGCGTTGTTCAATGGTGCTGATTTTTCTGGTGCATATTGTTTCAAAACAAGATTCACAGGTGGAGTTTTTACCGGTGCATTTTTTTTGGGGACAATGTGTTTTGGCGCGGATTTTACAGGGTCTGATTTTAGAGGTTGTCATTTTGAGGAAGGTATCTACCACAGGGCTGTCTTTAATGACGCACAAGGGGAGAATGCGATTTTTGATGGCTCAAAATGCTTGTTTTCGAGTTTCAATAATGCGAATCTTTTTATGGCATCTTTCGGTGTAAAAGAAAAGGTTCTCGAAAACGGAGAAATCCAACGCAATCCGTGTGACTTGACTGGTGCGACATGGGATTCAAAATCATCGTTTCTCGGCGTCGATACTTCCAATGTCGATTGGTCGAAAAACCCGCGAATGAAGAGATTTATCGAGCAACAGCAGTATGTCCACGCCGCAAAAGAAGGAATCGACGAGAAATTCGGAAAAAGGAAGATCACAAAACCCATCGGATGGGGGCTAAAAAAACTCGTGTCGCTCATCGATTACCTCTCCGACCCTCTAAATTGGTTCTTTTACGCCATCGCTACGATTTTGATATTTGCGACAATTCACGCGTTTTGTTTCGACGCCATAAAATACGCGAACGATGTGAATTGGTTCACCCCGATTTACTACTCGGTGGTTACCTTTTCGACCCTCGGTTTCGGCGACATCGCGCCAATAACATGGTATTCACAACTTCTCGCGGTGGTCGAGGTGATAGTTGGCTACATATTCCTCGGCGGGCTTGTCACTTTTCTTGCTAATTGGCTCGGAAGACGATAATCCGCGACTATGTTCGCGGCTTTGCCGAAATCAATGATTTAACCCAACTGAATCAAAATGACGAGTAAAATAGAGCGCTATTCGGAAGATAAGGTCTTTCAAGGGGAGTCGCGCGCGATTTTCGCCGTCGTTTTCGTCTGCGGGGTTTTACTTTTCGCCCCGATCCCCGGCATGAACGAGTTCGATTCGGCGGTCTCCGCGCTACATTTCGCCGACCGCGGATGGATCTCCGGCGACTGGTATCTCGACCAGATAATCCCCTATCGCCTGCTGTTCAACTGCCTCGCGGGCCTTGCCGCGCGTGCAGTCGGTCTCGTTCCGGTGATAGTCCTCGGGCGGCTTCTGTGCCTCGCGGTCTTCGCCCTCGGCCTCGCGAAGATCGCCCTTCGGCTTCGCCTGAACCGGTTCGCGCTTTTCATCGCGATGTTCTATTTCCTCCAAAACCAGTCGCTTTTCGCGCGCGAATGGATGGTCGGCGGGTTCGAGGCGAAGGGCGTTTCCTACGCCTTTCTGATCTTGGCCTTGGGCCTTGCGATGGAGGGCAAACTCACGAAGGCCGGGCTTTTCGCCGGCCTCGCGACCTCGTTTCATGTTCTGGTCGGGCTTTACGGCACGGCTTGCATCGCCGTGGCGGTTTTCGCGATCCGGGGAGAGTCCCTCGTGAGCGCCAAGCAAGTGATAACAGGAGTTTCCGCCTTTGCCCTCGGTGGGGTCTTCGGGTTGTTTTCGGTTTTCAGGGAGGTCTTCGGCGGCTCGTCGCAGGAGCTTGCGAGGGCCGCGGCTGAGGTCTATGTCCGCTATCGCGTCGCGCATCATGTCCTGCCCTCGCAGTTCGCAAACCACCTTTGGCTTCCGGCGGTTGCGCTCGTTTCGGCCTCGCTCGCGGCGCTTTTCATTTGGGTAAAGGATAAAAACCTGCGATTTCTTCTGACGGCGGCCTTCGCGAGCCTCGGCCTGATCGCGGTCGGCACAATCGTCTATTTCAGCGGCCTTCATCACCTGCTTAAGTTCTACTGGTTCCGCTTTCCCGACAGCTTTCTGCCCCTGACGATCGCGCTCTCGGCGGCCTATCTTTTGAGCAGGCTGATAGAGATCGGCCGCTTCAAATGGGCGCGCTGGGCTGTTATCGGGACCGCGTTTGTTGTATTCGGGTTTGGAATATTCACCTTTGTGTGCAAAATAAAGGAGCATTCGGATCTTCGCGGCCAAAGACTCGCGCGGGTCGAGCCGGAGCTTTTCGAAGCGCTCGATTGGATTTCGAAAAACACCCCCGAGGGTTCGCAGTTTCTCGCAAGCCCGACGATCGAGGAGTTTTACTATCTCGCCGAACGGCCGGTCTTCGTCTCGCTCAAGCATTCGCCGCAGACCGACGAGTATATCGTCGAGTGGTTCGAGCGCGTGAAGTTATGCGCCGGCGGAATCGAGCCGCCCGAGGGCGGCGTTTTTGCCTATCGCGAATGGATGGAGGAGAGCTTCTATTCGCTTTCCGAGGATGATATTGCGGCAATAATTAGAAGTTATCCAATCGATTACATCTTGTATAAAAACGACTTGCCCTATCGGACTGTTTTCTCGAATGATATCTATCGTGTTTTTAAAACCGATATTCTATCCGAAAATACACAGCGAGGTGCCCTTTAGGTAAGTTAGCAAAAATACCGATTCTGCCCGTGATGAAAAAGTTTGTTTTTTTATCGCTTGACGAAGCTTAATTCATATATTTAATTATTATGTTAGATATTATCCACCCATTTGGATTATTGGGGAGGGGTTTATGAACAGTCGTTATCTTTTAGTATTCATCATCTGCCTTTTCGCTGTCCTTACAACGACAGTCTTTTCACAGCCATTCGTTATAGAAAGTGCGACAGTTCGCGGCAAGGGCGCGAACGAGGTGCGTTTCATGCGCCCCGGTGCGGCCTTCGACGATTGGTGGTATGACGACATGGTCGAGTGCATTCACGATGTCGGTTGTGTCGATATCGTGTTTTGTGTCGATACCTCGGGCAGTATGGCCGGAACGATCAACTCCCTTCAGGACGAGATCGACAGGTTCGCCTATGATATCGCCGCGGTGGGTTTCGATTACGCCTTCGGCTATATGCTTTATTCCGAAACGCTGAGTTTTCCTCACGGTTATGATTTAATCACCGATCTGGCGACATTTTCGGCCTTGTTGGACGAAGCCCGCTCCGGCGATGGCGGCTACGAGCATCATTCTGACGCGATCTACGAAAGCATCGGGAATTTCCATTGGCGCGCCGGTTGCGAGCAAGTCGTTATTTTAATCACGGACGAGTGCGACGACGCAAGCACTGTGACCCCGGCGACAACGATCTCAAGTATTCGCTCGTGGGGCGGAACGGTCTATGTGATGAGCGCGGACTGCGGCGATGTCGATGATTTTCGCGATTATTGCGACACAAGCTATGGCGCATGGTTCGATTACAGCACTTCCACTCTGACAGACATCTTCGACCAGATCGTCGATGATATCGCCGATATTGTCGAGATTGACATCACGATCACCAACACCTCGGGAAGCACATTAAATCCTGTCGTAGCCGAGCTTGTCCCGGACTTTTGCATCGCGGTTGGCGACTCGCCGAATCCGCAAAGCTACGGCCCGATTGCCAACGGCGCGAGCCACACCTATCTCTGGGACATCACAGAGATCCCCGGTTGCACAGGCTGGGGGGACTGTTTTATCATTCGAGTGTCTTCCGGGGGATATGTTGACTCGCTGGTCGGTTGTCTCTTTGTCGAGGACTGCGGATGCCCCGGCCCCGAGGCGAGATTCATCTGTCCCGAGGTCAGCGGACTTTGGACAGCCTGCCAAGATCAATACATTGAAATCGAATACACCGGCTATATAGGCGTCGATCCGAATACTCTTTGTATTCGCGTCGAAGGAACAACTTACTGTTATCCCTCTTCACCGAATCTTACGTGGACTCCCGGAGTCCGCGGCGGAAGGTTGCGTTTCACGCCCTCCGCGCCGGGATGGAGCCATTTGCAGGAGGTCAATGTCGCCTGCCTTTCCGGGCAGGATGCAACCGGTTGCCCTCAACTTTTCTTCCCCGAAACTGATTTCCAAGTCGATATCCATCCGCCGAAGCCGGTGTGGTGGGAGCATTTCCCCGCGACATGGATTCCGCCGAGTCCCGCGAGGCGCGAAGCCCGCGATGGTTCGGTTTCATGGTATCCTCCTTGCGGGAGCACTCTCGATTCAACGGATCATATCATCATCGGCGCTTTGCTCTATGACGACGGTGTCGGGATGACCCCCTTGGACGCTATTCTCGCCGATTTCGACGCTACCGAACTCGGCTCTTTAGATTTTATGGGTCTTTGGTCGAGTTTAACCTCGATCCAGATAACTGTAAATGATATTCCTTTCATTCCCGGCGCGCCAATTCCCGGCCATTTCAGCAGACAGGTCGATCTCGATTATATGACTTATCTCCTCGATCCCGATTCGTGGTTCGGGGGATGGGCCGTCGCCTGCACTATACGCGCGGACAGTGCCGGTATTCTCGGACTCGCTTTCTTAACCGGCGAGATCGAGGTCTGTCTAAAAGCGCACGATCTTGTCGAAGCCGAAGGCTGTATGCCTTGCGAAAACGACACCGAATGGTGTTGCACATATTACATCGCCGGCGACCTTCCGCTCATAGCCGATGCCGGCCCGGATAAATATATCTGTCTCGGAACAAGCACAACAATCGGCGGAACACCTCCGGCCGGCGGCGGTGTCGAGCCATATACATATTCGTGGTCGCCTGCTACCGGGCTTTCGAACCCGAACATCGGGAATCCGACGGCCTCACCGACGACTACTACAACCTATGTTCTTACTGTCACCGACGATGCGAGTTCGGTCGATCGGGACACTATGACTGTCTATGTCTCGGACCCGGTCGCCGACGCCGGCCCCGACACAACACTCTGCCCCGGAGGATCGGCACGTATCGGCGGTAGCCCCACAGCCTCCGGCGGCTTCGGAACATACACATATTCTTGGTCTCCCTCGTCCAGCCTTTCCGATCCAAGCATCGCAAACCCATGGTTCACCAGCAGTCCAAGCTGGGGCGACACCTCGATCACATACACCGTCACGATTACCGACTCGCTCGGATGTATCGCTACCGATATGGTGACTATCACTATCGCACGCATTGCAGTCAATGCCGGCGCCGACCGGCGAATCTGCCTCGGGGTCTCCACGACCCTCGGCGGTTCGCCTACAGCCTCCGGCGGAATCGGGCCATACACATATTCTTGGACGGCAAATCCCCCCGGGACTGTTATTAGCGGTGAAGCAAATCCAGTAGTCACACCGACCGATACGACGACCTATATTATCACGGTCACCGGCGGAAGCCCATACTGCACCTCATACGACACAGTTGTTGTCTATCCGGTTCAGCCGGTGGCCGATGCCGGAAGGGACACGGTCGTCTGTTCCGGCGAGCCGATCTATATCGGCGGTTCGCCGACCGCTTCGGGAAGCGTGCCGCCATACACCTATATTTGGAGCACAATTCCGCCGGGCTTCAGTTCACTCGACCCCAACCCCTCGATTAGCCCGAACTCTACGACCATGTATGTCGTGCAGGTGACCGATTCCATCGGCTGTGTCGATTACGACTCCGTTTTGGTCGAGGTTTCGGCCTCGCCCTATGGCTGGGTTGTTCGGCCGTTCCCGTGCGGACTCATCAGCTCATGCGAATATCAGTCGATAATCTGGGATGTTGTCGATTCGACAACCGCAATTGATCTTAGTTCTATCGAATTGGTCATCGATGGAATGATGCTTGGCTATACCTCACCCGGCGTCACTGTCACGACCTTTGGAGATACCACTCGAATCGAGTATATCCCCGCAGTTCCGTGGACGCACGGCTCGACTGTTAGGTTCGAGTTGGCCTATATCGCCAACCTGACCGGTTGCTACACAAGCGTTGCGGAATGCAACTTCATAGTCGATATCGAGCCGCCTATGCCCGACCCGCCCGTTCCGCCGGACGGCAGTGTGCTCTTCTCGACGCCCGATTCAATCGGAGTCTATATCTCAGACGCGCCCGCCGGAGTCGATCCGGCCTCGTTCGATCATATTACAATCGAGGTGAACGGCCTTCCGGCAACGGGTTGGACATATTCGTGGTCGGGAGGATATTTATCGTTCCCGGGGCTTTCAGTGAACAGCGGCGACAGCGTGGTTATCTGCCTCGAAAATCTCTATGACGCGCCGACCTACGATTACTGCCCGCCGAACGACACGAGCTTCTGTTGGTGGTTTATGATCCTGCCCTGCGACCTCGAGATTGCCGCATTCCCCGACACCTTGCTCTGCGGCGGCGGCAATGTCGCACTCGGTGTGGATATCACCGGCGGAAGCGGCTTCTTGACTTACAGCTGGAGCCCGGCCACGGGACTGAGTAGCACGACTATTCCGAACCCGACCGCGATCATCGATTCTTCAATCAATTATATCGTAACGGTTTACGATGAATCGCTGGCCTGCTCTCAGCGCGACACCGTGACAATAATAGTTTCCGATCCGGCGGCCAACGCAGGCCCGGATGGCCTTATTTGCCCATTCAATGCTGTGCCGCTCGGTTGTGTTCCCGCGGCCACGGGCGGGTTCGAGCCCTATTCCTACGAATGGTTCGATCTCGTCGGATCACTGCTTTATTCGGAGGAACATCCCTCGCACAGCTTCGGCGCGACCGGCGAGAGCTTTGTCCTCCATGTGACGGACTCGCTCGGTTGCGAGGCTTGGGACACTGTCACATTCACAATCGGCTTCGAGGAGATGACCTCGCTCGACCTGATTACGCCCGCACCCGGTGAGACATTGGCGGTTGGAGGAGTCTATTTCGAGTGGTCTGTCAGTCCGTCCGGAGGCTATCTTTACGATTTCATTCTCGACGGCACAATCATATTCTCGCGTATCGATTCCTCGCATGTGACTGTCGATTTCCCCTGCGGCGAGTCGCATTTCTGGGAGATCCTCGCCTATAATGAATGCTTTGAAACCTATGTGTCTTGTGGCGAAACGACCACGACGGTCTTTATCGATACTGCCCTTTCCGGCAACCCGATTTTCTATACCGCCGAATGCACCGAGCCCTACGCCGTCGAGGTTCATGTCCCCGACGGCGACTGGACGGCCTGCGATCCCGACTCGATCGTGGCGTTCATTATCGATTCGGCGGGGATTGTCGAAAGCACTATCTCGATGACCGTCAACGGAGTCCGCTATCACACCTCCGACCCCGAGCTTTCGTGGGACGGCGATTCGACGCTGGTCTTCCAGCCCTCGCCGATGTGGGCCGATGGCGAAGCGGTCGAGGTTTGCGTCGATAGCGCGATCAACATCGACGGTGTTCCGCTTATCGCTCCGGTCTGCTGGGAGTTCTATATCGACCGGAGTGAGCCGGAGATTATCAGCGTCTCGCCAGCTCGCGGCGCTGAGATCTCACCAACCACGGACCTAATAAATATTTGCCTTCGCGACATCCTCTCCGGCCTCGACTCGATCTCGATCTTGGTTGATGGCGCGCCTTATCTGTTCGGCCCCTTCGGCTGTGTCGATACGACGGTTTGTGTCGAGATTCCCCTCGCAACGCCGCTGACTCCCGGCGATACCATTCAGGTCGAGATTGTCCGCGCGACGGATTGCCCCGACTGGTGCGGCCCGAATGTCCTCACCGACAACTGGATCTTGATTGTAAGCTCCTGCGCGATAAATGCAGTCGCGGCTCCGGAAACCTCGCTCTGTAGCCCGGATTCCATCGATTTCAGCGCGGTGGTCACCGGAGGAAGCGGGTTCTACAGCTATCATTGGACTCCGGAGTCGATTTTCGACGATCCCTTCGCGGCGAACCCCACGGGCTGGGTCGGCGCGACCGGCTGGGCGAAGGTCGTCGTCACGGACGACTCGCTTTTCTGCTCGGAACAGGACTCTGTGAGGCTCGTTCTGAGCGCGCTGGCAATCGACGCCGGCCCGGACGGCAGGCTCTGCCCCGGAACAACTCTCAACTTGGGTTGTGTTCCGGAGGCGATCGGAGGGATCGAGCCATACAGCTACAGCTGGCGAGTTCTCGGAGGCGCCGTCTTCAGCACGGAGGCCAACCCGAGCTACACCTTCGGAACTTCGAGCGTCTCGCTCGTCCTCGAGGTCACCGATGCAATCGGTTGCGTTGAGACCGATACGGTCAATTATACCATCGATTATGTTCCGATCACCGGAATAACGCTTCTCACCCCGACCGACGGCGCTATCGAAGTGCCGGGTGATGTTCATTTCCAATGGACGCCTATACCGGCGGGGGTTTCCGCGACTTATGAATTATACTTAGATAGCTCGCTTATCGCGATTCTCGATTCGACCGATTATTGGGTGGAAATGTCCTGCGATGAATTCCATACTTGGCATGTCATCGGCTATACCGATTGCGCCGAGACCTATATCAACTGCATGGACACCGCGATAAACACCTTCTCGGCGGACACCGCTATGGCACCCGCGGTGCTCTTCGCGACATCGCCTTGCGGCGTTCCGAGCGCTACTTATCTTCATGTTCCCGACGGCGACTGGACGGCCTGCGATCCGGACTCGATCATATGGCGCGTTGTCGATTCGGTGGGAGTGGACCCCTCGACCTTCGTGATCCGCGTGAACGGCACCCGCTACACCGAGGCCTCGCCGGAGGTGACATGGACGCCCGGCTCGCCGGCCTCGCGCCTTCGCTTTATCCCCTCGCCGATGTGGCCGAGCGGCACCACTGTCAACGCCTGCCTCGATTCGGTGATGAACCTCGACTCGGTATGGCTACCCGCGCCGGTTTGCGGCGAGTTCTATGTCGATCTCGATCCGCCGGTTTTTTGGGACATCTATCCCGCTCCGGGAGCCACAGTTGTTGCCGCAGGCTGGACGACGCTCGACCTCAAGGTCTTCGACTACCTGTCCGGCCTGAACGAATCGACTATGCTGTTTATTATCGATGGAATATCCTTCACGCTGGCAAGCCCCGAGTTATCATGGGATGGAGACTCGATCGTTTCTATCGATATTACCGGACTCGGTATTGACTGCGGGGATACGGTTAATGGCTATATCACCGCTTCGGACTCGCCGGACTGGTGCGCCCCGAACTCAATGTCGGATACTTTCAGCATATACACCGCGCCCTGCGGCCTCACGCCGATGATTATCGAGCCGCTTCCGAATACTATCTCCGCCTGCGAGGATCAGGGGATTATCCTCTCGATCTCGGTGGTCGATTCGATATGTCCCATCGATCCGGCCTCGATTGTGCTTCGCGTCGAGGGCGTGGATTACGACCTCACCGATGCCGAGTTGGATTGGGCCGACCCGATTCTGACTTGGACTCCGCCGGCCGATTGGGCGCACGGCACCGTCGTCGATGTCTGCCTGAATGCTGTCGAAGATACCTGCGGCGGAGGTTCGAGCGCGATTCCGCTTTGCTGGAGCTTCAGGATGGATCTCGAGCCGCCGATTCCCACGACATGGGAGCCGCCCTGCGACTCGCGCATCGACCGCGATTCCGGCGCGGTGTTCAATATAGTCCTCGAGGACGGCCCCGCGCTTATAGAATCGGTGCTTGTCTCGATCGACGGCGTGTTCTATCCGCTCGGCTCCGCGCTGACAATCTCCGGAACTACCGCAGAATTCAACTGGAACCCCGTTCTCGACGGCGGATTGGCACTTTCGCCCGGTCAGGTATTCACTTTCTGTGTTCACACCGGAGACAGCGGAATCGCTTATTGCGCACCGCACGAGACGCTTTACTGTTGCGATTACACAGTTCCGACGGATACCGGCATCGTGACCGCGGAGATAATCGAGCCGCTTCCGAACACGATCACCGCCTGCGACGACCAGCGCATTGTTATGACAATTAATGGAAGCGAGACGCCGGTTTTCGGCGGCGTCCTTTTGATTAGTCGTTTCGACTCGACGCTGGGCAGGTTGAACTGCGATGGCGATATGTGTTACGGAATCCTCCGCGACAGCCTAATCGCGCGAGGTTTCGAGCTGACCGAGATCGACCAATCGACAATATTAACCGACGAACTTCTCGCGCCCTACGGCCTGCTTGTTGTCGGCCCGGCGGTGGATAGGGTCTTCAGCTATTCCGAAAGCGCCGCTGTTTACCGCTTCGTCAACGATTCCGGACGAAGCCTACTGTCCATCGGCCTTTCCGATGAAGTCGAGCACCACAACTCGCTCGTTTCGCAGTTCGGCCTCGAACATATCCCGCCGATGGGGCCGCTTTTCTATTGGGGCGAGATCACAGGCCCGGTTGTCCATCCGCACCCGATCACCGAGGGCGTCGATAGGCTTTCTGTCGGCGGCACGCCCTTCATCGAGGTTTATGACGGCGCTTGTTTGGCGCTCCATAACGATTCTTGTATCGTGGCGGTGAGCGGAGACGCCGGAACTGGTAGGGTGGTTCTGCTCGCCGACGATCAGAGCTTCATGGATTCGCATCGTAGCGATGTCAATATCGGATTGCACGATAACCTGCGACTCGGTCTAAACATCTTCGATTGGTTGAATACATCCTCGACAACATCGATCTGCCCGATCGACCCCTCGTCGATAATCCTTCGGGTTGACGGCGCGGATTATACAGTCGCGGACGGCGAGCTTGTTTGGTCGCCGGATTCGCTTATCTTCACGCCCTCGGTGCTTTGGAGTAGCGGCGACACTGTCGATGTCTGCCTCACGGCCGCGAACGACAGTTGCGGCGCAGTGCTTCCCGCACCGGTTTGTTGGAACTTCTTCGTCGATATTCAGCCGCCGCTGTTGACCGAACTCGATCCGCCCTGCGGACGGCCGGTGATCCCCGGAATGACCGACAACTGGAGCATCACGCTGACCGACGATGTCGCGGGCCTTCTTCCCGACGCGACGATGATCACCGTCGATGGCGTCGAATGCTATATCATCGGCCCCTCGACGATTCGCCAGCGCTCGTTCTCCTTCGATTGGAGCCCCTCCGATTGCGGAATCGCGCTGATCCCGGGAGACACAATCACGCTTTGTATATTGACCTCGGACGGCCCGGTCGATTATTGCGACCCCAACGACACGATTTACTGTTGCGACTATCCGGTGATAGACACCGGCGGGCCGGTGGGAACGATCATCCGCGTTCCGGAGGATTCGATCTCGGCCTGCGATCCCGAATCGATCATCGTCGAAATTGTTTCGGCCTATCCGGTTGTCGAATCGACAATAGTCCTCGCTGTTGACGGAACGAGCTATAGGACAACAAGCCCTCGTCTCGACTGGTTCGATCCATTTCTCGTCTTCAACCCCGACCCGGACTGGAACGACCACGACACAGTTTATGCCTCGCTTACCGCGGCGGAGGATATCTTCGGCAATCCTTGCCAAAATGCCCCGCTGTCGTGGATCTTCTATATAGACCGTGTCGAGCCGACAAGCTCGATGATCGAGCCGACCTCGAGTTACACGCGCAACCTGCGTCAGCAGATACTCATCGATGTCCGTGACCAACTGGCCGGAGTCGATCCGACTACAGTAGTCCTCATCATCGACGGCGAGCAGTATCTCTATGGCGATTTCGAGTGGCTCCCCGAGGGCCTCGGCGGAAAGATCCGCTGGGTGCCGAACTCCCATGGCGTCGAGTTCCACGCCGGCGACACGATCAATATCTCGCTTTCAGTCGGCGACGCACCGGATCTTTGCGGCCCGAATGTCCATTTGGCCGACTATGTCTTCCTCGTCGAGCCGTGGACACCGTGCCTCGTCGTGCCGAATCCCTTCACGCCTACCGGCGACAACATCAACGAGATCACGATCTTCGACTGGCCGAATATGACCACCGAAGGCGCGACGATTTATATCTTCACGATGCGCAATGTCCTTGTCAGGCAATACGATCTCCCCGCCCAGCTCGATTACGACGATGTCGTCGGCAGGGCTTGGGACGGCAAGGACTCCAACGGCCTCCAGATGCCGCAGGGCTTGTATCTCTATGTTGTCGAATCGGACGGCCGTATTGTCTGCAACGGGACTATTACGCTGTTGCGTTAGGCGCGGCTGAGCCGCAAGCTTCTAAATGGAGTTGTATTTGAAACGGATACTCATCTTCGCCAACCCTCGAAAAGAAGAGGTGGCGGCTTTAATCGCCGAGCTTGAAAAGGCTTTAACCGATTGCGGGATCGAGATATTCTTCGAGGAAAGGGCCGCGGGATGTGTTTCGCGGCCCGGAATATCTTGGTGCGACCTGCCCGAGAAAATCGACATGGTTATCTCGCTCGGCGGCGACGGCACAATGCTTTCCGCCGCGCGCGATGTCGGCGCGAGGGAGATCCCGATCCTCGGGGTCAACCTCGGCAGGCTCGGCTTTCTGAATGAACTCGACCCGAGCGAGATCTCGACCGCGATTCCGAGGATTATCGCCGGCGAATTCTCGGTCGATTCGCGCATTATGCTCGAGGTTCAGCCCCCCGGCGACGAGGCCTACCACTGCGCGCTCAACGAGATGGTGCTTGACCGCGGCGACAGCCCCCGAATCATTTCGCATAAAATCTTCGTCTCCGGCGAGTTCGTCGCGGCGGTCTCCGCCGACGGAATAATCGTCTCCTCGCCGACCGGAAGCACCGCCTACAGTATGGCCGCCGGCGGGGGAATCCTCTCCCCGAAGATGGAGGCCTTTCAAGTGACGGCGCTGTCGCCCTACACTCTGGCGATTCGCCCGCTTGTCGTGCCCTCTTCGGAAAAGATCGACATCGAATACTCCACAGACGGCAAAGAGCCGCCGCGCTTGACCTTGGATGGCCAAACAACGCGGGATATCCCCTCGAAAGGCGTTATTAGAATTCGAAAAGCCGCTTTTTCGGCACATTTCGTGCATTATCATAATCGAACATTTTACGAGGTTCTTCGGGATAAACTCGGCTGGGCGAACCGCCCTTGGGGGAATTAATTCGTTGAACCGCTTAAACTTAATTCGAGGTGATAATGAATTTCGACCGCTCGATCTTCAAGGCATACGATATCCGCGGCATCTATCCCGATTCACTCGACGAGAGGATCGCACAGCTTATCGCCGCAGGCCTTGTCGAATATCTCGGTTGTCGCGAGGTGATTGTCGGTAGGGATATGCGCGTTTCGGGAGACGCCCTTTTTACAGCTGTTTGCGAGGGGATTGTCTCGGCGGGCGCCGATGTCGTCGATATCGGCATGGTCTCAACCGACGGGCTTTATTTCGCAGTCGGCAGTTCCGGTGCCGAGGCCGGAATTATGATCACCGCAAGCCACAACCCACCGGAATATAACGGTTTCAAGATCTGCAAGGCCGGCGCGGCGCCCCTTTCCGGCACCGACGGTTTGCCTGAGATAGCGAATTTTGTCGCGCGGGGGATTATGCCCCACGGCAAGCCTCGCGGCGCAGTGATTCGCCGAAATATCGACGAGGCTTACGCCGAGCATTGCCTATCGTTCATCGATCTGAAAAAAATCCGCCCGATGAAAATCGCAGTCGATGCCGGTAACGGTATGGCCGGCAAAACCTTACAGCCTGTGTTCGAGCGCCTTCCGGTCGAGGTCGAGAGGCTCTTCTTCGACCTCGACGGCAGTTTCCCGAATCATCTCGCCAGCCCGATCGAACCTGAAAACACGGCAGAGCTTAGAGCGAAGGTCGCTTCCGATCCAAAAATTCGCCTCGGAGTGGCCTTCGACGGTGACGCCGACCGCATGTTCCTAATCGATGAGCGCGGCGCATTCGTCGGCGGCGATATGGTGACAGCCCTCGTCGCAAAGAGCCTGTTGGCGAAGTTCCCCGGCGAGGCCGTCGTGTATAATCTGATCTGTAGCCGCGCGGTTCCGGAACTTGTCAAAAAGATGGGGGGGAGGCCGATTCGGACTAAGGTCGGCCACGCGATAATTAAGCCCATCATGAAGCGCGAGAACGCTATCTTCGGCGGCGAGCATTCCGGCCACTTCTATTTCCGCGACAACTGGTTCGCAGACAGCGGACTCATCGCATTTCTTGTCTGCCTCGAGCTTCTCTCCGAGGAGGAAAAACCGCTATCGGAGCTGATCGCCGATTTCGACCATTATCACCGCTCCGGCGAGATCAACTCCCGCGTCGAAGACCGGGATAGGGCTATTAACAATGTAAAAAGTAAATTCGCCGGGCGTGAATGCGAGATTGAAGAACTCGACGGAATAACGATCTCGGCGAAAAGCTGGTGGGCGAACCTTCGCCCCTCGAACACAGAGCCTTTGATCCGTTTGAACGCAGAGGCCGAAACGCCCGAGGAACTCGACGAGATCGTCGGCGAAATCCTCAAGATAGTGCGGAGTTGAAAATGAGATATACTTTGCTCGCTATTTCATTGATTTTATTGACGATATCGGCCGGAGCGATGCATATGTCTATCCCCGAGGTATTTACACCGGGGCAAATCTTGGCCTCAACCGGCGATTCCCCGCCCTCGAACGCTATCGGCGATATCGAATACAACGCCGCAAACGGCGATATATGGATTTCTACCGGCAACGGAATCGCCGTCTCCCGCGACAATGGCGCGACTTGGGAGGCCAAGCTCGGCGGAATCGGATTCGCCGCGCTTACAGTATTAGGGGATTGGGTTTGCGCCGCGGCGAGCTACGACTTCCCCGATCCCTCCGACCCGAACAACGACCTGCCCGCCGGCGACGGCTTTTACATCAGCTTCGACGGCGGCGAAACCTTCTCCCACTGCACAACTGCGACACAATCGACCGGTGTCGGCAAGTTGGCCTACGATGTCGCTATCTTCGCCGACGGCCCGGACACCGTTATTTATGCGGCGTGCTTTTATGGCGGTTTGATCTACTCCTCCGACCGCGGCGCGAGCTGGCAAAATGCCTTCCCCGACGGCTCGGACAGCCTGACCTATTCCGACCTCGGGCACCGATTCTTCTCCGTTGCTGTGGATACCTCGGCCGATCCCCCGGTTGTTTGGGCCGGAAGCGCGAGGGGCCTATTCAAAGGGCGCGAGGGCAGATTCGCATGGGAAAAGATCGATACAACCGGCCATTGGATTCCCGACTCGATCCCGATTTACGATACCCTCACAACCGATAGTGGGATTGTCGTCGATTCGAGCTCAAACTATTATATCGTCTGGCTCCGCGACTCGCTCGATGTCGGCGCGCTCTCGGGAAACTGGATCATCTCCATCGATTTCCTCTACGGTCGATCGACAGGAGTTTTCGCCTGCACTCGTTTTACCTCGTCGAACAGCTCGGGAAGCGATTTCGACGCCATTTCATACTCGTTCGACGGCGGCACGGTTTGGAAACAGACCGGTCTCGGCTATGTCGCTTGGAATATGGGCTTCACGGGCGATACTCTCTGGACGGCCTGCCGCCACGGCCTTTCGCGGTCGTTCGCGCCGGACTACGAAACTGCCGATACGGTTTTCATATCGGGAATCGACCTCAATTCGGGCAACCTCGTCGAAGTCCTCAAAGAGGAGGTCGTTTCGGTGACCGAATGCGGCTCCGCACTCTATGTCGGCACCTATTCAGAGGGCCTCGCCCGGACGACCGACAGAGGAATCACTTGGGAGGTAATCGCAAATTTCCCCTCGCCCGAGGAGGCCGCGAGCCAAGACCCGAATGCGAAAAACGGCGATGGGGATTATGTTTACGCCTTCCCTAATCCCTACTCGCCTCGCTATCATGAGGGTTGTTTCTTTGTTTTCAACACCGAAGCGGGGGAGAATATCGATATCTCTCTATTTGATTATAATATAAATCACATTACGACAATATATACCGGCACAGTCGCTCAACCGGGCAAATCGCGAATACAGTGGAACGGCCTTCTTCAAAACGGTAAGATGCCGGATAACGGTCTGTATTATTTTAAAATCGAAAGCGGTGAAGAAACCTTCTGGGGCAAACTTATGATAATTAAATAATAGGTTCATGAGGTTAAAATGAAATTAAATATTATATTATTATTTGTGCTATTATTATGTTCATTACTATTCGCAGAGGGTAGCGCCGCTGTGTTTCTCAGTATGCCCGTCGGATGGCGTAACATCGCTCTCGGCGGTTCCGGGGTTGCCTTAGGAGGCGATATCAATGCCGGCTGGTTCAATCCCGCCGCCCTTATGAAGGTAAAAGGTGTATCGATTACCTCAGGCTATTCTCCGATGGCGCTCAACCGCTCCTTAACCCATCTCGCCGCGGGTTGGAATATTAAAAACGATGCCGCCGTTTCCCTTAACTGGGTTCACGCCGATGCCGGACAGATCCCCGGAAGGGATATTAGCGGGAACTACACACACGACCTCAAATACGGCGAGGATGCTATCTTCCTGACCTTCGCAAAATCGGTGACATCGGATATTGCACTTGGAACGAATGTGAAATATCTGCAAGCGCGATTGGACGAGATCACCGCCTATGTCGCAGGCTTCGATTTCGGTATTTATGGCGAGGTCTTCGACGACCGATTAAGCCTCGGGTTTGTATATCAAAATATAGGTGTAAAATATCAATGGAATTCGGGAAATCAGTATGGAACCGAAAACGCAAGCGCCGCCGATGAAACGATACTATCGACAATAAAATTCGGCGCCGGATATACGCCAAAGAATATACCTTTGGTAATGGTTGCAGATATCGATTATTATAAACTTGACGAAGTTAAACTCCACGCCGGAGTGCAATGGTCGCCTATCGATGGCGCCAAGGTTGCCGCGGGTATCGACGATCTGTTGCCAACGCTTGGCGCGGGCTACGAATATGACGCGAAATTTGGGGTATTTGGCCTCGGATACTCATTCAAGTTCGAGCGAGAAGGCCTTCCACCAAGGCATTCATTCGATATAACCGCTAGGTTCTAATGGCTGAATTCCATAAAATAATTACCAATTCAATAAACGATTCATGTAAAGCTATAGCCTCGTTGGAACAGCAGATCGATAGAATTCAACAGGCTGTTGATGCCGCAGTCTCCGCACTCCATGACCGGAAAAAGCTTATGTTCATCGGAAACGGCGGTAGCGCCGCCGACGCACAGCACGCGGCCGCCGAGTTTGTCGGAAGGCTCGGCCTTGGCGCAAATCGCGGCCCATTGCCCGCAATAGCCCTCACAACAGACACGAGCGCGATTACCGCAATAGCTAACGATTTCGGCTTCCAAGAGGTTTTTTCCCGTCAGGTCGAGGCCCTCGCTATGCCCGGCGATGTCCTCTTCTGCATATCGACTAGTGGCAAATCTCCGAATATTATACTTGCGGCGGAATCTGCTAAGAAAAGAGGATGCTCCGTTATCTGCCTCACCGGCCCAATGGATTCCCCTCTATCACAGATTTGCGATATTATATTGAAAATCGACGGCCCGAATACCCCACGAATCCAAGAGGCACACAGTCTCGCACTCCATATAATCTGCGAATGCACTGAACTCGCGCTCTGCGATTAAAAAACCGCTTTCACAACTCCCGGCGTCGGTGCGCCTTCGGCGCCCCCTCGAGCCGGAGACTCAATCGAACCCAATTAGCGACGACTTTCTCTCCGGCTCGAGGCACTTCCGAGCCGAAGGTTCGGAAGACCGACGCCGAGACCTTGCTTCAGAGATAAATGGGGATTATTACCAAAAACCTATAATTGTCGTGGGGAATATCCCCCTTGATTCTGATTCTAAAAATATGTAACACTATGCTATGCAACGAGATAGATATATGGCACGAATTATGCTTCCAATATCGTTGTCTCAAGTCGGGCGAAATGAGTTTCCCGATTAGATTATTTGAATCGAGAAAAGGGGAAACAGATGTGAATGATGCATTCGAGAAGAGAAAAGGCCTCTATAAAGGCCACAGCATCTCAGATGATAAATAGGACTTGAATGGATTTTGTAAATTGATATAATAATGTTGAATCACTATGACAAATATAAAGAAATTAAAGCTACAATGGACAGCATTCCGCGGGGAAAGCCCCTTTTCTTCGCTCGCGGGTTGTTCCAGAAAGGAACCGATATGGAAAATGTGAGAAGACTCACGGGATTGTTAGCTATCCTGATTCTCGCAGTCACGGCGCTTGCCGATGTGCCGCAATTGGTAAATTATCAGGGAAAGCTAATAGATGATGATGGTGTTCCGGTCACGGAAGCTGTTGACATCGGATTCAAAATCTGGAAAGACGAGACGAGCACTGTTCCGGGCGACCTTGTCTATACACAGACCGCGGCCAGTGTCACTCCAGTAAACGGTCTTTTCAATAAACTCATCACCCTGCCCTCGGATGTCGATTGGAACTCGCATTCCGAGCTTTGGCTCGAGGTGATAGTCGATGGAACAGAGCTTGCCCCCCGCGAGAGGATTACATCGGCATTTCATGCCCTCACAGTCGCGGACAGCGCGGTGACTCTCGATAAGCTCGCCCCCGGAACGACCGACAAACAGTTGATCCAGTGGAACAACACCACAAGGAAATGGACGCTTGTCGATGGTAGCGCGGTCGGCGGAGTGAACTCGGTTACCGAAACAGGCGCCACGCCTTTGACTATCGCCCCGACTACCGGTGCTGTCACGATAACGATGGATCAAGCCGACGCCACTCACGACGGCTATCTTTCGAGCGCTGATTATACCGCGTTCGACGACCATGTCACCAACGACGGCGACCTCAACGGCTCCAACGAGCTTCAAGACCTCGACCTCACCGGCGATATTCTTACAATTACCGGCCTCACGTCCCCCGAGGAAATCGATCTCTCCGGTTACGACCAGAGCGGCGATATCGGGAACAGGACATACACCGAGGACAATTATGTCACCGACGGCCAGACCGTTACCGCCTCTATCGATGCCCTCGATCAAGCCGTGAACGATAACGCCGAAGCTATCGCCGGTTTCTCGACCAACCAGATCAAGAACAGCGGCTCGACCGCGAGCGTGACTGTGGCCGAGACCGACACGATCCATTTCGTCACCGGCGGCGTTGCGAGCGGCTATATCGCCGATGACGGCAATGTCGGCTTCCATCAGGACCTCATCGTCGGCGGCGATATCGTTATGGCCACGACCAATCAGCTTCGTTTCGCCGATGCCGACGCCAAGAGTGTCAGCGATGCGGCTATCGTCGGAGCCGGAACAAGCCCGCTCTATGTCGGCGAGAAAAAGATCCTCGTCGATGGCGATCAGACAAACTGGCTTTATGGCGACGGCGCTCCGGTAGTCGGTCTTGGCACCGATAACGATTATTACCTCGATGAGGTCACAAGCGATTATTATTACAAATCCGCCGGTAGCTGGTCGCTCGTCGGCAACCTCCGCGGAATCGGCTGGTTCAGCGGCCCGAGCGATCCGCCCGCCGCGGCTTCACCCTATAAAAAGGACGATGTTTGGGTGAGAACCGCCGACGATCCCGCCACGGATAAGGGCAATTATTGGAGATATGTCGAGGACGGTGGCGGCGATTACTGGGTCTTCGTCGGTAACCTCTCCGGCCCCCGCGGAACACGCGGCGAAACAGGTGCCACGATTCTCACCGGCGAAAGCGCTCCGGCCTTTCTCGAGGGTGCTACCGGAGATTACTTTATTCAAAAGGACGGCACCCATAGATACCTCTGGGGTCCTAAGGATGCAGTCGATGGCTGGCCTGAAACTTGGGATGTCGATCTTGTCGGCCCCGCCGGCGGAAGAAGCCTCCATCATGGAACAGCGGTTCCTGTCACGGTCGAAGGCAGTATCGACGGCGATTTCTACCTCAAAACCGACGACAATACCCTTTGGGGGCCGAAGCTTGCCGGCACTTGGCCGGGTTCGGGCGTTTCCCTCGTCGGCCCAACCGGCCCCACCGGCGCTACCGGCGATGCAGGTGTGGACGGCGTTGGTCTCGAGTATGTTTGGGGTTCAGGCGAAGACGAATACAAACTCGGCATCAAGCGCGAAGACGAAGGTAGTTATACATACCAGCTTCTTCGCGGCCCCACCGGCCCCTCAGGCCCGCAAGGCCCCGCCGGAACAGGCCTCACGAACAAAGGCGCATGGAACCCTGTTTCAACCTATGCGAGCGGCGATTATGTCTTCGACGAGTCCTCCGACGATCCTGAAGTGAATTCGATGTGGATCTGCCAAGCGGATGTTTCAACACCCGGCACTCAGCCGAAATCCGACGCAACACATTGGGTTGAGTTCCAAGCCCCGGCAGGCGCCGACGGCGAGGACGGCCAAGACGCCTATGTCTATATCGCCTTCGCCAGCGACGACGAAGGTGCTGATTTCACAGTTACATACGACCCCGATGCTGATCCGCCGCTCGACTTCATCGCCATTCTTTCATCCGATGTTGAACTCGATCCCGAAGCTCTTGGTTTCGAGGACGAGTTCGACGGCCTTTGGCAGAAATTCAGGGGCGAACAGGGCATCGACGGCGCACCGGCATATGTCTATATCGCTTATGCCGGAACAGATGCCGGCGCCGGTTTCAGCCCGACCTTCGATCCTTCACTGAATTATATCGCAATCTTATCGACAACTACCGAACTCACACCCGATCCGCCGCTTTATACAACCTATAAGGCGAACTTTGCGGGTTTATGGAAGCGCTACAAGGGCGACACCGGCCCCGCCGGAGACCCGGGCGTTGGCCTCGTTTTCCAATGGCATGAGACCGAGAACAAACTCGGAGTTGCGCAAGCCGATGAAGAAGAACCTATTCCGTGGAGCTATTCCGCCGACCTCACCGGCCCGGTTGCGGGCGAGGCCAATCAGGTGGTTTATAAGGATGCCTCAAACCTGCCCGCCGGTAGCGACGATTTCACCTTCGACGGCACCGATGTCAGTATCGGCAACGACCTTCATGTCGATGGCGATATTTATGTAAGCAACAATTCGATTCATTTCGTCGGAGGCTCCGGCACCGCGACCTTGTCAGTCACAGAAGATGATGCGACTGCGGGTGCTCAATTTGCACTTGGATATATACAGCCTCTGGCTACAGCGCCAACTACTCCTTCAGCCGGCCGTGTCTATTTGAATACCGGCACCGGCAAAGCCATGATTTACACCGGTTCGGTCTGGGAGGACTACGAAGGTCCGACCGGCCCCACCGGCCCGACCGGAGCA
>DIWU01000030.1:0-153388 GCA_002428525.1 bacterium UBP14_UBA6098
CACTATAGATATCGCGGACAAGTTTTCACGACACCCTAAAAAGAGTCGCTCCAAACCTCGAAATCGCGCCGGTTCTTCACAAAATCTTTTCGGGGATTCACAAAAGAGCGCGCTCTTTTGCCATTCCCGGCCGCTCCTTTGCTTGACAACGCCGCTCCTTCATGAAACCCCAGCGCTCTTTTGCCATTTCCCTCCGCTCTTTTCACAATTCCGACCGCTCCTTTGGCTATCCCCTCCGCTCTTTTTATTGACATCCCCGCTCCTTGATGAAACCGGAGCGCTCTTTTGGGGATTTTAGCCTATCTTCCGACACAAATTTCATCATAACATTTTAAAGAACAACAACTTACCTCCACCCCACCATCCATACATCCCGAACCCCTCCGAGGCGCACCTCAATCATTCATAATGGTGCCCTCCTTTGACTTCGATTTCTACTTTATTTCAAATAAACTACCCGCTTCGTAATCGTTTCGGTCCCTGAGCCTGTCGAAGGGCCGACCGTTGCGCGAACGAAATATATCCCTCCGGGGAAATCGGCGGCGTCCCACCCGGCGCGGTAATCGCCTGCGGGTCGGCGGGTGTTCTCGATATTCGCGATCTTGCGGCCGAGGATGTCGTAGATGTCGATCTCGACACGGGTTTCGCGCTCGACCGAATACTCGATGTTCACCGCCGAGTTGAACGGGTTCGGGCGAATGGCGGTGATGCCCGTCGTTTGCGGCTTCACAGCCTCCCCGATGCCGGTAGCATCGATGTAAAATTCCCAGCAGAACGGCACCGGCGTGTCCGGGTGCGTCCAGTCGGCGTGGCGACCGAGATGGTTCGGGCCGTAACCCTGCGAGACCCGATCGGTGGCCTCTTCGAGGCAAACCCGCACGGTGTCGCTATCGGAGAAGGATAAACCCGCCTCGCCGGTGTCGAAAAGCAGAAGTGAGTCGTCGAACCACGACATGCCGGGCGAATCGAGGGTATAGACCGCGCCGTTCACCGAAAGACGGATCGACGCCGTATCGATTGTGTTCCACTCGATGAATTTATCGCCGCAATAGGGGAATTCGAGCAACGCGCCGGTGCTGTCGGTGCAAAGAGAGTCGTAACACGGGCAATGTGGAAAATAGGGGTCTATCGGGTTTGGGTATGCGCTGTGGCGCACCCAGATCGTATCGAGTATTGTGATCCCGATCACAGGATGAAGCGTATCGACCGTAGCCCCGTCCGCCGGTCGCGGTGTCGAAGCCGAAGGCCCGCTGTAATCAACACAAAAGTAATAACCCCAAGGGCTGGCATAGTCTCCTACTAAATCTCTTATCGTAAATTCAATTCGAGGTGGACCGGATGACCCCAAATAAGGTGCGGCTGTATGCCCAAAACCAGGGGAGAGAATATCGCCAACATTAACGCAACAAGGCCCATCGTAAGGCGAATATAAACAACTATCAGAACAAACAAATACTGGTCTTGTCCCTCTCCCTAACGGCCTAATGATTACACTACCGGATGTATCTGAGGAAGAATCTATTTCAATTGAATAGTCCTGATGAGCCGCCCAAGCCAAAACATTTATATCAATACTATCGCTAAAAGGCTCTCCGCTAAAACGCCACCATAGTGCTCGCATCCCGTTATAACTTATTGAACCTCCAAAAGTAACTATGGCCAGCCCAAGACTCGACCATTCAATACCGTCTGAATCATGAATAAATAGTTCAATTTGTTGATATATATCCGACGTGCAACTATATGAGTTCCATTTACGAACAATGACATGGAAAGAATCATCAATATACTCTATGGGTTCAAACTCCGTCCAGTCCAAGACCTGAGGACGAACTAACTCTACAACAGGCCCTTCAGCTAAAAGGCAGTGGGTTGTTAGTAAGAAGGGAATTATATAAAGACAGCGTTTCATTTTATCTTTCCGATAACTCCTCCCGCGTAATAAAAAAATACGCGGGAGGAGTTAAATGTCAAGCTACTTCAAATAAACCACCCGTTTCGTAATCGTTTCGGTCCCTGAGCCTGTCGAAGGGCCGACCGTTGCGCGGACGAAATATATCCCTCCGGGGAAATCGGCGGCGTCCCACCCGGCGCGGTAATCGCCTGCGGGTCGGCGGGTGTTCTCGATATTCGCGATCTTGCGCCCGAGGATGTCGTAGATGTCGATCTCGACACGGGTTTCGCGCTCGACCGAATACTCGATGTTCACCGCCGAGTTGAACGGGTTCGGGCGAATGGCGGTGATGCCCGTCGTTTGTGGCTTTACAGCCTCCTCTATGCCTGTAGCATCGATGTAAAATTCCCAGCAGAATGGCACCGGCGTGTCCGGATGTGTCCAATCGGCGTGGCGACCGAGATGGTTCGGGCCGTAGCCCTGCGAGACACGGTCGGTGGCCTCTTCGAGGCAAACGCGGACGGTGTCGCTATCGGAGAAGGATAAACCCGCCTCGCCGGTGTCGAAAAGCAGAAGTGAGTCGTCGAACCACGACATGCCGGGCGAATCGAGGGTATAGACCGCGCCGTTCACCGAAAGACGGATCGACGCCGTATCGATTGTGTTCCACTCGATGTATTTATCGCCGCAATAGGGGAATTCGAGCAACGCGCCGGTGCTGTCGGTGCAAAGAGAGTCGTAACACGGGCAATGTGGAAAATAGGGGTCTATCGGGTTTGGGTATGCGCTGTGGCGCACCCAGATCGTATCGAGTATTGTGATCCCGATCACAGGATGAAGCGTATCGACAATAGCCCCGTCCGCCGGTCGCGGTGTCGAAGCCGAGGGGCCGCTGTAGTCGACACAGAAATAATTACCCCAAAAACTCGTATAATCTCCGAGCATATCCCCAATTAAAACAAGTAAACGTGATGGGTAGCACCAATCGGGAGCAGCCGAATGGCCAAAACCGGGAGAGTTAATATCCCCCATATTCACGCAACACGGTCCATGATACGAATGATATAGGCTACTGTCTGAACACACGAAGCCGGGTCTTGTTCCTCTTCCCAAAGGCACTATTATTACGTTTCCACAAGTATCTGAAGCCGAATCAATTTCAATTGAATAATCCTGTTGAGCCGCCCAGTTTAATCTTTCGAGGTCTATACTATCACTAAAAGGTTCAGTGTCATAGGGCCACCAGACGGACCTATATCCGTTATAACTAATCGAACCGCCGAATGCAACTATAGCAATCTGCAGACTACTCCAATCAATGGAATCTGCATCATGTATGAAAAACTCTAAGGTCTGGTAAATATCCGAAGTGCAGTTACATGAGTTCCATTTTGCAATAGCGACCGAGCCGGAATCGTCGGCATATTCGAGCGGTCCGTATTCCGTCCAACCCAAATTCTGTGGTTGAATCAATTCGACAATAGGACCTAAAGCTAAAAGGCCGAAAACGAATAATAAGGGAATTATATAAAGACAGCGATTCATTCTATCCTTCCGATAACTCCTCCCGCGTAATAAAAAAATACGCGGGAGGGGTTAATTTGTCAAGCTACTTCAAGAGGAGAGTCTTTTGGATTATAGATGCGTTCGAGGTTTTTAATCGAATAAGATACAAACCGGAAGACACCGTAGTTCCGTTATCGTCGATACCATTCCATGCTTTTCTATATTGTCCACTCTCTAATTCCCCGAGGTTTCTTTCATATACCTTTCTACCGTTTGTGTTATATATTTCGATATTCACCTCTGTCTTTTCGGGTATGTTGAAACAGATATTGCATGAAGCATTGAAAGGATTCGGATTAATACCCATCGATATTGCATCTGGTCGCGTAGTCCCAACTTCTATTCTTTCTTTAGCGAAACCATAAGCGTAAGAGCCATGAGTTACATGAAGAACATCGATGTAATAGTGAAGTGCAGGGGGCGTAGCGTATTCATCATTCTTCATCGTCACCAAGATTAATTCATCCGAACCATTCATAGTTAGGTGTATTGGATTCAATTCTTCGAAGTCATAATCCGGCAACAGACCTGCTATTATATCAGGAGCGTTTATTCGAGTAAAATCACTTGAATGACCACTTCCATCTCCTTCACAATACCAAAGCGGAAACCTATTACTATTTGTCACACCTTCTTCATCCCAAACTGCCCAATACCAATCAGGCCACTCAGCGACCATATAATGAGTTCTTATGCTATCGTATTCTGGTTCTGGCGTTGAACGGTAAGTCCCATAGCAATACCAAGTCGCACTTCCCCAGGATATATCAAGCGATGCAAAGTCTTTGTTTAATAAGCTATTCCATCTAATATCAAATTTTGGCAATTCATGCCCAAAAACGCTTTTACCTGAAGACCAGCAACCACTAACAGCCATAGGAGTGAATGAAGTAAAAGCCTCTATACTAGTATGGTAATTAATATCGCCATACTCCATATTACCTAAATGAGGAACAAACGCATTTGGATGCCATGGATTCCACCAATTTTTTGATCGCGTTGAAACTATCGATTGAATTATAATTACAGGACCAGATGGAGATGTATGCGTAGCCATACCCTCTATGAGCCCATAATAATACCAGTTATCGTGGTAAGCTGGGTCGCAAGCCTCAGTGGGTATTAAGTCGTGATAATCTAGAAACATCGTATCTTTAAATTCGATTGTCGTTCCGGATATATCGTAGGCCGCGATTACCCTCCTCACACTATCAGATAATGCTTCAGGAGTATCGAGTCCCATTACGAACGCATAATCGCCGTATAGTGAGACTTCTCCGTAAAGCTGGACTGTTTCATCAAGATCGACTAATGAAAGTGTGGTTTTTTTGAATCTCCACAAACCTCTTTTCCCCGCTACTATTATATCATCTCCATATATCGCCGCCGAATACCCTTCGTCTACTTGAGCCGTGGAGCAAACCCATTCGTAACTATGGATACCACCTGTTACCGTCAAATGGTATTTAGTCAGAGTGTGGCCCAAACCACATACATATATATCGTCGCCATCGACTACCACCCAACCTCCGAACATATAAGGCCCGTAAGGTGTTATCTCTGTGTGCCCCACCCATTCGGCATCCACCTCTGCCGGTGTGTAGGCGATTCTCTCCGTCATAAACTCGGCATAAGGATATGCTCTCCCGGACACCATCAACATTATATGGCTACAAGGATCGGGAGAAACCGCGCCATAGCTGTATGTGAAATAAGTATAAGGCGTCATACTCGAATCGTGCTCGTGAACATCGATAGCGTAGAGTATTCCGGCGTAATCGGATGTTGTAGTTAAATACACCCAGTCGCCGGAAACAGCGACTCCGCTTGCATTACACCTCAACCAACTATAACACTCGCCCAACCATTCGGATTCTCGCCAATCAAATACTTGAAGCCCGTTATAGTAATCCGCGACATATAGAAAATCGCCGTTTACATCCAAATCCACGCTGTTCACATGTCCGTGTTCGGGATCGTATTCGAAAAGGTCCCATTTAACCGCTCCACCGGTTGCGAAATGGTCTTCGAAATTGAAGATATAGACGCCATAGAATGCCCCACTCATAAAGACTCGATAGTCTTTCGCCACAAGGTCTTTGTTAAGTTTACCGCACGAAATGAAAACATCATGCACAGGGGTCGTAATGTCGGTAATATCGACGACTTCAAGGCCATAAGCACATGAGATAAAAGCGTGTGTTCCGGCAACATCGACGTAACGTTATTCGAGAGTCGGCGAATGGTGAAACGTCGATATTAAATTTAATTCGTTTTCGTCGGGATCGTATTGGTAGATACTCAATCCGGTGCTCGTGCTCGTTACAAAGATATTCCCGCCCTGAGCGTCTATCCCTATGACGTCGGCGGCGCTATAAGATAATAAATGCTGTGGATTTTCCGGGTCGGATATATCCAGGACCTCGATACTCGATGTATTAGCCACATAAGCGAATGGGCCTTCGTGGACGACCTCATTGGGACAGCCGCTCGTAAAGAGATACTCTCCAGTTTGCCTACTATCGCGCCCGCTAACCTCTGGGATGAAGGATTCACTACTGAAAGTCGGAATAGAACCATCGATCCCCAATTCTTCCATTAATCTTAGAGAATCTCGTTCTATGTTGCCGCGGCCAAATGGTTGTGCGTTCAATACGCTAATTGAAGCAATTAGAAAAACTACAAGATAACCTATCTTTTTCATGTCAATTCCTTTCGATTTTAGATTTTATTCGTTCATAACAAATAAAAAATCATTTACTCTTCGCACCTCCTTTCATTTAATCTCCTTTTCTCCAGCCACCGATGCCCCTTGTCTTCCTTGAATTCGTTGGTCAGGGTTATCTCGCGGGGGGCAGTCGTGGCGCTCTTCGGGCCGCGAAAAACCGTCTCGGTCGTTTCGAGTTGAGTCATCATTTAATCCACCGTCACATTTATCGAACCACCAAGAACAACAGGGGTTTCGTCATTGTTAGTTTCGCTTGAACTCACGGCATTGAACGAAAACTAAGGGGTTTTGCCTATTCTTTTTTTAAAATAATTCATCGAAACATTATCCGCAAGCGAAATTTTAACAAAATTTAGAAATTATAATTTCTTCATATCTTTATGTTATTCAATAACCTACATAAAAACAGAATTTACTTTTCGCCTTTCGATTTGGTATTTTGTAAGGCCTTATTCTATGCTTTTGTGTTTTTTAGGATTACACCTCGGGAGAGGCTGTTAGGTAATATGTGGCTCGGTAAATCGTAAATGACCGCATATCATACATTTGCGAACAATACTTTTTCATGACATCATGCGTGTCGTTGTAAATAAAGCATAATAAAGTAGTATCAGAAAAGATTTTTCGGGATAGCGAAAAGCCCTTTTCATCAATGTCCGAAGGCATAACTTGCCGAGTTCAAAAGTTTCAAGAAAAGGCTTACATTTCTCTGTTAAACGAGATAGGCATTCGGTGGATACTTCGTAAAAGAAATACCCCGTTTAACTCGCAGAATAAATGAGTGAAAAGCGTTATCTGATAAGCGCAATCTTGGTGACCAGCTTTTTATCCTCGCAACGCGCCCGCGCAAAATAGACTCCCGAGGGCAGATTTGCGCCCGAATCGGACTTGCCGTCCCAAAGAACCGCGGAGTTTCTTTCGGCTGAGAGCAAGCCTGAGAGATCGCGGACAGGCCGCCCCGAAATGTCGAAAATCTCGAGCCTCGACGCAAGCGGAGCCTCGATCGTAACCGCGGAGTTGAATGGGTTCGGTCGTAAATTCAAACTGGAAGTTACAGGTTTCGTTGGGATTTCGTCAATAGAAAATGTGTCGAACAACTCGCGCCTGATAATAAGCCCGTTCCAATGAACGCCTAAATCAATCATCCCGCAGGCGACAATATCGCCGTTGGCGCATTGCCAGATACCGCGCCCTCTTTCGACAGTGTCCGGGGCACCGTAAATAATACAATCGAGCGAATCCCCGAGAGAGTCGATAACAAGAATCGCTAAATCTTGGTCGCCGCCGGCGAGTGTTTTAACGCCAACAATAGCATACTTATCGGGTAATATCTTGGTTATATTCATAAAGGAAAAATTCGTTACTTCGAAATTTTTATCCCATATAACAGTTCCCAGAGTATCTATTTTTGCAAGCCAAGAACCCATCGAACATTTTCCTATTATTATATAACCAGTATTGTAAGCTGTTTCTATGCAAGATGGTTTATAACCGAGAGGAAATTCTTCAGTTAAAACACTGTCCCCATCTGAGTTAACGCGAAGGAAATATCCATAATTTAATGGATAAAAATATCCTACGACATTCGATGTTCCATCGTCATCACAACAAATATTCCATAGAAATATCCTATCGGGCACATCGAAATCGCTTTGCCATTCGATCTCCCAGTCGGGTGGGGCCAGCTTCATAATACGCAAAAAATTCGACCCGCCCGAAAACCCCCAGCATGATATGACAAATCCGGAATCCGGTGTCGGCACAATTCCATAAGCTTCGAGTGCGGTATCGGGTGGTGCGAAAACCCAGATGTTAAGGGTATCAATATCCGGTTCGTAAAGCGCAAAGAAAGCCGATGATGTTGAAAACATTTCACTGATTCCAGTTATTCCTATGTCCCCCAACGCATTAGTATCCGCAGAAACAGGCAGGGCTTTTGGTGCGTTTCTCCACTCTTTGTTTGAAATTATCGAGCCTAACGAATCGCAACGGAGAATCCAAAGATAGATTTCGCCGTAATCGCTTGAGGTATAACCAATAGAGACTATTTCATCGTTAGGCAACTCAATAGATTGGAAAAGGTAGTTTTGTGGGAAAGTCGGGCCATTGACGATATGGCCCCAATTTAATGCGAAAACACAGGTAAATGTGCAGAAAAGATAGATAGCGCTTTTATTTTGCATTATTATTCGCAAAAAGTCCTGATAAAACATTCAATATCAGTATATAAGTTAGCGTCTATGCGCACTAAAGAATATAGGCTTTTTAAAATACTTCGCAAGGGAATATTTTCTTTTTCATCATTTTTTTAGGAAGAGGTTGTGGAAGTAAGGTTCTCGAATGCAACCTATTTCAAATAATCGATTCGTTTGGTTGCCGTCGTCGCGGTCGTTTCGGCTCCGCTCAGCGACCGGGGATCGAGGCGCGCACAGAGGTGGATTTCCATGGGAAATCCCCGATCCCGTCATTGCGAGCCCAAAGAGCACAGCAATCTGTTTCTTTTATCGGTGAGATTGCCGCGCCGGGCGTTTCCTTCCACGCAATGACATCCATCCGCCGATCATTTATATTAAAATCTCGATCTGAAGGGGCCCTTACGCCCCTGAGGTAAAACCAATAACCCAACAAAAAAAACGCGGCTCGGCAGGGGATAGTTATTTCTTGGAGGAGCCGGCCGCGTAATTTATAATTAACAAGATAGTTATCTCACGAGAGTCATCTTTCGGACACCCTCTATTGAAAGCTCGTTCTCGTTGTTCTTCACAAACATCCGACAAAGATAAACCCCCGAGGGCAAATACTCCCCGGAAAGTCCCCTACCGTCCCACACTGCGCGATAGACTCCCGCAGGCAAACGCCTTTCGACCATAACCGCCATTTTTCGCCCGCTCATATTGAAAACCACGATGGAAACCTCGGCCTCTCTCGCGATATCGAATTCGACACCTACACTCGCATTAAAGGGATTCGGCACCGGCAGATCGAGGTAAAATTCCCCCGGAACGCAAAGATCGCCATCCTCGCAGACAACCATAGTAAGCCCTGAATCCGGGATACAAACAAGGTCTCGATATTCGGCCTCGACCTTGAGATGCTCGGGGAATTTCAATGTGTCGAAATAGCAGAAATTCGCGTGAATGCTCGCAGATTCGCCATCGAAGGTCCATTCGGAGCCATCGGTGATGAAGCAATTATGGCCGAAGCCGCAACTTCCGAAATCGAGCGTTCCGGAGGTGAAGGCGCAGGCCGAGCTATAGCCCTCAAAGCTACAGAACTCCGCGATTGTTCGGCTGTCCTCTGACGATGTTATAATATAATCTCCGCCCTCCGAGATGAAAACGCAATGCTCAATTGTCGCCTCGCCGCGATTGTTGAGCGCTCTGCCTCTTCCCGTGAAATAGCATTGCTCGAACCGCACGAGAGTCTTCGGGGCCAACTCGCAGGCTGTGCTGTCGAAGCCCTGAAAACGGCTATTCTCAAAGGAAAGTTCGCAAGAACCTCCTAAAACCTTCGCGCAAGTCGGCCCTGAGAAAACCGAGTTCGAGATGCGAGATTCGTAGCCCAAATCCTCGACCTCGAGGGGGCATTCGAGAACACAATTATCTACCAACAGACGACTCGAAGCGCTCTTTCCGTTGCCCTCGACATGAATCGCACCGCAATCGATGAAGTTTGAATTCGATATCTTAACCTCAGAGGTCGAGTTCGAATCAGCGACAAGCTCGATCAGCTCGGCTCCGTCAATCTCGGCCCAATCGATCTCGATATTGCCGCCACTGTTCGCGAATAGACCGTCCCATCTTTCGGCGACCTCGCCGGAACAGCCAATAAAAACAGGCCTTTCGGCTGAGCCTGCAATCCCGATATAGGCGCCTTCGCCACTTGCGGTAATCGCGATCGGCGACTTTGAGGTTTTGCGGTCTGCGTCCTCGTTTTGAATGCGGATTGCAGTTCCTTCGCGAATAACGAGGCTTTCCCCCTCAGCCACAACAAGCCCCCCGAAAAGCGCGACATCGCCCCATAGGTTTTCCCAAGTCCCGAGACTACCGCCGCCTAAGGCCTGAAAGTCGATATAGCCGGGCCGTTTCACGAGCATACGGAACCCCGAACCGCTTATCTCGAAGGGGAAGGCATACTCCCCCGAACCCGCCGATATCTCCTCGAAGACAAACTCGATCGAGTCGGCGGATTGGAACAGAATTGTGGCGTTCGATAAAATCGCTCCGTCCAGCGCGTCCGATAGGCGAATAATTCCGCCCTCAAAATCGATTTCGGCATGCATTCGATTGATGCTCGAGATCGGTGTTCCGTCGGGACCCGGAGGGTTTGGGAGAAGGCGCATCAGCTCGAAGATCGAAAGAGTCCTTTGCGGGGGATTCCCCGAGCCGCCGCTTTCGGGAAAGACCAAAACGCCGTTGCCCTGAAGGAGGTAGAGGTATCCCTTCCCCTGCTCGATTCCGGTCGAGGGACGATAGAAGCCCGTTCGGGGATCGTATTCGAAAACAAAATCCCTCGTTCCCTCAAAGCCGGTTCCCGAGAATAGGTGCTCTATCCAAGGTTTCCACAGTTCGCCGGTCGAAACCGAACCTATTGCGTTCCAACCCTCGCGAACAGGCCTTTCCCAACGATTAACGCCGGGACCTTCGAGCGTGAAGGCCTCCGGCGAGCCAATGTATTCGACCCAATATGCACTCGAGGGATCGAGCGTTCGAGCCGAGGCATCGACGAGTTCCTGCGAATCCTCATCCCAAAGCATTATCCTTTCCGCTTCGGGAAGGATCTCGGAGAGTGTGCTGTGGCATATATCGAGCGGGATCGAGATTAAATTCCAAGCGGCTTCGGGCGTATAGACTATCGCGGAATCCTCTTCGGGAAACAGCGATATTGGGATCTCGATCGTTTTCGTGATGAAATCCCTTCTCGTGCAGGTGACGAAAAGCGAGGCGTCATTGCCCAAATCGAGGCCGTCGATTTCGGAAATCTCCGCCGCGCTAAACGCGACGCAGTTTCCGGCATAGGGGACGACCTTGCAAAGCGGCTCGGAATCGTCCATATAACGGGCGGTGAGACATATCTTCGTCTCGTGAACCCATCTCGCGGGGCCGTCGGCCGCGATTTGGACATAAAGGCTATCCCCCTCGGGACCGTCGTAAAAATAGGTGCACTCAGGGGAGGTTGTAACGATATACCTCGTCGGCTCGATAGGGCCGTAGTATCTCGTCAGCGGGTCTCCGATCAGGCGGGGAGACCAAATGAGATAGTTTTGCCAAGCATTCCCGACAAGTTTCTGATAGCTCCGAATCCTTTGCACGAAGTCGTGCGGGTCGCCGCCGTCGGTGATACCGCCGTAATAGAAAAGCGCGCCCCGACCGGTGAACTCATAGCCGAATTCGCGCGCGGTCTGACATCCGCCGGAGATCACTCCTGTGGGATAGCCGATCGACCGAAAGAAGAGATGATAGGCCGAAAGCGCCGCCTCGTCTGATCCGCAACAGGCCCCGCCGCTCTTGGCCCAAGCGCCCCAGCCGCCGTGCCCGAAATGCCATACTGCACCGAACCTATCGCTCTCGAGCGCGGAAACTATCTCGCTGTTCAGGCCGACAAGGGTGCCCGCGGGGGTCATGCCCATGAAGGTATCGTGGCAGGTGTAATGCGTAAGGTCGTAGCCAACGCTTCGTATTGCAGGCTCCTGAGCGGCGGCGTCGATATAGCCGTAAATGATATCGGTTGTTTGCGATACAAACATGAAATCGTTCCAATCGCCGCCCTCGATGAATTCACACTCGTTTTGAATGATTCGATCGACAAAACCCTCAGTCCCAAGTCCGCCATAGCTTTTGACCGCCCATACCCTCCCGACCGCCAAACGCGGAAGCCATAGGGGCAGGGAGTATGTCGATTCTGTCACCGGCGGATGGGTTCCATCCGACAACTTCACGCCGGGAAGGCTGTCGCGGTCGTGCGCGTCCGGACCGACGAGGCCGACATAGCTTAAATCGCCGTAGGTCTCGAATGTGTCGGCGATAAACCGCCTAATCCAAGTCGTCTCCGATTCGGCGGGATAAAGCGGGGCATAAACTTGGTAGATATCCTGAGCACTCGCGAGATGAACGCGCCATCCCTGCCGATAGCGCAAATCGGCCAGCCTTTGCGCGTTGGTTTCATAGTATCCGCCGGCGTGCTCAGCGAAGATATACAGCGCTTGATAGCTTTCCGTTTCATAGGATAGGTGGTATTCGCCGCTTTCAAGGTTCAAAAAATGCGAGAGGTAAATATCCTCGAGCCACGACTCGAGAGTCGGGGTTTCGAGGGGACTTTTAAAGGAGACCTCGAATTTAACCCTACGATGTATTCGAAGCGAATCGCCGGAGGGGTTATATGAGTATAGATTGAACCTCAACCCGACTGCGTCGATCTTGCGCCATTTGAAGGCTTGGTCGATAGCGACGACCTCGTCGAAATACCATCGGTTTTCGTTATAGGCCATAGGGTTAGGCATGATGCGTCCGAACGAATCATCGCAATCGCAGACCGGTGGGGCTATTCGATAACCGGTAATTGTCGTGTCGCTCAGTTCGAGAATCCTCAGCTCGCAATCGCCCAAGGGCGGGCTGTAAAGCGCGATTTTTGTGAACACCGACGCCGGGCCACCGGAAAGCAGGGCCTCCGAGCTAAAGCCGGGGCGCGGAATATCTATATCGAAGTAGTATCGATCATTATAAAATAGCGAATCGATATTAACCGTCGGAATGGAAATCTCGGCGATCACGCCCTTGTTGTCCGAATGGAGGATTTCGATTTGACCGGAGGAACCCGCGTCATTCGGGAGAAGAACTAATTGCGCGGAAAATGAGGATACTGTAAGGAGTGTAGCTAAATACACAATCCTTGGAAGGTGGGGATTTGTCTTTTTATTGCGATGCATGCTCATAATAATAACCATTTTTAAGTGTAATATATTTTGTGTCGCGTTGAGTAGTATAAAATATTTTATATGTTTTTTCAAGTAATATTTTTCATTGGGAATAAAATGTTTTCATAATATGGGCATATTCATTCTGTTTATTGCTTTTAACCGAATTATATTATTGTATTTTTTTACAATATTGCTTTTATAAGGTATAATATAAAACCATACACTAATCGCCGCACAACGATTTGCCAATGGAAGATTAAAGAAAGCTTACTTGATGAAGACTATTTTACAGGAATTGCTATAGCCAAACCCCACAGCACGGACAAGATAGACGCCCGAACCGAGGGAGGCTGAGGGCGACCATGTGAATTCGCGGGCCGTAGGGGACGGTCTTGCGCCGTCCCGTTCGTTATCGTGCGCGCCATCGTTGAGGACGGGCGTAAAACCCGCCCCTACGGAACCGCCGTTGGGCAATTGCGCCACCCGACGCCCGGTCACATCGAAAATCTCGATTTCCGCGCCCTTCGGCGCGGTGATGCCGACCGCGGAATTGAAGGGATTCGGATAGGCGGTCAGGGTAAAGCGGAAAGGCTTGTCCGACGAGGTTTCGCCAATAGCGCTTCCGATTCCCACAACAACCGGAACAACGAAGCGCGTGGAATATTCCGGGCTGGGAGAGGCGGCCTCGACGGGGATGTATATCAAAGTCTCCGGCGGAGTGTAAAATGGCAAGGTGAAAACAACGCCTGTGTGGTTGAAGGCCGAATCCCCGACTCCTATAGTCCCGAAGCTATCGGGCGAGACCGGAATGCAGAAGGGCGAGGCAACCGCGTGCGCTGTGACAATCGCCGCGGCATGATTGCCGATATTCGCCAGCCCAAGCCGAAGTGAGACGCTCTCCCCCGGCTCGAAGATACTGTCGCCGTCGCCGCTTTGTTCTTCGAGCACAAGTTCTCCAACAGGAACGATCCACGGCGAGGACGGCCTCGGCTCGCCTACTACAGCGAGCGAAAGCTCGAATGTGTCAATATATTCATAGGTTCCGCAGTTCGCGAGCGCGACAATCCGAAGCGGATAATCCCCCGCCGGCGCAGTCGGCGAAATCGAGAGCACGAAGCGCGGATTTGGCTCGAAGGCGCTGTGCGGCGAAATCCCCGCAAAGGCCGAACCGGAGACAATCTCCCGAATCGAGGGCGATCCCTCCAAAGCGGCAGATATTGCGATTGCGCCGGCAAATGCCGAATTCTCGAACAAAACCGAGAGCTCGACTGTCTCGCCGGGGTTGGCTGTGCCGTCGTCGTTACCGCCGAGCAGAGGCTCGTCCCAAACGCGATTCGATTCGAGGCTCAGCGCGAGCCTGTGCACCGCCTGAATCGGCAGAAATGGCAGTGTCCACGGCCCATCGGAGTGGCCGGAGATATAGAGCGAGACCGGAATGGAGTCAGTCGCGGGGAAATCCGAGGGGATGCTGAAAACCAGCTCGTCGCCGGAGGTCGTGTCCCATGTTCCCATGCCCGGGAAGGCCGTATTTGCGTCAATCGGGACTATCTCCGGCGAAAAGCGGAGCATCCCGAAAAGTCCGGTTATGAAATCCACGCCGTAGTTCACAACCCTCGGGCGAATCCGGATAGTCTCTCCGGGGTTCAGGAAGCCGTCGGAATTCCCGACTATCTCCTCGAAGGCCGATGCCACAGGGAAAATCGCCGCGCTCGAATGGATTATCTCAAGGGTATCGGCGAAGGGATACAGGTTCGCGCCGGTGACTACTAAAACGGGCCTAACACCCGGCGAGGTGAAGAAACTCAGTGTAATCCTGCCCGCCGAGTCGCTGAGGCCGAAAGAAAAGACCGAATCGCAGTGAACCGCCGCGCGCGCGCCCTCGACCGGCATGCCGTCAAGGCGAATTGTCACATCGAAGCTGACCTCCCCCACCGGAACATGCGTCAGATACTCGAGCTCCGGCGAGCGGATCGGGCCGGTCCATGCCATCATATCCGGGCTTCCGACCAATGTCGAGGTTTTGTATTCATAGTCGGCTTCATAGGTCGGCCCGAACTCGGCTATCATCTCGATCTTGCCGTAGGTGTGCGCCGCGCCGATCCAGTTCAGGCCGGCGGGGAAAAAGCCCTCGAAGATATGCTTCGACAGCGAGGAGCGCTCGATCGAGTTCGAGCTGATAACCGCCTGCCCGATGAAGGCCACCGATCCGCGCGGGGCGAGGGCATTGCCGGCGCGGGTGCTCGTCTCGCAGGGCAGGCCGTCGCCGCCGTGAAAACCGCCCATCGCGCAGGTGATCGAGACCATGATAGAAGCTTTCGCGCCGGTCGCGAGCTGTTGAAGCCCTCCGAAGGGGTCCCACCAGTCCGAAACGCCCTGCCCGCGGTAGGAAATGAAATTGCATCCGCCCTCGATGAAGGGGCGGACGATCGCGGAGGTTGCGCCGGAGCATTTCGTGAAAAGCTCCGCCGAGATGAAACCCGCGGAATCGCATTGCGCGAGGGCATAGGTGACAGCGGCCATATAGGAAGAATCGGTCGAACCGTGCGGGTCGAAGGGGCAGTCCTCCTCGCGGACAAGGCCGACCGAGCGAAGCGTCCATTTGTCAACAGTGTCCGGCCGCATCTCGTAATTCAAATGCTTTGCGACGAAGGTCGCGATTTGATCCTCGGTATCGCAGGCCCAGCGCCCGGGGAATATCTCGGGGTAATAGTCGTCGCCGTCAACACAGCCGTATTCGTTATCGCCGGTGCAGGGGTCGCCCCAGTCCTCCCAAGTCGGAACCTGCCCGTCATCCGAGTCGCCGACCAGAAGCACGAAGACCGGCGGGATTTCCCATGTGTCGTAAGCGTTTTGGATATAGGCCTTTATTTCGTTCTTATCGAGTCCGGTGACAGAGGTGTTCGCCACGATGGTCGGCATTCCGGCGAAGAGCTTCCAATCTGTCCACGGCGCAAGCTCGTCCGCGAAGGGCGGATGCGCGACGACTAAAAGCTCCGCGCCCCGCGAGGGCGACCATGATTCGGTGGAATAGCTCGCGGTCTTCGGCAATGCCGATTCCGGATTAATCAGGATTCTTCGCAGTATCCGCTCGAAGGCGGGGTGGTAAAGCCGTCGATCTTGCTCGACCGCTCCTCCGCCGCGGTGTTCGATAACGATCTCCGCGGAGATTAGTCTTCGCCGCCTGCCCTGCTCGTCAATCTGTTCGGGGATGAAATCGATCTCAGCGAACTCGACGCCGCGGATTGTCGCGCTTCGAATATATTCCGCCCAACCGCCGATAATCCTCTCAGGCTGTGCAAATGAGGGTAACGACCATTCGCTCCAGATCGGGTTTTCGAGGCGAACCTCGACCTCGGAGCCCTTCGGCACCGCGACACGAATGAGCCGGCCGGAAAGGCTTTGCCCCGAGACAATACGCTCGCCGAAGTTATCTGAAATTGGTTGATTCGCCGGAAAATCGGCGAGAATTATCGTTCGTTCGGGCGAATCGCCGAGCAAAAAAAGGTCCGCGAAGATCGAAGCGGTCAGAATGAGGATCGCAAGAAGGGGCTTTTTCAACTTCCCTCTATATAAATATTGCAGTGATTATATCGATTTTCCTCGAAGATTCAATAGCCTTAGCGCTGTTTTCAATGAAGTAGTCTCGCCGAGGCGGTGTTCGCCCGGGCAATCAGCTCGGCCTCATCGATCCTGCAAAGCCGCCCCTCGCGAACAACAACCTCGCCGCCTACAATCGTGAATTTCGCGGTGTGGTCGAAGCCCGCGAAAACAAGCGAGGCCAAGGGGTCGGCGAGGCCGCCGGCGTGGCCGATATTCGAGACATCGAAGACCGCGATATCCGCACCCTTGCCGGCCTCGATCGAGCCGAGCTCGGGGTAGCCGAGAAGATCGGTGCCGCCGCGAATCGCTATAGATAAAGCCTCTCGGGCGGTCATAGCCGTCGAGCCGTATCTGACGCGCTGAAGGAGCAGGGCGTTTCGAACCTCGCCGAGCATATCGGAGCTGTCGTTCGAGGCGGAGCCATCGACGCCGAGACCGACGCGAACTCTTCTGTCCAGCATCTCGCGAACCCGCGCTATCCCCGAGCCGAGGCGCATATTCGAGCTCGGACAATGGCAAATCCCCGTGCCGGTCTGCGCGAGAAGCTCGAGCTCCTCGCCAGTGAAGTAGATCCCGTGGGCGAAATAGACATCGCGCCCGATCCAGCCCCAGTCGGCCATCAGCTCGAGCGGGCGTTTGCCGTATTTTCCCCTGCAGAACTCCTCCTCGTCCAGCGTCTCGGCGAGATGAGTGTGGAGCACAACCGACTTCTCCCGCGCGAGCCGCGCGGTTTCAATCATCAGCTCAGGATCGACAGAGAACGGGCTACACGGCGCGAGCGCAACCCTGCGCAACGACAGCGGTTCGGGGTTGTGGAAGCGGTCGATCACACGAGCCATATCTGCCAAGACCTCGGCTGTGTCCTGCACTACAGTGTCCGGCGGAAGGCCGCCGTCGCTTTCGCCGAGCGTCATTGAGCCGCGCGTCGGGCAGAAACGGATTCCGGTCACCCGGGCGGCCTCGAACTGAAGCTCCATAATATCGCCCTCGAAGCCGCGGGGATATAAGTAGGAATGATCGGAGCTCAAGGTGCAACCGGTCTTCAGAAGCTCCGCTGTCGCGAGCATTGTCGAGCTGAGGATCGCCTCCGCGTCGAGCCTCGCCCAGATTGGATAAAGATAGCGAAGCCAATCGAAGAGCTTGGCGTCCTGCGCGCCGGGGAGGTTTCGCGTCAGAATCTGAAAAAAGTGGTGATGGCAATTCACCATTCCGGGGATTGCCACGCAACCCGAGCAGTCGATCACCTCCGCGCCGGAGGCCTGCAAATCCGCGCCGATTTTAGCTATCTTGTTGCCCTCGATAAGGATATCCGAGTCGCAAAACTCGCTGTCGGCCTTGTCGAAGCTCGCTATGAGATAGCAATTTTTTAATAAAAGCATCGTTATCTCCTTCTCAACTATGAAAATAGCCCAAAATCATGTTATGTCAAGGCGATTTGCCGAGCGGCTCGTCGAGTAATTTCAAGAATCGTTTGACAAGGGCAAAATTCGGCATTATAATTCGACTTTAGATATCCAAACCGATTGAAACGAGGTGCAAGATGCCCGATACCGAAGCGCGAATTATCCCCCAACTCTTGGAGTTATCCGCCAAAAGATTTCCAAGCAAAGCGGCTTTAATGGTGAACGACGGCGAGGGAGGATGTCTTAAAATAAAATATGAAGAGCTTCAAGAGAAGGTTTTAAAGCTGTCCTCCTTCATTCAGAGGGCGGGGTATAAGTTCGGGCAACATATCGCGGTGCTGGGCAAGAACTCGCCGGAATGGGCGACAACCTACCTCGCGATTCAAACCGCCGGGTGCATCACAATTCCGCTCGATCCAGCCCTGAGACCGCAGGAACTTCGATATATAATACGCCATTCGGACGCAGTAGCTGTATTATGCGATGCAAGGTTTTCCGCGCCGCTTCGGGAGGGCAACAACCTCGGCGATGTCCACTTCTACGACCTCGAGGATATTTGGAAGATTGCGGACGGCAAAAGCGCGCCGCTTCCGCCGAGATACGAGAAAAACCCCGAAGCGACGGCCTCTATAATCTACACCTCCGGCACGACCGGCTCTCCGAAGGGCGTGATACTCACACACCAGAACATCATCAGCGATGTCCGCGCGATGAAGAAGCGCATCGATCTATTCCCCGAGGATACATTCATCTCGGTTCTGCCGCTACATCATTGCTTCGAGGGAACCTGCGGGTTCCTCACTCCTATAAGCATTGGAAGCGGCGTATGTTATGCCCGCGCGCTCCGTGCGAAGGAGATTCTCGAGGATATTCAGGCCTCCGGCGCAACGATCATCTTGGGCGTGCCGCTTCTTTTCGACAAGATTTACTCCGGCATCGTCAAGGGCGTCGAGAAAAAGGGCGCGATTGCAAAGGTGGCCTTCGAGTCGTTTATGGGTGTGACGAAACTGCTCGATTCAACTATCTCCTCGCGCTCGGGAGTTAAAACTATGAGGCCCTTTCGGAAGAAGGCCGGCTTTGGCAACCTTCGGCTGATGATCTCAGGCGGCGCGGCAATAAGCCCCGAGGTCGTCGATTTCTTCAACCACTTCGGAGTGACCTGCCTTCAGGGCTACGGCCTCTCCGAAACCTCTCCGGTTTTGGCCGTAAACCCTACCACGAGCAGAAAATCCGCCTCGGTCGGCCCTCCGCTGGAGGGGGTTCAGATCAAGATCGACTCGCCGAACTCCGAGGGGATCGGCGAGATACTCGCCAAGGGCGCGCCTGTTTTCAACGGCTATTATAAAAATCCCGCCGCAACAAAAGAGGCCTTCACGCCGGACGGATGGTTCAAGACCGGCGATTTGGGCTGGCTGGACAAAGAGGGATACCTTTTCATAAGCGGCAGGGCTAAGGACATCATCGTCACAGCCGCCGGCAAGAATGTTTACCCCGACGAGATCGAGGAGAAGATTAACTCCTCGACGCTCGTGATGGAGTCGATCGTGATCGGGGCCAAGCGCGGCAACGACGAGGTGCCCTTCGCGATTATCGTCCCCGATCTGGACGCGGTCGATAAACACTTCTCGGGCAAATGGACGGACGAACAGCTCGAAAAGGCTATCCGCGAGCTTGTCGAAAGAGTCAACGGCGAAATCGCGCAATATAAGCGTATCAAGGGTTTCAAGCTTCAACAAGAGGAATTCCCGAAGACCTCGACGAAGAAGATCAAGCGTTATCTCTATCACGGAGAGGGCTTCAAGGTCGAGTGATCCTGTAGGGTCGGCACAGGGCGTATTCTATCGATTTGCATAAAAATATGGCCGAAGTTTACAGCGACAAAGATTCTCCAATTATAAAAAAAGCGGTAGATCGAAGGAATATCCTCATTCTGCTCGCCGTGTTCGCCCTTATGGCCGTTGTTTACGGCCGAATCGACTTCACGGTCGAGCCGTATTCGAGTTGCGACCTCGTCTATTATCGGCAGATGGCCTCCTGCTCGCCCAACCTCGACCCCGAGGTTCAAAGGCCCTTTGCATATAGGTTCTTAGGGCCTCTTGTCGCCGGGGCCATGCCCTTCGACGACCCGACCAATTTCTATATCTTGATGATAATCCTATCCGGATGCCTCGTGATCCTGTTTTATTTTATGCTGAGGTTGGCGGGCCTATCCGGCGATATTTCACTGACTTGCACACTGTTCTTCATTGCTAATAAATACGCCTTCGGCCTGCCGATGTGGGATTATTTTCAAGTCAACGACCAGTTGTCGATGTGCATGTCCATCGTAATGCTGATTTCGATTTGGAGGCGCCGATGGTCGGCTTACGGGATAGCGCTTGCGATCGGAGTCGCGGCGCGGGAGGCGGCGATACTAATGATTCCGGTGATGTTCGTTTATCTTTTAGAAAGGCGGCTATTGCGGGAGAATTGGCGGAGTGCGCTTTTAGCGAGCGCGCCCGGCCTCGCGGGATTCCTCGCGATAAGGGCCTTCATGCCCTTCTCGGGCGGAGACTCTTTATTGGCTTCATTTATGATGTATTCGTATCAACTCGTATCTGTCAGGGATCTCTCGCGGCTACTCGTTAACTCATTCCTGCCGTTCAGCCTGTTACCGCTTATCTTTTGGAGATCGACGAGGGATTTTTTCCGAGGAAACCTCTATTTGGCGGTGTTTTTCTTGCTTGTTTTCCTCAGCACGGCGTTCGGATTCGACAAGGAGCGCTTGATGGCGCCGGCAAGTTTAGTCTTCTATATACTGATCGGTTCGATTCTCCGCAGGCTCGAGGTTGAAAAAACCACCTTAATTCTTCTCGTCGTCGCTGGATTCGCGGCGAGCTTGCATCACAATATCGGGCGCTGGCCACTGCCCGGCGCGGTTTGGACCTATATTCTGACCTTCGGCTCGACGCTGGCGGTGGTTTTAATAATACTATTGCGAAAATCCCGGGGTTCCGGCGACGACTATAGGGTCAAACTACCGGCATAAACGAACAAGCCCGAGCAGGGCCTCGATATCCTCGCGAAGGACTTGGGAGACAAGGTCTTTCTTGCGGTTGTAGGCTTTTGTCGCGACGGCCGACGGCGGTTTAACCTCGATTGAGTAACCACGCTTTGTGAGGTGAAGTGCGACATTCTTGAAGCCGTAGTCGTAGGCCAAGGCCTGCACCTTGCCCTCGGGCTTTCCCTTGACCAAAACCTCCGAGTCAAAGGCGGAATCTCCGGTTTCGACATGCCTCGAAAGGCCGACCTTCTCGAGCAATTTTGCACCGCCCCCGTGTTTTTTCACCGAGACTTGAATATCCGGGCTGGAAAATGGCGTCCTGAGTTCGAGATAGGTCACTTGCGCGTTGCCCGATTGGACTACTCGGAATGTAATCACGAAAGGGGTTTCCCGCATCTCCCCCAAGATGACCGGCTGTGTTTTCCAATTGCCGAGTTGAAGCGTCGCGCCGAGGTCTTGGGCTACCGTCGAAAGCATTTGCTCGTTTTTCCTCTTATCGATCTTTGAAAAACGAATCGCGACGAAAACCAAAACGCCAATGAAAAAAACAACCGAGATAATAATATATATTTCCATATAACCCCCATCAATCCCGTTTAAGAATATCCTCGTCAACACCGTGCTCGACAGTCACTCGGCGGTTGACCGTTCGGCCGCGGGGCTTGGCGTCGTCGCCGAGGAGAAGTTCGACGCCGTCGGGGCCTATCGCCATGAGCTTGTAGGGGACTGAAGCGCCGTAACCCGCCGCGTCGATCGTTGAATTCTTGCCGGCGAGCCATTCGTCGATCTCGCTTGAGCTTTTAAGGCCGAGATGATGGGCGATATATAGCCGTAGGATCGCAAGCTCGCGGTTCGCCCTTCGCGAGGACAGTTCGAGGTTGTGTCCCTCTGTGCCGATAGCGTCGGTGTGGCCGGACAGATGCACCGAGGGGGACAGACCTGCGCGCGCCTCGGTGACTATTCCATGAGCAAGGCCGTCGAGGCGGCTTTCGAGGAAATGGCTTGTCGGGACAGTTTCGTCGAAGACGAACTGCACGACGAGAAGGCGGTGAATCCGGCGCTGGACATCCTTGACACGCATCTGCATACGGCCCTCTTTGCCCTCGGAGACAAACTCGGTCGCCTTCTTGCCGGAGTAGGTCGTCACGCGGACATTGACCCAACTTTCGGGCTTGATCAAGTGGCCGCCCTCGTCGCGCCAGTCCCACGAAACCTCCGCGGGTGGAAGGCCATTGGTAGTTCCGATATGGCGGATCATTCTGTCGTCGGTTGTGATGATTTCGACGCGCGAGCTGTCAACCGGCACCTTCTCGAAATCAACGGGGATAATCTTGATCTTAGCCGTCTCCGGCGTCAGGTTCTCGAAGCCGACGACGCTGGGCTCGGAGGTTGTCGGCGCCCAAAGGACGCCCTCGCCGTTCAGTGTCGCCCGGACTTGCGGGCCGTTCCATGCGGGGAAGATACGAACCTTTCCGGGAAGCAGTCTCGGGAACTCGTTGTATATCCTCTTTCGGAGGGCCTCGGCGCGCTCGAGGCCGACCGTCGAGTCCTCGCCGGCGGCGAAACCTCCCTCGACGATTATCAGTGCGTCTTGATTCCGCTCCAGAACCTCGATTGCTTTGGGATTGACGGCCTCCGATGACGGGACATCGACCGCTCCCGGCGCGAGCGTGTATCTCGCCACAAGCGAATCGACATCGGGGAACTCTATCCAAAGCTTCGCGCGGCGGTTTTCCGCGGCGATGAGCGCTTTATCTCGAAGCACCTTCGCAGGGTCGATTCTGTATCGGGGTTCGACGCAACCGATTTTATTGACTATCCTGATACGCGGCTCGAGGGAAGGCTCACGTTTGATAAGCGTAGCGAAAACTGCTTGAGCGCGCTGAATCTCGAGCTCGGCGGCCGCTGTGCAGGCCACTCCGTCGGAGGGGTCGAAGAAGCCCTCAATATTGAGAACCGCGTCGGGGTTGGCCATCATCCGCTCGCTATAGATCTCGAGGAGCGCTACGCTCTCGGAGTCGAGTTCGCTTGACGCCGGCTCGAAGAAGATCACCGGCACGAGAGGCTTTTCCTCGACGACATACTCGAGGCGCGTGACATTGGCCTTACGCTCCGCGATCTCGAAGCGGAAGCCGCCGGCCGGCCCCACTACAACGATAATTTCAATCGTGTTGTTCTCCTTGTTCTTCTCGTCGATCTTGCCATTGATGAAAGGCACCTCCCGCGCGTCGTCATCGACTGTCATGCGAAGGCGATAGGTGCCCGGCTCGGGGGGACGCCACTTCCATTCGAGGGTGATCGCGCTGTCGATAGGGGCCGAGTCGAGGTATTTTGCGGGATAGATAACGCGCCATTTGCCGGTCGAATCGACAGAGGCCAAAGAGACCGAGAACCCTCCCGCTGGCTCTTTGCCGATATTGCGGATAACACCGATCACATCGTTATCGACGCCCGCCGTGATTTTCCCCGAGGCCTCGAGCCTTTCGGCGGTAAGATCGATTCGCTTGGGTTGTTTTTCGAGGCCCCAGACGCTTACTCCGAAATGATGGCTGACCGCGCCGACCTCCGCGAGGTCCTTCTCTATCGGATAGACGAAGGCGTAATCGATATCGACGCCGCCGAACAGCGCGCCCGCTCGAAGCGTCAGGCCGGCGTCGATTCCGGTGCCGTCATAACCGGCGCGGACGGAGAAGCCTCTCGGAAGGCGCGCCTCGGCTCCGGCGCGAAGGCGCATGAATGTCTTTTCGTTGATAGTCTCATTGCGCCATATGAAATCGACGCACGGGCGGAAATACATATGAACCGGATAATAAAGGCCGCATTGGAATTCCATCGGCCGCGCGCCGATAGCGATTGTGTCCTGAAGGGCGAGGTTCGGCTCGTTGATATCGCGAAGGGCGGCGCCGAGGGAAAGCTCGCGCCAAAGGTTCGCGGTGACTCCGGCGGAAAGGCCGAAGGCGTTCTTTTGAGTGGCATCGGCGAAAAGCGGGTCGGGCCCGGCCTCGTGGCCGGTGAACTGCGAGGGGCGGTAGCCGGTCTGATACCATGTTCCGGTCGCGCCGATTGAAACCGCCTTGCCGAGAATAGTGAACTCGGGCGCAACAGTCAGGCCGAGGCGGGCGTAATAGCTGACATCCTGATTGAGCATCGCGAAGGAAAGCCCCGCGCCGCCGAGGTCGGGGCGGCGAAAGATATAGCTCATCATTCCGCGCTCGATAGCCGCGCCGCCGATTCCCCAAGCGAGTCGGCTGTATCCCGCGGAGAAGCAGTTCGCTTGGAGCACTCCGGCCGCGGAGGGGTTCATATAGACCGAGGTCGCATCGAGTGGGCGCGCGGTGCCGCTGAGGCCCATTCCGGCCTCCTTCACCCCGAACTCGCCCGAGTCGGCGAAAAGGCCGGCCGTCGAAATTAAAAGAAGCGCGATTAAAATCTTGTATCTCATATTCAACCTCTATCTCGCAAGCGTGACGCTACCGTGTTTGTATATCTTGCCGTCAACACGGATCACCCAGAGGTAGATCCCCGGCGGCTGTGGTCTGTTGAAATCGTCGTTGCCGTCCCAGCTGTAGAATCGGCCGTCGCCGGTAAGGCTCGCGACGCGAATCCCCTCGAGGCGGTAAATATTTATCTCGACCTCGCCGCCGAGCGGAAGCTCGATAATGAAGCGATCATAGAAACCGTCGCCGTTCGGGGTGAAGGGGTTCGGGTAGGCCCTGAATTCGCAAAGGACGATGTTCGCCCAAATGGTTTCGACCGCGACCGGATAGCCGAGCGCGCTGTCGAAGAAGTAGATCGTGTCCGAGAAATTCCCCGGCTCCCCCGCGAAGACGAAGACCGGAAGGTAGATCGAATCGCCCGGCTCGACGAGCGAATCCGCCCAAGCGCCGACGCGAAAGACCGAGTCGCCGGCGGAGGTATAGCTATCGACGCGAACCGAGACTGTCTCGGGGTTGAAATAGGCCAGCACCGCGGCGAACTCCTCGCCGGCGCAAAGCTCGAGGCCGAACTCGTCAGAGGGGTTCCAAGGCGCGTTGTTGTAGGGCGCGGCGACAAGGCCGATTGGATAAAGCGGGATTTCGAAGTCGGAGCATCCGCTCGATCGGTCGGCGGGATTTTCGCAATCGAAGTCGCCATCTGTGGCGCAGAGCCTCACAAACAAGGCCTCTCCCGAGGAGATATCGATCCCTTCGGCAGTCGCCCAAAGGCCGGGCTCGAGATCATAAAGCGCAAGCGATTCCGGCTCGAAGAACGAATCGACCGCCCAAAGGATATAGGCAGAATAAACCCCGGAGCTGTCGGAAAGCCACGCGGAGATCGAGAACGGCAGACCGAGGCGGGCATAGGAGGGCGAAAGCGAAACCACCGCCGGCGGCGCGGTGTCGTCGTCAGCGATCGTGAACGACCAAGCCGTATCGGCGAGGGTATTGGCTCCGCAGGTCGTGGCGAGATCCGCGAGGCCGATCACCCGAACATCGACTGTGTCGAACTCGCAAAGCCCGAAGGGCGCGCGGTCGATCGAAAGGGTATCGCCTCGCCAAACGAAAACCGCCGTGTCGCCGTCAACGAGAACCACCGGCGAGCTATAATCCACGCCGGCCGGGGCATCGAGTGCGACGAGGCGAATCTCGGCGAAGGTGTCCAAAACCGCGCCCGTGGGGGTCGCAGTAACGATGCTCGGCGGCTCGATATCTATTGTAATGCAGAAATCGAGCGGCGCGGAGGTGCTTCCGAGCGGGTCGGCGACTGTTAGCGAGCCGCAAACGACAGAGCCGTGAGGCCACGGAGTCCCGGGCGCGAAGCGGATTGTGTCGCCCGAGAAGCTGAGGCAAGAATCGGGCGAACTTTCGCCGTCGATTATCAAAACCACCGACTCGGTGTCGATACCGTCCGGATCGATAGCGGTGAAGACCAGCGGGCCGGCCGCACAGCTCGTGATAGAGCCGTTCTGCGGGAAGATCATCGAGAGGATCGGCGCGGTGATATTCAGGCCGTAGCGCCAGCAGATCGTCGTGTCGTTCGGGCCGCAAGAGATCGTCAGATCCGAGGCCGAGGCGCAGACTGTAATGCTCTCCGGCGGATCGGCCGAGAGGTGCTCCCAGAAATAGAATCGGCCGATCGAATCCGCGAAGAAAAGCTCCTCGTCGGAAGGATCGAACCAGAGGCCGTTCAACGAGGCGCTGTCGAGAACCGCGCCCGAGCCGAGATCGCGCAGAATAAACTCGAAGGTGTCCAGCGGGATCGGCAGATAGGAGCCGCCGAAGGGAATCGCTTCTATCCCGGGCGGGGCGAAATCGAGGAAAATAGTGCAACACAGCGGCAAATCCCCCGAAACCGCGCCGAGTATATCCGAGACCGAAGTCAGACAGAAAACGAGCGAGTCGCCGGTCCAATCGGTCGAGGGCGAAAACTCGAGAATCCCGCCCGTAGGGTCGAAGGACAGCTCGGGAGAGCCGATTCCGTAGGGCGCGCCGTTCACAGTGAACTCGATCGAGGCCGTGTCGATGCCCTCCTCGTCCGAGAGGAGCATCTCGATGCCCTGATCGCGGCAGGCCGACCAGCGGCGGCATTCGGGATAAAGCACCTCGCAGTGCGGCGGCGAGTATAAAATGAAGAAACTCCAGCAGGTCTCCGCGACCGCGGGGCCGCATAGCTCGGCGAAATTCGCGAAACCGGCGCATACCTCGACCGTGTCTCCCGCGACCCACGACAGACCGACCGTCGAGGCTTCGAGCGAGATTATCGAACCGTCGAAAGACAGCCCCATCCCGCCTATAAGGTGAACTACGCCGTCAACCTCGATCCAAGCGCTGTCCGCGCCGGCCGAGGCGGCCTCGACAGTCGGCGACACAGTCGCGGAGCTGGTTCCGGGCGAGGGCGTGAGCGCGATTATCCCCGGCGAAGAAATCGAGTAAAATATCGCGGAATAACCGCTCAAAACATTGCCCCATCTGTCTTCGAGGTGGATTATTCCCACTCGAACCTCGCCGGCGGGAAAGGCCGAGGTCGGCTCGAAGATCAGCGAGTCACCCAAAAGCCTGAGCCGCGGGTCGGAGAGCGTCACCGTGTCCGCGCCGAAGAAGGCTACGAGGCCGGTGGCGGAGATCCCCGAGGGGTCGGCGAGCAGAATCACCACCCTCTGCGGGTCGCAGGCCGAACGCACCGAATCGATAGGAACTACTAAATCCGCGGTTGGCGGGGCGGTGTCGATAAAGAACCTGCGACAAGATCCGGCGCAGTTCGGGCAGACCGCTGAATCGCAGGCCGAGATGCAGAACTCGAGGGTGTCGTAAGCTGTTATCCCCGAGGGAGTTATCAGGATCGTATCGCCGGTTGTTGTGAAGGCGGTCGGCGGATCGAGCGACCAATTCCAGCCCGAAACAAGGTCGCGCACGCGCGCGCGAACCACCGGCGATAGCGTCGTAAGTGTAGTATCCTCAGAGGGATAGAGCCAATCAATTATCGGCGGCTCGAAATCGAAAACTATGCGCCAAAGCGCGCGGTCGGCCGGATTCTCGAGCAAATCCGCGATGTGCGCAAGCTCGACGACCAGCGTCTCGCCGCTGGCGAAATTCCCCCCAACAAAAAGCGTGTCGTCGCGGACTGAGAGCCGAGAATCGCCATAGGACAAGGCCTCGCCGGCAACGATCAGATCGAGGGTGGCCCAATCGACGCCATTATGGTCGGAGATTAAAATCGAGATTACCGAGTCACAGGCGAAGGGCGTAAGTTCCTCGGGCGAAAGGAGTTCCACCGACGGCCCGCCCGACTCGACGAAGAATCGATAGCATGTGTCAAGAATATTCGGCCCACAGTAATCGGGGTCGGCCAAATCCTCCACGTGAAGGCAGACCTCCACTGTGTCGCCGCCGGCGATATGCATTCCGGCGAGGCTCGGGCTGAAGGTGAAGACCGAACCTGTTATCGACAATGCCGGATGCGCGATATCGAAGGCGCTCCCGCCGACAGTCAGCTCGAAGGCCCCAGATAAAAGGCCGCTGACCGAATCGGCGAGGTTGAAGACAATCGGTGGGTTCAAGGCCGAAACAACCTCCATCGGTGCAGGCGAGACCGCGCCGAAAACCGGCGGGGAATAGTCCATCAGAAAACCCCAACGAAACTCGGGCATCCCGCCGAAAGGCCCGTCAGCGTTAATCAGGCGGCAACGGACACTGTCGCCGTCAGGCCACGGCACCGAGGGGACATAGCTCAGCGTCTCGCCGTCCCAGCTCACTCCGGCGCTATCGACCGTTAGGTAACCGCCGTTGATTTCGAACTCGATTGTCTCGGGGATTATTCCTCCCGGAGCCCAGAGGTAGATTTTTGTCCCTTGATAGAGACACGCGACGATCGCGCCCTCCGGAGGGTCGGCGAAGGGATCCCTGCCATCGACAAAGAAGTTCAAGCAGAACGGCTCTGAGATATTCGGTCCGCAGGTATCCGGCGAATCCGCCGCGCGGACAAGGCAGAACTCGACTGTATCGACGATATTCCAAGCCCCCGCAATTGAAGGCAGAAAAGTTAGATACGGTGCAGTCCAGCGCAGAGAGCTTCCGTCAACAGTGTAATGTGTGCCGTTGACAGTCACCTCGAGGCTTGCCGGATCGACTCCGGCGGGGGAATCCTCGATGCGGAGGCGAACCTCGCGGAGCGTGTCGTGAACCAGCGCGAATTCGGTCGGCGAGGTCGAAACCACCTGCGGCGGCGCAAGGTCGATATAGAAATCGAAGGGAACCGGCGCTGTAATATTGTTCAAGAGGCTATCGTATGCGGCGCTAAGCTGACCGCTCACGAAAGCGCCGTGCGACCAATCGTCTGCAGGCTCGAAGCGAAGTGTTTCGCCGTCCCACGAGAGGCTCGAAGATGCGGTGTTATAGGTCGCCGCGCCGATATTCATGCGGATCGAAGAGGGGATTATCCCGTCGTCGTCCTCGATCGAGAACCAAACCCCTTGGCGCGGGCAAGCACTAACAATTGCGCGCTCCGGCAGAATAAGCCCCGCTGTCGGTGGAGTCGCCGGGATATAGAAATACCAACTCGTGTCGAGTTGATTCACAGGGCAAACCGTGACGGTGTCATAACCATAGATGCCCACTGTGACTGTATCTCCGCCCTTGAGCGGTGGTATCGCCGAGGGATCGAGCCAATAGCTTGACCCATCGAAAGAAAAGGCGTCCGAAGATAGGGTAAAGACGCTGGGTGAGGAGCCGTCAACCGAGATGAAGACCAGCGTCGGGCTGTGCATCATCCCCGAGTGCGCGTCCGCGAGGCGGAAGGTGACTGTCGGGTCGAGGTCGTAACCTGCGCTCCCCGAGGGCGGGAACTCGCCGAGGAGAATCGGAGGTCGAGTGTCTATTCCGAAGCTGAAGGAAAGCGCCGGATCGAGGGGATTGCCGAAGATATCGCAGGCGTGAAGCTCGCCATTAAACCAACCGTCGCCGAAGGGCAGTAGGTCGAGTCGCAATGTCGAGGGCGGCGTCCAGTCGAGGCCGGCCGAGCCATAACGGATCGTGTCCGCGCCGAGGACAACCCAAAGCGACTCCGGCTCGATCCCGTCTGCATCCTCGATACGAAAGACCGCACCGCTGTCGGGGCAGGACATCCATTCATCAGCGGGAGGGTAGGTCAGATCGGCTATCGGGCCGCCGGAGGGCACCGAGAAACTCCAGCAAGTATCCGAGGCGTTGAAGCCGCAACCCTCGGCCAAATCCTCGGCATGGACGCAAACCTCGACAATATCGCCGCCACGGAAGAAAAGCCCCGCCAAATCGGTTCGGAATGTGAAGCGATCGCCGGCCCGCGAAACGAATGGGCTCGTGAGCGAGTAGTTCACACCGTCGATAGACAGCCGGCTCGTCGCGCGGGAGACGCCCGCCCTATCCGTGATTGTGGCTGAAATTGGCGGCCTCGGGTTCGGAATGACCGAACCCGGCGAGGGGAAGAGGTCGGTAATATTCGGCCCTTTTCGGTCGATATAGAAATGAAACCAAAAATCATGGGAAAAATTCCCTAAGAAATCATAAACGGGATTCATCAAGAAGGAGGCGGAATCGCCGTCTGTGAAGGTGATGGGAATCGGAAAATAGTAGAAGCTGTCGATAATGCTCGCCATGGATTCGGCCACAGCGAGCACCGACGGCGAGAACATGGAAAGGAGGATCGATTCGCGATCGATGAAGAAGCCGTCGTCCTTGATCACCATCTCGACAACGACGAATTCGCAGGAGACATATGAGCCGCTGTCCGGCCAAACGAGCCTGACCGAGGGGGGGATTGTGTCGATAAGAGCCGGCTCGGCGAAGATTAGCTTCGAAAACGAGATGAAAAACGAGAACAAGATCGATAGCTTTTTCATAGTCGAACCGTAACCTTTTAAGGATAACTATATGAATAAAATAAATTTATTAGTGATAATATAAAGTAATTTTTTATATGGTCAAGTCCGATTTCGCCAAAACTTAAAAGACCGTCAAAGATGCGCATCTTCAACGAAGAAAGTTCAGCGAGCCGGGGGCAATTATGAGGGGCACCTTATTAATAAGGCGGACAATATAGAAGGCGTAAACAAGCAAGAGCCCAAGCCCCTCGGTTCTATCAAGCTTGCCGCCGGAGCGAAGTAGTGGAAGCAGTATTATCGAGAGGCCAATCATGATCGGGAAATCATACATCAAAACCTCGCGCTCGATCGGGAAATTACCTACAACAATTGCCGGCACACCGGCAACAATCAATGAATTGAAAAAATTGGAGCCGATGATATTTCCGACAGAGATGTCGGGTTCGTTTTTATATGCCGCAACTATCGAGGTGGCCAGCTCGGGAAGGCTTGTTCCGAGGGCGACAATCGTCGAGCCGATAATTATTTCGCTAATACCCATAACCCTCGCTATATGTGTAGCGGAGGTGACTGTCATATCCGCCCCGAAGACAAGCCCTGCAAGCCCGAGGGCTACCAAGAGCAAGTCGGTGACGAAGGTCTGGTTTGCACGGGCTTCGGCTATTTCGTCCTTAGAACTTACCTCGTCCATCTCGATAGCGAGTTCATCGGGCAAAAAACGCCGCCCCTTGGATATTTCGGGGAAAATGGCTATAAAGAAAAAAGCTAAAAAGGTAAAAACAAGAATAAGCCCTTCTATCAACGAGAGCGACGAATTGCCGCAAAAAAGAAAGAGCATAATTCCCGAAAAGATAGTCGCAGGAACCTCTATTCGCACCGTTCTATCCTCGACTCTTAGAGGGGAGAGGATAGCCGCGAGGCCGAGAATGATCCCCATATTGGCGATATTTGAACCGACTATATTTCCGAGGGCGATAGATGGAGAACCTCTATAGGCCGCGGTGATCGAAACAACCAATTCGGGAGTCGAGGTTCCGAACGCGACGATAGTCAGGCCGATCACAAGCGGATGAATTCCAAGCGAAATAGCGAGCCTTTTCGAGCCGCGAACGAGGCCCTCCGCGGCAACATAGAGGATAACAACTCCCCCAACAAGTTTGAGTATTTCGTTAAACATCGGCCTTCCAGTTCTCGTCGAGTCTCCACTCTGAGAGGCTCCCTAAAAAACCTTTGGCGGTGAGGTTATAATGCACCGGCGTCACGGAGATATATCCCTCGGCAAGGGCGCGGACATCGTGGTCCCTGCGGCCGTCGTCGGCGACCATCGTTCCGCACATCCAATAGTAGCGTTGTCCTCGCGGATCGGTTCGTTCCTCGAAGAAATCGTTGAAGTTGGTTTTGCCCTGAGTCGTAACCATAACGCCCTGAATTTGATCTCTTGGAAGATTCGGGACATTGACATTCAGCAGAATCCCCTCGGGCAGGCCTTTTTCGAGCACCTTCTCCGCGATTAGCCGTGCAAAGTCCGCGGCGGTTTGGAAATGGCCGTCGATTCTTGAATCAAGCGAGACAGCTATCGAGGGCACAGAGAGCATACTGCCCTCGGTTGCGGCCGAGACTGTCCCTGAATAGATCAGGCTTCCGCCGACATTCGCGCCGAGGTTTATTCCCGAGATCACGAGACGCGGTGGCTCGGGCATAATAGAGCGAATCGCGAGTTTCACGGCATCGGCGGGGGTTCCGCTTGTGGCGAAGCCGAAGAATCCGCCGTTGCGGTCTATTCTCGTGACTCGAAGGGGGCTTGACAGGGTTATCGCATGGCCAACGGCGGATTGTTCCCTGTCCGGCGCGACAACAACCACCTCATCGATGCGCTTCATTGCCTCGACGAGGAAACTGAGTCCGGTGGCATAAATGCCGTCGTCGTTGGTTATCAATATTGCCATTTTAAACTAAGCGAAGTTTACTCACTTTAAATTTTACGCATAAATTTCACTTGAGCAATCGGTTTTTCGATGCCCGCGACTAAAAAATCGGCGGGGAGGGCGAGAGAATGAGGCCGTGGCCGTGGCGCATATAGACTCGTTCCCTCCCCGTTTTCGGAAGAACGACAACGCATTAGCTATGCCATGTATCAAGATAGCGCTATCCTATTGGAATAAAACAAGATAGCGCGCTTGGGATTGCAAGGGCTCTTGAACCGAAGGCTCGAAAATGAACCTACAGGAACACTATAGGGCGTCAATCGAGGCAGATTCCGATGGGGCAATGGTCGCTTCCGAGCACATCGCTTTGGATGAAAGAGTCCTTTACTTCGGGCAAGAATTCACGGTTGACGAGGAAGTAGTCGATACGCCAGCCGACATCCCGCGCGCGCGCACCGGTGCGGTAGTCCCACCAAGTCCAAGCCTTTTTTTCGGGATAGGCCTCTCTGAAGGTGTCGGCGAGGCCGGAGGAAATAAACATATCAAACGATCTGCGTTCGATATCCATGAAGCCGCTGTGGTTACGGTTCGCCTCGGGGTTTGAGAGGTCGATCTCGTTGTGAGCCGTGTTGAAATCGCCGGTAATTATTACATTGCGGCCATCGGCGCGGAGTTTCGAGACGAATTCCAACATGGCAGAGTAATATTCGAGCTTGTATTTAAGCCTCTCGGGCCCCATTCCGCCGTTGGGAAAATAGCCGTTGATAAGGACGAATCGGCCGAGATCGGCGACCAATGTTCGCCCCTCGGAATCGAATTTCGGCAGACCAAATCCGTCGCGCACCTCGGGCGCTTCGGCCTTGATGAACATCGCAACGCCGGAATAGCCCTTTTTTTCGGCGTGAGACCAGAAGGCTTTATAGCCGAGAGATGAATCGAGTTCGGCCGGGATATTGTCAGCCTGAAGCTTCGTTTCTTGGAGGCAAAGGATATCCGGTGCTTCCCGCCCGAGCCATTCGAGAAAGCCCTTCTTTAGAACAGCGCGTAAGCCGTTGACATTCCAAGAGATAATCCTCATCGGACTCCTTCGGTGAAAAGCAGATATATTGTTGAAATATAATCTGTTTGCGGCCGGTAATCAAGTGCAAAGCTAATGTTTACAACAAGATTATGATAAGATAAGCGCAGTATAGCACAAGAAATAAGATTCCCTCCCAGCGGTCGATTTTCCGCAACTTCCCGGTGAACATAGTGACGAAAAGGAGGATTGAGGCGACGATGGACACGGCTATGTCGAGATTTGCGCCGGGGGGTGACAAGGTTGGGCGAATCAGCGACGATACGCCGAGGATCATAAGGATGTTGAAGATATTCGATCCGACGATATTGCCGACGGCGATATCCGGTTTTTTCCGATAGGCCGCTATAGCGGAGGTTGCCAGTTCGGGAAGCGAGGTTCCGCCGGAGATAATTGTGAGGGCGATAATCCTCTCACTGATTCCGGCGGCTTCGGCAATTACGACCGAGCTATCTACAACCAGCTTGCCTCCGGCCATCAGACCGATGAGACCTCCAAAGATAAGCCCGGCGATTTTCAGGCCGGAGTGGGAGTTCACGGAACTTGCATGCTCGAACTTGATCTCGGATATAATGAAAATATAGCCGATGAAGGTCGAGAATAGAATCAGCAGGATAATGCCGTCGATACGCGAGAGTGTTGGAGAGGGGGTCAAACCGACATTAAGGAGGATTAAAAGAACTATCGCGGAGATAAGCGCGAAGGGTATCTCGCGCCAGACTGTGTTTCGGTCAACAGAGAGCGGAAAGATAAGCGAGGATATGCCGAGGATCAGGAAAATATTGAAGATATTGCTTCCGACGACATTGCCGAGGACAATAGAGTCGTGTCCCTCGAGGGCGGCGACGATATTGACAACCAACTCCGGCGAGGATGTCCCAAAGGCAACGACAGACAGGGCGATAACTATCTCCGGCACGGAGAGCATCTTGGCCAAAGCCGAGGCCCCGCGAACAAGGGCCTCACCTCCAAGGATTAGCGCGGCCAATCCGGCTATAAAAAGAAGAATGTTCAGAGCCATAAGCTCACCGGTCAGCGTTTCTTTGCGGCTTCTTTAATCAGCGACTTGCCGATAACATCGCGCTGGATCTGGTTCGTGCCTTCATAGATCTGTGTGATCTTTGCGTCGCGCATCATCTTCTCGACAGGATATTCGCGCATATAGCCGTAACCGCCGAAGATCTGCACCGCGTCGGTAGTCACCGACATCGCGACATCGCTGGCGTAGAGCTTGGCCATTGCCGACAGTTTGGAGATATCCTTTTCGCCCTTGTCGATCTTCGCGGCGACATCATAGATGAAGGCCCTCGCGGTCTCGACCTTTGTGGCCATATCGGCGAGCATCCACTGCAGACCCTGATTCGCGATGACCGGCCGGCCGAACTGCTCGCGCTGGCGGGCATAGTCGATAGCGGCTTCGAGCGCACCGCGCGCAATACCGATCGCCTGCGAGGCGACACCGGGTCTTGATTTGTCCAAAGTGCCCATAGCGACTAAGAAGCCCATGCCCTCGCGGGCAATCAGGTTTTCCGCCGGGATTCGGCAGTTCTGGAAGATCAGCTCGCGCGTCGCGCTGGCTCGGATTCCCATCTTGTCTTCCTTTTTGCCGTAGGAGAATCCCTCGGTTCCGTCCTCGACGATGAAGGCCGAGGCGCCGCGCGCGCCCTTGCTCGGGTCGGTCAGGGCGATGACCGTGTAAATCTTGGCCTCGCCGCCGTTGGTGATCCACTGCTTGGTTCCGTCGAGGATATAGGAATCGCCGTCGCGACGGGCTGTAGTGCGGATTCCGCCGGCATCGGAGCCGGCATTCGGCTCTGTGAGTGCGAAGGCGGTAAGCGCCTCGCCGGAGGCGATTATAGGAAGGTATTTCTCCTTTTGTGCCTGTGAGCCGAAAAGAAGAATCGGCATAGCCCCGAGGCCGGTGGCCGCGAAGGAAAGCGATATTCCGCCGCAAGCGGTGGAAAGCTCCTCGGTGACGATCGCCATCTCGGTGATCCCGCCGCCGAAGCCGCCAAACTCTTCCGGAATGAAGACTCCGAAGAGGTCGGCGTTACGGATCTCCTCGACTATCTCCCAGGGGAACTCGCCGCAATGGTCGTAATGCTCGCGAACCGGCACGATCTTTTCGACCGCGATCCGGCGCGCAAGCTCTCGGATCATCTCTTGTTCTTCGGTGAAGAAGGGCATATAGCCTCCTTGCTATTTGTTTTTAGCCTGTGCGAGGTCGATTACCAGCCTGCCTCCCGAGGCGATATTTTCAAGCGCATTCTCTTTCAGTATAAGCACAATCGCTTCGGGGTTGATTTTGTAAAACTCTGCGACGAGCTTCGTCACCTTATCGGCGAAATCTCGTTTGCGGTCGATGTCGCAGACCTTCGGTCCATCGATTGTTATAATGGGCATGGTTTTTCTTAATCCTCCTCGATCTCGAAATCGATAGTTTGGGTTTTTGTGTCTTTTGGCGGAAGGCCCTCGTCGATCATGAGAAAGTAGGCATCCAAAAGGTTCGATTCAAGCTCGTCGAGGGATTTGCCTTGGCTGAAAAGGCCGGGGATCTCGACAATCCTTCCGACGAACCAGTCGTCCTCGCGCCAGTATTCAAGTTTGTATTTCTTGATCATGCTATCTCCCGGGGGGTTTAAGTTTTTGATACGCGCTCTGTGCGGCGGCCTTTTCCGCCGATTTTTTACTTAGGCCGACACCTTGCCCGAGCGGTTCTCCGTCGATGAAAACGGCCACCTCGAATATACGGCGATGGTCGGGGCCGGAGGCGCCGATAGTGCGATATTCCGGATGTTTGCCGTGGGCTTGGAGTTCTTCGAGAAGCAAGCCCTTGAAATTCGCGTAGCTGACCGAATCGAGCTCGAGTTCCATCTTGTCGAAATGGTTTCGCTTGACGAATGCTTTTGCCGCGTCGATTCCGCCGTCGAGGAAAACCGCGCCGAGAACTGCTTCGTAGGAATCGGCGAGAATAGAGGGTTTGCGGCGACCGCCGGTCTCCTCTTCGCCCACGGACATCCGCAACTCCTCGCCGAGGCCGAGTTCTTTGGCCTTTTGCGCGAGGAATTTTCCGTTCACGAGGATCCGGCGCATCTCGGTCAATTCGCCCTCGGCGCTATGCGGATAGCGCAAGAAAAGCTCCTCTGCGACAACGAGTTGCAGGACGGCATCGCCTAAATACTCGAGGCGTTCGTTCGAATATTCATCGTCGAGATCGTCGTCCTCGTTCTTGAACGACCGATGGGTCAGGGCAAGGTCGAGGGTATTCTTATTTTTGAATCGATAGCCGATCTTCGACTCGATCTCGCGAAGCGGTCTTTTTAAGAAGAAAAAACCCACTATATCTTTTTAAATAGAAGACAACTGTTGTGGCCTCCGAACCCGAACGAATTCGAGATTGTAGCATCTGTTTCGATTCGCGTTATTTCCGTTGCGTGGCGGATATTAGCGCAGGCCTCGTCCAGATTCTCGATGTGCAGTGTCGGTGGCACAATGCCTTCATTTAATACTTTTATCGCAACTATTGCCTCAACCGCGGCCGCCGCGCCCAAGAGGTGTCCCATCGAGCTTTTTGTCGAAGAGACCAATGGGCCGTTTTCGCCGAAGACTGAGTGGATGGCGTTGCACTCGGCGACATCGCCGACAGGCGTCGAGGTGCCATGGGCGTTGATATAGCCGACCTCGTCGGGCTTAGAGCCGGCATCCTCGAGGCATTCGCGCATAACGCGACATGCCCCCTCGCCATCCTCCGGCGGGGCTGTGATATGAAAGGCATCGGCTGTTGCGCCGTAGCCGGCCAATTCGCAGTAAATCTTTGCGCCGCGCGCAACCGCATGCTCGTATTCCTCGAGAACAAGCATACCGGCTCCCTCGCCCATAATGAAGCCGTCGCGAGCGGAATCGAAAGGCGAGCTTGCCTTGGCTAAAAGCTCGTTGCGTGTAGTCATTGCGCGGTTTTGACAGAATCCTGCGAAGGATATCGGCACGATTGGCGCTTCTGCGCCGCCCGCAAGGATAACATCGGCTCTTCCGCAACGGATCGCGTCGAGCGCGGAACCGATAGCATGGCCGGCGGAGGCGCAAGCGCTGGTCACGCTGTAGTTGATCCCCTTGAAGCCGTATTTAATAGCGAGTGAGCCGGGAGCTATATCGGAGATCATCATGGTGATGAAGAAGGGCGAAACTCTGCGAACGCCCTTTTCGATGAAGACCCTAAGTTGGTCCTCGAAGGTGCCGATACCGCCGATGCCCGTTCCTACGATGATTCCGATGCGATTAGGATCGGCATTCGAGGCGAGGATACCGCTGTCCTCGATAGCCTCGTGCGCGGCCCAATGGGCATATTGAACGAACAAGTCCATCCTACGGGCCTCGCGCTCATCTACTATAGGCGCTGGCCTCCAGTCGTCCGGGATTTGCGCGGCGATTTGTGTAGTCATAGCGGAGACATCCCAGCGCTCGACCCTCCTAATAGCGGAACAGCCCTCGATGAGGGCTGTCCATGTGGAATCCACTTCCTTCCCGAGGGGGGTAAGCGCGCCGAGGCCAGTCACCACAACGCGTTTTTTCATTTCTTAGCCCTCTTTTTTTGCCTGGGAATTTTGGATGTATTTAACGGCGTCGGTAACGGTTCCGATCTTTTCGGCATCCTCATCGGAGATCTCTATATCGAACTCCTCTTCGAGAGCCATAACCAACTCGACCTGATCGAGGCTATCGGCGCCCAAGTCGTCAACAAAATGCGCATTCGCGTCAACTTGCTCGGGGCTAACGCCCAGCTTATCGACGATGATCTCTCTTACTCTGTTTTCGATCGACATTTGCCCTCCTTCTTGGAACGGGGCCTTTTACAGGGCCTTTACTCCAATTTTTTTTATCCCCAATTTATCCTCGTTGAGAATCGTGGCTATCCTCGCGGCTTCCCTTCTGATTTCCCTGAGCCTTTTAGGATTTTTTGGGGCGCTGACGGCGGATTGCATCCGCAGGTTGAAGTCTTCCTCGAGTAGCTCGTGCATGCGGTGCGAAAGCTCCTCTTGGCTCATCTCTCTCAGTTGCCATGTCTTTGTGGAACTCATAAGACGCCTCCGGGCGTTCTCTCTCTATTAACGAAGCGTGTTTTAATCGGGAGCTTACGGGCGGCAAGTTCGAATGCCCTTCTGGCGGTTTCCTCCTCGACGCCGGCGATCTCGAACATAATTCTTCCGCGCTTGATCACTGCGACCCAATGATCGGGCGCGCCCTTACCTTTTCCCATGCGGGTTTCGGCGGCGGCCTTTGTCACCGATTTATGCGGAAAAATATTTATCCAAACGCGGCCGGCGCGCTTCATATGCCTTGTCATAGCGATTCTTGCGGCCTCTATTTGGTTGGCGGTAATCCAACCGCACTCGAGTGCCTTCATCCCGAAATCGCCATAGCTGATCTGACTCCCGCGGGTAGCCAAACCGCCCCGTTTACCGCGTTGCGACTTACGGTATTTAGTGCGCTTAGGCATTAACATTATAGGACTCCTTTAATCTTGCTTTTTCGGGCGTCTTCTGGGCGGCTTCCGTCCCGGTTGCTGGCCGGCTCCGGGTGCGGGTCTCGACTGTTTCTTATTCTTTTCTTCGTCGAAGGCCCTGTCCCAATACTCGTTCATTCCGCCGAGGATTTCCTCGGAGAAGATCCACACCTTGACGCCGACGCATCCGGCGGTAGTGTGCGCGGTAGCGCGTGCGAAATCGATATCCGCGCGAAGGGTATGTAGCGGGACTCTTCCCTCTTTATACTCCTCGGAACGGGCGATTTCCGCGCCGCCCAAACGACCGCCGCATTTCACTTTGATGCCTTGAGCGCCGAGTCTCATCGCGGATTGGATAGCCCTCTTCATAGCGCGCCTGTGCGAAACCCTGCCCTCGAGTTGCGAGGCGATCGCCCTTGCGACAAGCGTCGCGTCCATCTCGGGACGGCGGATTTCGAGCACATTGAGGTGAACCTCTTTTTGCGTTTTCTGCTCGAGCTGTTCTTTGAAGGTCTCGACACGCTGGCCTCCTTGGCCGATAACGACGCCGGGGCGGGCGGTGAAGACATTCAGAGTCAAGCTCTTGGGGCTACGGAGAATCTCGATAGTCGAGACATCGGCGTCTTTCAGCTCTTTGTGAACGAACTCACGAAGCTCGATATCCTCGAGGAGATTCGAGCGGTAGGTCGCCTTGCGGGCGAACCATTTCGAGCTCCACGACTTGATGACGCCTAATCTAATACCAGTTGGATGGGTTTTCTGTCCCAAATTATCCTCCCGCAAATGCGGTTGAAACTACTTTTTCTTGTCGAGTTCAATATAAATATGACTCGTTCTATGCTTAAACGGTTTGACTCTTCCTTGAGCGCCGGCTTTGAAGCGGGCCATTGTCGGGCCACCGTCAACAAGAACCTTCGAGACGAACAGCTCGTCCTCGTGAAGCGACGAATCGCTCTGGTTCATCGCGTTTGCGATGGCGCTTTTCAATACTTTTTCGACGAACCTCGAGCCCTTTTTGTTCACGAACGGGATAGTCCTCAAGGCCTCTTCCGCATTCTTGCCCCGAACCAAATCGGCGACGAGTCGAAGTTTGTAGGGCGAGATTCTTAGGTATTTTGCTTTAGCCTTAGCCAACATAATTTCACCTTAGCCTTTTTTCTTCATCTGAGCGGCCTTCTTGCCGCCGTGGCCGCGGAACAGGCGCGTATGGGCGAATTCGCCGAGTTTGTGGCCGACCATATTCTCGGAGATATAAACCGGTATGAACTTGTGGCCGTTATGAATTGCTACTGTATGGCCCACGAATTCAGGCGAGATCGTCGAGCGACGCGACCATGTCTTGATGACCTTTTTTTCGCCGCGCTCGTTCATCGCCTCGATCTTCTCGAAAAGCGTTTCGTCAATAAATGGGCCTTTTTTCAGCGATCTGGACATGGATCCTCCATTACCTTGTGCGGCGCTTCACGATAAATTTGTTCGAACTCTTGTTCTTTTTACGGGTTTTATAGCCCTTACAGGGTTGGCCCCAAGGCGTGACCGCCTGTTTATAGCCTTTAACCCTGCCCTCTCCGCCGCCGTGCGGATGGTCGATCGGGTTCATCGACATACCGCGAACCTTAGGCCTATGGCCTCCCCAACGATTCGCGCCGGCCTTGCCCATAACAATGTTCGAATGATCGAGATTGCCAACCTGCCCGATGGTTGCATAACAATCCCTGCGGAAGGTGCGAATCTCGCCGGATGGAAGGCGGATGATTACCTGATCCTTCTCCCTGCCGACGATTTGGGCTACAGCGCCGGCCGAACGAACAAGCTGTCCGCCCTTGCCGGGCATGAACTCGATATTATGAACTCTCGAACCGACCGGAATACCCCCAAGCGGGAGACAGTTGCCGGGCTTGATCTCGGAGTCGGGACCGCTCATGAGCGAATCGCCGACCTTGATTCCCAGCGGGGCGAGAATATACTTCTTTTCGCCGTCGGAATAATTGAGAAGCGCGAGGAAAGCCGAGCGGTTCGGGTCGTATTCGATTTGAGCGACCTTGGCCGGAATCCCGAATTTTCCGCGCTTGAAATCGACGATGCGGATTTTTTTCTTGTTTCCGCCGCCGAGATGGCGCATAGTCACTCTGCCGTTGTTGTTTCTTCCACCGCTACGATGGCTTTTGAGGATGAGGCTCTTTTCCGGCTCGGCGCAGGGCGTAAGCTCCTCGTAACTCAGTATTTGCCGAGTTCTCAGCGATGGTGTTGTCGGGTTATAGTGCTTGATGCCCATATTAAACTCCACTTAAAAATTCGCTTATAGCCCTTCGAAGATATCGATGCTCTCACCGGCGACAAGCTTAACAAGGGCCTTCTTCCATGCCGGCTTCTTGCCCTCAAATCTGCCGCGACGCTTGGGTTTGCCCATATAGTTCGAGGTGCGAACATCCAGCACATGAACCTTGAAAATGGCCTCGACGCTCTTCTTGACATCCTCTTTGTTGGCGTCTCTGGCTATCTTGAAGGAGAAGGTGTTCTCAGCCTCTTTTTGAATATTCGTCTTTTCGGTCAACATGGGCTTGACCAGAACCTTTCTGGGGTCTCTCATCGAATACAGAGCTCCTCTATTTTTTCCAAAGCCCCTTTAGTGGCCATGAAGATATCGGCGTGAAGGACTTGATATGTGTTGAGCTCGCCCGCGAAGGTCACCTCGACGCCATTGAGATTCCCGCCGGCCATAACGAGAGGCCTCTCGGGGGAGTTCGTGACGATTAGGACCTTTCTTCCGAAAACACCGGCCTTCTCGAGAACGCTACGTAGTTTCGCGGTCTTATGATTGTTCGAGTCAATATCCTCGAAGATATAAACACTGCCCTCATTGGAGCGTGTCGATAGAATCGATGCGAGCGCAAGCCTGCGCATTTTGCGCGGGAAGGACTTGCGATAGTCCCGCGGCTTGGGCGCAAATACGACACCGCCGTGACGCCAAACCGGCGAACGGTTCGATCCGACGCGCGCCCTGCCTGTGCCCTTTTGGCGCCACGGCTTTTTGCCGCCGCCGGAGACCTCGCCGCTGGTCTTTTTGCAATGAAGACCGAGCCTTTGGTTGGCGTGATAGCACTCGAGGAACTGGTGAACAACCTCGCTCTTCGGTTCGATGCCGAAAGCGATCTGAGGAAGCTCCAGTTCGCCGATTTTCTTGCCTTCGCGATCGAGAAGAATTCCCTTGGGCATGATCATCACCCCTTCTTTTCGATGGTTATATAACCGCCCCTCGGGCCGACAACCGCGCCCCTAACGAGGATGAGGTTATTCTCCGGGTCGATGCTGACTATCTTCGAGCCGGGGATGGTGACTTTGTCGTTGCCCATTCTGCCGCCCATACGGACACCCTTGAAAACCCTCGAGGGCGATGAAGACTGGCCGAGCGAGCCGGGGGAGTTCCATTTGTTGGACTGGCCGTGGGTTTTCGGGCCGCCGCTGAAATGGTAGCGTTTCCTTGCGCCCTGATAGCCTTTGCCCTTCGATATACCGCTGAGATCGACCTTATCGCCGATCTTGAAGTGCTCGACCGTAATGATCTGGCCGACGGAATAGTTCTGTGGATCTTCCACGCGAAATTCCCGAAGGGTCTTGTAAACCTTCGTGCCGGCCTTTTTAAAATGGCCGAGCTCGGGCTTGGAGATCTTCTTGTCCGTAGGCTCAAAACCAAGTTGAACAGCGGAATAGCCATCCCTCTCGGGCGATTTTACTTGAATGACCTCACAAGGCCCGGCGAGCAGAATCGTCACCGGAATAGCGGTGCCGTCCGCGCCGAAAATTGTGGTCATTCCGACCTTTTTGCCGATAAATCCGATCATTATAACTCCCAGTAAATCGGCTTGAATTATACGACAATCTCGATATCGACGCCGGCCGGCAACTCGATCTTCATCATCGCGTCGACGGTTTCTTGGCTCGCCTCGAGAATATCTATCAAACGTTTATGTGTCCGAACTTCGAACTGCTCTCTGCTCTTTTTGTCCACATTGGTGCTACGGAGGATGGTATAGACGCGCCTGTGCGTCGGTAATGGAACCGGACCCGAAATCTTCGCGCCTGTCCTCTTCGCGGTCTCGACTATCTCTGTAGTGGACCTGTCGAGAATAACATGATCGTATGCCTGCAGCTTTATTCTGATTCGCTGGGCCATTTAACCTCCTCCAAACGGAAAAGTGCCGTTCTTTTGGAAAAATCCAAGCATAAATAACTAAAGCCTTTTTCCGGGAAACCCTGTTTAGCGAGCCTCATCTGCTTCGAATCGACTCTCGGGCCTTCCTACGCGAAAAAAGCGTCTCGATAATAATCCTGCACTATTCCGATGTCAAGCACTAATTTCATTTTTTTATTTTTCTTTTTTTCCGGGTTCCTGTATAACTCTGTAACAATTCCATTTGTGCATTTCGATACTTTTCGATTTGATATAAAATTCTTTAAACTATTGACTTTTTCCCGAATAGACCTTAGATTTTTCGAGTAATAATCATTACAGAAAACAGCTCGGTTGAAAGGCAAGAATGCCGCGCAGAAAAAAGGTCTTCATTATAGACACCAATGTCATTTTGTATGACCATACGGCAATCTATAACTTTCAAGAGCACGATGTAGTAATCCCTATCGTTGTCCTTGAAGAACTGGATAAGTTCAAAAAAGGTAATGACTTAATTAACTTTGAGGCCCGCGAGTTTGTGCGCAAACTCGACCAGATCGCCGGCGACAAACTCTTCTCAAAGGGAGTTCCCTTGGGCAAAGGCCTCGGCCGTCTGACAATAGAGGTCTCAAACCCAGTCTCCGCTGTGGTCTCCGGCGCTTTCACGGAAAACAAACCCGATCACCGGATTCTCGCACTCGCGGCCAACCTTAGCGAAAAATACGGCGCCGGCGAGGTGATTCTAATATCGAAGGATATCAACCTCCGAATGAAGGCCAAGAGCCTCGGTATCCCGGCAGAAGACTACGAAACCGGCAAAATCGCAAATATCGACGAGTTATATACCGGCCATGTCGTCCTCGACGGATTCGACAAAGAGATTATCTCGCGCTTCTATCAGGAGCCGTTCGCGGTGCCCGCCGACGAGCTTCCGACGATTCAGCCAATACCGAACCAGTATTTCATCCTGCGAAACCGCTCATCAAGCATCTTAGCCTATTACAACCCTCGAGACAGAGTCTTCGAGCGAATTAACCGTATGAGTTCCTATGGCATCGAGCCGCGAAACGCCGAGCAGACCTTCGCGCTGGACGCATTGAACCGACCGGAGATTCAGCTTGTCACAATGACCGGCAAGGCCGGCACCGGCAAAACCCTTCTGGCTCTAGCCTCAGCGCTTCAGCAAAGAAAGCGCTATCGTCAAATCTTTCTCGCGCGACCGATTGTGCCCTTGGGCAACCGCGACCTTGGCTTTCTTCCGGGCGATGTCGCGGAAAAGCTCGCGCCCTATATGCAACCGCTTCACGACAACCTCGCGGTTATTCGTCACCAATTCCCACCCGAGAGTCCCGACTTCGTCCAGATCGACCAGATGCTCAACAGCGAGAAGCTGACAATCTCGCCCTTAGCCTATATTCGCGGGCGTTCGCTCGACAAGATATTTTTCATCGTCGATGAGGCGCAAAACCTCACGCCGCATGAAGTTAAAACGATAATCACCCGAGCCGGCGAGGGCGCAAAGATCGTCTTCGCGGGCGATATTTACCAGATCGATACCCCCTACCTCGACAGCAGGTCGAACGGCCTGACCTATCTCGTGGATAGAATGAAAGGTCAGGAATTGTTCGGCCATGTGACTCTCATCAAGGGCGAAAGGAGCGAACTCGCGGAGCTTGCGAGCAATTTGCTATAGTTTTTGACCCCCTGCCGAAATAGCCCCCTGCAAAAACTCGACGGCAAAGTCGATCGAGTGTTTAATTATTTGAATATATCTATTTTTTTCGCATAATTAGCGAAAAAAATAGCTTAATATTTTTATCGTCGGGCGAAGTTTGGACAAGGAAAGCGCATTAGTTTACCTTCGTTTCGCTGAGAAGCTCGTTCTTCTCATCGAAAAATACAGCCGCGCTCGGGAGGTTGACAACCTGATCCGCGTGAAAAATTACTATGCCCATGTCGTCCAAAACCCTTCGGAAACGCCGCTACTCGGCCTCACAACCTACGCCGGAATGATCAAACGGATACCCTTTCCGATGGAGCCGACAATCGCGATAATGCTTGCCGGTAAGGGGCCGACTATCGATATCGATTTTTACCTGCAACCACTCGAAGTATATTATATTATTGCAGATGCCGTCAAGGAGGTTTCCGAGGACGCGCGAATCAAGGTTGTTAGCGGGGGATTTCAGTATATTCGCCCTCGAGTGGGGACACCGGTGGTTGACCTGTTCGTCGATTCCGTCGATAAGCTCGCGATGTTGATTGTCTTGGATCTCAAGAAGATGTGCGAGGCGATCCGGATGTAGCGAATCGGCCCCAGCATACCCCTGCCAAATATAAACTTCCGGCGATAACAACGAGGCCGTCCGGGCCTGCGGCCTCCCGCGCGAGCGCGAGTGCTTCTTCATTAGAATGGACTGCGATGCCCTCCGGGGCGAGGGATTTAAGCTCCTCGACGCTCATCGCGCGCGGCCAATCGAAGCTCGTCAAATAAAGCCCGGCGGAAAAACCTCGCGCCAACTCGAGCATTCCGGGGACATCCTTGTCGCGGTTCGCCGCGAAAAGCCATACCGGCGGCCGCCGCCATATCGCCCGGACCGCCTCGATCAGCCGCTCGAAGGCCATTGGGCTATGCGCGCCGTCGATCAGGATATCCGGCGATGAAGCAACAATCTGCATTCTGGCCGGCCAATCGACAGCTCCCAGCCCCTCGCGGATCGCCGCTTCTCCGACATCGAGATAGTTCGCCGCAGAAACTGCAACAGCGGCGTTTTCCGCCTGATGTGCGCCCAAAAGCGGGATATGGAGCCCGATGAAATTTGATCCGCTAAATGAATAGTCGAAGGTTGTTCCCGAGCGGGATAAGCTTATGTTCTTCAAAGGGTTATGCTCGTTGATGTCGATAATCGGGTGCGCACCGAGCGATTCGGCCTTTAAAAGAATAGCCTTGCGCGCCTCGGGGCGTTGTATTGCTAAGATCAAAGGGATTCCATGGCGCAAGATTCCGGCCTTCTCGCGGGCTATCGCCTCGTATGTCTCTCCGAGGACATTGGTGTGGTCGAGGCCGATCGGCGTAATAATTGTGAGGTCGGGGTCGATGACATTAGTGGCGTCGAGCCTCCCGCCAAGACCTACCTCGATCACCGCGATCTCCGCGCCGGCCTCGGCGAAAAGCTCGAAGGCCGACGCGGTGAGGATTTCGAAAACCGTGCGAAAACCTTGCCCTGCGCCGGCCTCTAAGGCCTCGGGGAGTATGTCCTCCAGCTTTTTTGAAAGAAGCTCCGCCTCGACGATATTGCCATCGATGCGGAATCGTTCGCGAATATCGACCAAGTGGGGGGAGCTATAAAAGCCCGTTCGGCGGCCATCTGCGCGAAGGATAGACTCGAGCATGGCCGAGGTCGAGCCCTTGCCCTTCGAGCCTGCGATGAGTATAGTCTTGTAGCGCTTATGGTTATCCCCCCGCGCGCGCAGAAGCTCGCGAAAGCGGTGAAGGTCGGACTCGTCGGTTTCGTAGGGGTTTTTCGATCCGAGTTTCTCGTAATCGATTAGTTTATATAGACTTCCGAGGACGCGATCGAGGCTATTTGAGCCCATTTGCGATGGCCTCCGCATTGCGCTGAAGGAGTTCGATATATCCCTCGCCACCCGCGCCGATAGGATCGACCTCGATAATCTTGATGTTCAGCTTTTTCGCGAGCCTTTCGGCCGACTCGGCCTGAGAGCCGGCTTCGACAAGCACCGCCTTAACACCGGCCTTTCGGCAGTTTTCAGCGATCTCCTCGAATTCCTCGGATGACAGCTCGATTCCGACAAACGGCTCCATCGTCTCGACGAGTTCGAGTTTGTAGCGTCGCATAAAATAGGTGAACGAACCCCTATAGGCCGCGAGTGCTGTGCCCGAATGAGGTTCGAGCGTCGCCTTCACGCGGTCGTTGAGGGCGGAAAGCCTCTGTGCGAGGCGCTCCGAGTTTGCATTATAAATCTGAGAATTGGGCGGATCGGCCGCGGAAAGTGCGCGCGTCATCGTAGGTAATAATATATCTTTGGTTATCATCGGGTCGAGCCAAACGAACCGGTTGCCGGACGAGGGCATAAGCTCACGCGCGAATAGACGTTTCAAACCGGCCTCCGGGAGCATAGGTAGCGTCGGGACTCCGGCGGCAAGCTCGTGAATCCGGGGGCAGGTTTCATTCTTCAGCGCGGCCTCGGCAGACCAGTCGTCGAGGCCCATGCCGATATAGAATAGAACGCCCGAACGGGCTAAGGTCTGTGTCATCTCCGCCGGCGGTTCATAGGCGAAGATATTAGATCCCGCGGGCATAAGGAGTGTCACCTCGGCCTTGTCCGCGACGAGGCTTTCCGCGATCGAGACCAAGGGCTGAATCGATACGAACACCGGATAGGTGCCCTCATCGGCCTTTTGAGCGACTTGATTATTCTTTTCTCCGCAACCCGCGATCGAGAACAGAGCAAGCGTTAACGCTATGATATTATATACTTTAGACATTTCAAGCCTCCAAGCTATTGAGCGAGCGCGCGTTCGAGAGCCTTCGCGCCGGCCTCGACCTGATCGAGCGTATTATATATGTGGAAAGAAAATCGAAGCCGTTTTTCCCGATTCGAGCAAATCACGCCGGCCGCTTTGAGGCGGCGGTGAACCTCCTCGGGGTTTGGAACCCCGACCGAGACGACATGGGACTTGGCCGATTTCTGTCTTTCGGGAAGGTCGGCAAGGTGGATTTCGCGGACAAGTTCCTCGAATCTCTCGGCGAGCTCGAGGTTGTGCTGTTCGATTCGCTCTATGCCGATCTCCGCCAACAGGCCGACCGAGCCGGCCATCCCCCAAAGCGCCGACCACGGCAGTGAACCGACCTCGTAGCGCCGCGCTGTGGACGATCGGGGCATATCGTGGCGGAGCATATCGAGGAAATCCTCCGGCGTGGAAAAATGCGACAGCCAGCCGTCGTAGGCCGGCTCGACAAGCTCCATCGCTTGGGGGGAAATATAGAGAAAACCGGTGCCGTAGGGCGAAAGCAGATGCTTTTGGCCGCCGGCGGCGAAGGCGTCGAGGCCGAGGCTTTGCGCATCGACTCGAATAGCACCCGCGCTTTGAATTCCGTCGATGAAGGTGAAAATCCCCTTTGCTCGGCAAAGCGCGCAGATCGCGACGAGATCAGCTCGATAGCCGTCCGAGAACTGAACCGAGCTAATCGCGAGAAGCCTCGTCCGCGGTGTGATCGCGCGTTCGACCATCTCGGGAGTAAGCTCGCCGGTTCGCATTGGAATCCAATCGACCTCGACGCCGCGCCGCGCGAGGTTCAGCCAAGGGTAAGAATTCGCCGGAAACTCGCGAGTCCCGATAAGAATGCGGTCGCCGCTTTGCCATTGAAACCCCGCCGCGACGATATTTATCCCGAAGCTGGTGTTCGGGACGAGGGCGATTCCGCTCTTTTCGCCGCCGATGATCTCGGCGAGGTCGCCGCGCAGGCGGTCTATCGCCGCGAAGGTTTCCGCGTCATGGGCGAGGTCGGTCTCGCGGTATCTTCGGAGGAAGTTCTCGATGGCCGAAAGCCCGCACTCGGGCATCACGCCGGTTCCGGCGGTGTTGAAATAGAGGAATCTCCGAGTCATCGGAAATTCACGCGCAAGCTCTTGATCTGTAAAGAGTTCCCGCATATCTCACCTTGCCCAGCAAAGAGGACGAATATCGTCGCCATTCGAGTTTGTGAAGCGAACCGGCGTAGCGCCGGAGTTTGCCGGAGCGCCGTAGATCTCGCGGTCGCCGTCGCGGTAGCTTACCCAGAAAATCCAACTTCCGTCCGGCGACCAGCAAGGACAGATATCCTCCGCCGAATGCGGCGCGACAAATGTTAGGCCGCCGCCGCTCGAAGGCACTGTCGCGATCTCCCACTGGCCGTCAACAAAGGCCTGAAAGGCAATCCGCGAGCCGTCCGGCGAGACGGCGGGATTCTCCGCCGTGTATTGGCTACCGGAGATATTCTCGGGAAAAGCGGAGGGGCTCTCGATATCGGTCTTAGCTACAAAGCGCCGATCCGTTCCCGACAATGTATAGTAAAGGTATGCGCCGTCCGGCGACCAGCACGGCGAATAGGCATCGTAGCCCTCGGGCGAAATCCGCGTGAGAGTAAATGGAGTGCGCGACTCGATTGCCATCACCGAAAATTCCCCGTTCTCGCCGGTTTGCACGAAAGCGATCTTTGTGCCGTCCGGCGACCATCTCTGCGAATCGTCGTTGCCCGGATGGCTTGTCAACCGAGACGGCTCTCCGCCGGATAGGGACAAAATCGCAAGATCGTTGTCGCTGTAGGCATAACTCCAGCGCTTCGTGATGAAGCAAAGCCGAATTCCATCCGGCGAGACCTCGGGGTTGCCGTCGAATTGGGCGTTATCGGTCAGCGCTTGAAGCGAAGTGCCGTCCTTTCGAACTCTGAAGACCTGCCAACACTCGGCCTCTTTCCCACCGAAATAGACCCGATCGCCGTGATCGGAGATGCCCCATCTACCTGCGCCCTCGGTCAGGTCGGTGAGCTTTCGCACCTCACCGCCCGGGAGGTCGGCGCAGAAGATATTCGGCACGCCGTCGCGATAGGAAACCCATGCGAGTGTGCACTCCGGCCCGGCATCTGGAGCGTTCTGAGGGCCGTCGCAAGCCAAGAACAATCCAACTCCGATAGCTAAAATCGCTGTCGCGCCATTTTTCATATCCATTTAAAATAATCCCCTATCGGCCGAAAGTCAAGGCCGCCTTTCGCTCGAACGCGGGCGGCTTTTGTATATAATATTCTTCCGCGGTTGACAATACTGTGTTTTTCGTTATGATTTAAGTTTGTCCAAATGGGCTTCTGTTTTAAAACCCTAAGAATTGCATTTTAATATGAAAATCCTCGCATTCAGCTTTTATTTTCCACCCCATGGCGGGCCCGGCGCTCTGAGACCGCTCAAGATGTTGAAATACGCCGCTCCTCTGGGCGCGGAGGGCGTTGTTGTCGCCGCGGCCGAGGGCGACTATTCGGTTCGCGATGCCTCGCTCGAGGCCGAGATACCATCGGAGTTTATGGTTGTCCGAACTCCGCCCGGCAACGACCCGCTACGGTTTTTCCGCAGGCGGATGGGCGGTGTGATTCACGCGCCCAAAAGCGATTATCTTTTTCTGCCGGACAACAAGATTTGGTGGATTAATTTAGCCTCGCGCCTCGGGGTTAAGGCCCTCCCGAACGCCGACATCGTCTGGGCGACATGCCCGCCCTTCTCGGCGGCGCTCGCCGCGCGGAGAGCCGCGATGGAGCTCAGAGTTCCGCTTGTTCTCGATTTCCGCGATTCGTGGACGCGAAATCCCAACAGGCCGCCGTTGCCATTCTTTCATAGGGCTGTCAATAGAATGCTCGCCACAAAGGCGATCAACTCGGCAAGCGCGGTCACGTGCGTTTATAAATCGATTGGCAGGGAAATCGAGGGGCTTGTCCCCGGAAAGGCATTTGAGGTGATACCCAACGGGTATGATCCCGAAGACATGCCGCCTCGATTCACAGCTACCGATTCCGTTGATATTCTCAGTATTTGCTATCTTGGAACTATTTACCCTGACTTAAATTATATATTACCATTTTTATTAGCGATGAAAGAGGTGCCCGAGATAAAACTGTCGATTGTAGGTCGCTATCCGGACAAGCTCAAACACGATGTTTCGAGGTTCGGGCTTTCAAAACGAGTGGAGTTTATCGACTATCGAGAACATCGCCAAGCCCTTGCTATCGCGGGCCTAGCGGACGCGCTTTTATTATATATCGACAATCGTCCCTTAAATTTAGGGCAAATCACAAGTAAAACCTACGAATATATGGGTTTAGGAAAACCTATACTCGCATGTATTCCGCGCGGCGGCGAAGCGGATGAACTACTTAAATCATATTCCGGTGGTATAAGGGTGACAACGGAGTGCATCGGCGCTATTGCACAAGCGCTTCAGGACCTACTCGACGCTAAGAGGACAGGCACGCTTTCATCCCCGACTCCGCCTCCGGAATTCGATCGCTCCGCGCTCGCCGAGCGGTGGTTTAAACTAATGCAAAACCAACTGAAGAGTTAAAAATATATCTAAAGAGAAGGTGATATATGCGTAAATTATTATTGCTTTTCGTGTTTTCGCTGATGTGCTCTGCCGCGTTCGCCGAGTCCATCGATGTCGTCAATAAAATCGGCGGCTTCAGAAACTCGCAGGCATGCGGAATTCACAACGGAGTTGTCTATATTATCGACTATTATTATATTATCAGCTATAGCCCGACCTCCGGAGCTATCCTCGACACACTCAATTTCGGCGAGTATGTCCGAAACCTCGATTTTAAGGATAACACCGCGGTTGTTATCGGCATCGCAAATGTATATTTAATCGATATTTCAAACCCTTCGGCAATGATCGAACTCTACAGAATCCCCCATGGGGGAACCTCCGGCTGGGATGTCGATGTTAGCGGCGATTATGCCTTTATCGCTTTACAAAGTCACCTCGGAATATATCGTATCTTCGGATCTACCTTGGCCTCGGTGGGCAGTTTTATCCCCCCCTCGGCCTTCCCGATGGCAAGATCGATTGCAGTGGCAGGCAACACCGCCTATGCCGGCCTCGGTAATTCTGGCATCGCCGCTCTCGATATCAGCACTCCCTCGTCGCCGTCTTTGCTTATGAGCGCGGACACTCCGGGAAACACCCTCGACCTGAAAATCGCCGGTGATGTCCTTGTTTGTTGCGATGGCGCCTATGTCGGCTCGGACACGACGAGTGTCCGATTCTTCGGAATTCCCTCTCCGACAACACTTTCCCCGCTCGGTTCATGGATTGCCCCCACAAACAGCGATGCAAGAGGGAGTTTCGTCGTTGGAAACAGGCTCGCCCTCGCCGATGGCGAAGGCGGAATCCGCGTGATCGACTTCTCGACGCCCTCGAGCCCGGTTCAGGTTGTTCATCGCGATTTTCCGATCGATATTACCGATGTCTGCGTCTCGGGCACCGATATGTTCGCAACCGGCAGGGACACCTTCTATATTATGACCACCGACGCGTTCGAGCCGGATACCGGTTCGGAGCCGATTAGAATCACAGGCGTGCAACCGTCCCACGGTCTGCTTACAGCCTGCGCGCCGATAGTCGAATTCGCCTTCACCGCGGGAAGCGAATCGATCGACAATAGCTCGCTTCAGATCTCAGCTCTTGGGCGAACATTCCGCGCCTCGGACTCCGAGGTCTCAATCACTGCAAGCTCAATCAGTCTCGACCTCTCGGGAAGCGCTATCGCCCCGCTCGACACAATCTGCGCCGTTCTGGATTCCCTCGCCGACGCCACCGGAACGCCCGCGATTAATCTTGGCATCTCGACATGTTTCCTATATGACGCCTTTGCGCCCCTGCCGGCTGTCTCCTACGGCCACGCCGGCGATGTCCTTCACCCGGATTCTATAAGCATCTCCGGGACAATCCGCGATATCGGCCACGCCGGCTTCGTCGAGGACAGCTTCAAGGTTGTCGTCCGCGGAATCTCCTATGGCACCTCCGGAGCCTACCTCGACTTCGATCCGCCGAATTTCACATGCCGTCCCATGGGAACCTTCAATAATGGAGATGTCGTCGATGTCTGTATCCGCGCAATCGACGCAGTCAGCGCCGCTAATTGCGGCCCGAACCGCCTCGACAGTTGCTGGACCTTCCGCGTTAGCTCCGAAGGAATCGACGAAATCGCCTCCTTGCCCAAAAACCTATCGATCTCGGCTTGGCCGTCCCCCTTCAACTCCTCAGTGAATATCGCCCTCTCACCCCCCGGCGTCGGCGCGAGCAATGCTCGCTACGAGGCAACCGAAATCGAAATCTTCGATATTCACGGAAGGCTCGTCACCGGTCGCCTCGTGACGAATAGCGCTGAGGCGCTACTCGGGCCGACGCCGACAGTTTGGCACCCGGACGAGTCGTTGCCTTCGGGAGTATATCTTATAAGGGCGCGTTTGGGCGATCTATCCGCCGAGGCGAGGGTTATATATTTGAAATAGGTTGGTTAAGATGTTCGGTAATCGCCCAAAAGAATACCATCGCAGATTCCCACCTAAGCCGGTCGATACGAACCACGATTGCCCTAAGGTTACCTTTTTAGGCGCGAACAGCCTTTTAATTCGGGACTACGACACCGCCGTTATGGTCGATCCATTCTTCTCCCGCCCGGGGACAATTGTCGGATTGAGTTATTTCTTTCGTTATGTTTCCCCAAACCGCGACAGGATAGCGAAGTCACTCGAGCGAATGGGAATCGAGCGCCTCGACGCGGTTCTTCTTACTCATACACATATCGACCACGCCCTCGACGCCCCGGAGATAGCGATACTCACCGGCGCGAGGCTTTACGGTTCCCGCTCCGCCGTGAACTTAGGCCTCGGCGGCGGTATCGACAGCGAAAGATTAATCGAAGTGAGTGAGGATGAAGCATATAGATTCGGGGCATTTACGGTTAATTTCATCAAGGCCTCGCACCTGCCCTTTCCAAAGATCGCCGAGCCTTTGATCAATTTCAAGCCCGAGATAACAAAACCCCTGATTCCTCCCGCTCGAATCGCCGAATACCGCGAGGGCGGCTCGTTTTCGATCCTGTTAGAACATCCGAAGGGCAGGCTTCTTATTAGGGGCGGCGGCTTGAACCCGGGGCTGAGGTCCCCCTCCGCGGACACAGTTACACTCGCGATTGCAGGGCTTGCGCTTAGGTCGCGGGAATATCGTGAGGTGCTTTTCGAGGAGGCGGTTGTGAAAACCGGCGCGAAAACGCTTATTTTCACGCACTGGGACAGGATGTCAACTCCGCTCGATATGCCCACGGAGTTCTTGGGCAGAACTCATATCGCCTTGGATCATTTGCTCGACATGGCTGAAAAGGCAGGAATTCGGGCCATCTTCCCGTTGCCTTGGACAGAAACCGCGCTCTTCGACAGTTAGGCCTTCGCGGCCGCCTCGATGAACGCCTCGAAGATTTTCATGCTGGCCAAATCTTTGTGCATGGCCTCGGGATGCCACTGAACAGAAATTACCCAGCCCTCGCGGCCCTCCGGCTCTATAGCCTCGATGATGCCGTCCTCGGCGCGAGCGCTGACAATATAGCCCTTCGCGAGCCGATCTACCCCCTGATGGTGGCTTGAGTTAACCATATGCTCGCCCTCGCCGATAATCTCCGCGAGGCGCGTTCCCGGCTCGATTGTGACCTTGTGCTCCGTCCGCTTGGCCTCGGCAGTTCTATGCCCGACAGGGATTGTCTCGATTCCGCATGCGGCGAAATCCTGATGGAGCGTTCCCCCGAGGAAGGCGTTTAAAACCTGATGGCCTCGGCAAATCGCAAGAATCGGCCCTTTCGGTCGAATCAAGAACCATCGGCGAAGCAGATCGAGCTCGAGCTCGTCGCGCCGTTCGCGAATAACACATTTGGCCAAGGGGTTTTGATCCTGCTTAAAATGCTTTGGTGCGAGGTCGCTTCCGCCGGAAAGAAGAAGGCCGTCGAGCTTGCGGACCAGTTCGTCCAAGTGGCCGAATTGCTCCGGCGGCAGATTCGGAATGATTATCGGAAGTCCGCCGGCCTTAGCGATCGCCTCGTGATACTCGCACTTGAGATAGTCGAATTCCGGGTCGGGAAAAACCCGCCTGTTATCGGCGGGCGGAGCATAGCTTGCGGTGATTCCGATAAACGGCGCGCGTTTCACTTAGAACCACTGAATCTGAAGTGTTTGCCCGACACCCGAAGTCACTACCGAGGGGCTCGAGCTTCCCGCCGGCAGGTAATTCAGCGAAAAGGTCGATCCGGATCGCTTCGCAAAGATAAGCTCTCCGCTCGAGGAGGCCGAAAGCGCCTCGACTGTGGCATTCTCGGCGGTGAGATCGAGCGCGATCGCGGGCGGCCCGCTTATACTCGATTTCAGTATCTTGTCGCCGGAGGGCGTTTTCTCGACGAAATATATATTGTCCAAACCGTCGAACGCGACCAGTTGGATATTATCCGCCATCCGAATCAGCTGGGGATAGGAGCCGCCATCTACATCCCAATAATAAAGCCTATTTCCGGTGACAACGCAGGCGATGCCGTTGTGCGTATGGCTCCAGTCGAAGGCGCTGACATCGTTGTAGATCGTCGAGTAGGTGACATTGGTCCCGTCGGAGACATTGCGGATAAAGAGCTTCGGGTTGTAGGAACCCGAGCCGCTACGATAGGCCAAGAACTCGCCGTCGGGGGAGAACTCGAGTTCGCGCCCGCCCTGCGCGCTCGAGGCCAAAACAGTTTCTTCACTATTCTGAAGGTTTTTCAGAACAACATCCTCACCACGGGCAAAGCCCAAGGTTCGGCCATTCGGCGAAAGCGCGGGGTATTTCTCCTCGGCTAAATCCTCCGTCAACTTAATTCGAGCGCCGGTCGGGGGGTTAAAGGCGTAAATATCGCCCTCGGGGTATGGATCGTAAAGAATCCACGAGCGTTTCGGAGTGAAGATAATCTGATACGGCGAGCCGGTAAGCTCGGAATAGCCTGAACTCGGCGAGGAGAAATACAGCGCTTCGGTCGTGAAACCATCCGGCCGCGAGCGTGTGACAAAGCCGGAAATCGCCGAGAGGCTGTCGAAGTCGAGGCTGAAGGTGTCGCCCAATTCGATATAGAAAACCGAGCTTCCCACTGCGGCGTTCCCCGCATTGTCCACCGCGCGGGCAGAGAAATGAACCGTATCCCTATAGGAAAATCCGCCGGGGCGAATATAGCGCAAATCGAGTCCGGAGGCCGTCGCAATCAGCGAGGGCACAACTGCGGCTGAATTCACCATCATCGAGATTGAGTCGGCGTTAAGTCCCGTCGAATACTCGCCAGTATCGCAAATCGATACCCACAGCGTCGCCCCGCGCGAAACCTCCTCCGCGCCGTTCGCCGGAGACCAATCGAAAATCACCGGTGCGATGTTGTCAGTCGTGTCGGTCGTAGTGTCGTCGTCGTCGTCGTCCGGTTTAGTGCTACAAGCCGAACTCGTCACAAAAAAGAAAACACCGACACATATAGCCACAATTAAAATAGCCTTCCAAAGGCTCATCTCAACCTCCATATTCAAACCGAGCCCTCCGGCGGGGCGTCGCGGCCCCTCCCGAAAGGCAAAATAATTGTCATTTCAAACTACAATCGCCGCGGCCTTTCGGGTCGGGGCCCTCGGCGAGCCGAGGTAAAATTGTCTTAAAAAGCAACCTGTTCTATCGGCTCGCCGACGACGACGCGCTCCCGCGCGTCGTGCGACGCCCCGCGAGCTCGGTTTAGCGAAGTAGCACAGCGCGGGAGATAGCGCCGGAATTCTTTGCTCGAACGAAATAGACGCCTGAAGGAACGGGGCTATTCTCGAAGTCGCAACCATTCCACAACGACCCGCGGGAGCAGTCCTTTATTTCGTTGATAACTTTACCGGAAATATCCATTATCTCGACATCGCCTGCAGATTTAATCATGCAGGAGGCGTTGAAGGGATTCGGGGTTACAGATATCTGCATCTCATCCGGCAGATCGGCCTCCGAGATAGCCATGAGTTGCACGAAGACTTGCCAGCAATAGCTCGTGTCGTTCGGGCCGTAAAAATCGGGGTTATCGGCGAGATTAGCGCATATTATCACCTCGGAGCCGTCACCGAAGGAAGCCCCGAAGGCGCCGCTCTGAAGAACTACCGTATCACCGCGGGCGGTTAGGCCGGCAGTCGCCCTCTCTATCAGAGATAGCGAAAGGTCGAAGAACTCGAAGGAAACCCTTTCCGGCGAAACAAGCATACCGGCCGGCGCATCGGTGGCGATTATCCAGACATCGTCGGTGCCAACATGGAGCGTGTCTCCGGCCCTCGGAGAGAAATCGCCCGAAACCGGCGGACGAAGATCGACCGCGAAGCTGAAGGCAAGCGGCGCATCGAGCCCTGAGCCGATCATATCCTCCACGCTAATCAGGTTTACTATTACAACTTGCTCGTGGGTGTAGGTCTCGAAGGGAGTGATAGTCAGCATCGAGTCCGCGAAGCTGAGCGCCGAACTCGGCCATGAATAAACCACCCCGCCGACTGAAACCTCGATCGAGCTAACATCGATTCCATCTGGATCGACGATCTTAAGGACTATCTCGGGGTTCCCGCTCGCGACGACATCGCCCGCGCGCGGATGCATCGCCGAGGCGTTCGGCCCGCCGCTGGGATTCACAAAGAAATCCCAGCTTTCAATAGTGAAATTCGGATCGCAGACATCCGGCGAGTCCCCAACGCGAATTCGAACACTGTGCGTTCCGACCGTCGAGGCCGCAGTATCGGGCGAGATTCTCACAGTCCAACCGTCCCAGCTCAGATGGCTGTCCGGATAGCGCAATGTGTCGCCGTTGTAAACAACCATTAAGGTCGAGATATCTATTCCGGTGATTGCGTCCGTAAGGTTCGCCGAAATCGAGGCCGGAAACTCCGTCAGTATTTGGCCGCGACGGGGAATTAGGTTGTCGATAACCGGCGGAATTAAATCGGCCGTGAATGACCAGCTCACAGGCGACTCAATATGGTTTCCGAAATTATCCGCCACATCGACGAGGCTGACAACGATAGGCACTCCGCTCGGCCAATCGGTCGAGGGGGTATATCGGAGCGTGTCGCCGAGGAAAACGATCGAGGAGCTGTATCCGTTGATCGTGTCCGTTCCGTTGAAAAAACGAACCGAGTAGGGATCGACGCCGTCGGTGTCTTGGACGAGAAGCTTTACCGGATAGCGGTTGCAGGAGGTGACAATCGATGGTGTTGGCTGAATTATCGTCACATCGGGCGCCCCCGAGGTAGTCATCGCGGGAATCCTCGTCGCGAATATATCCGAGGTGACATCGCGCGCATCCTCCCATATTATAAGGTGATGCTCGCCGTTACAAACCGATCGCGGCTTCTGCTGAGTGCCGTCCGCTGTGGAAACCGCCAGCTCCGGCCCCATCAATGTCCCGCTCGTGGCCACCCTTTGCCCGTAAATATCGGAAAGAACATCCCGATTGTCCTGCCAAACAACAAGATAGCCCACGCCATCGAACGACACCGACGGCCGAACCTGATTGCCCTCGGCCGAGGAGATCGGGAAGGGAAGCCCGACCGGCGAGCCGGCTGAGTCCAGAAGTATTCCATATATATCTCTGCCGGTCGTCGCACCGGCGCGCTCGTATGCCACGAGATAACCCCCGCCGCCGTGAGCTATCGAGGCAAAACTCTCCTCTTGGGTGACATTGGTCACGGCGTAAATCCCCGTGGTATCGACTCCGCTGACTCCATAGCTCACCTTTTGCGCATAAAGGCCCTTGCCTCCCGCGAGCGAATCCTCGAAAACAACCACCCACTCGGAGGCACCCCGCGCGATCGCCGGGTTTTTCTCGTCACCGTCGGCAAGACCCATCTGCTTGGGAATCGTGGTGCTCCGGTCGTCCTCCGTGACTGCCAAGTAAATATCGCTGACCCCGAAAACCCGAACCTCCCAAACCACTAAAAACGCCCCGGTCATACCGGAGATACGGACATTCTGAATCGTGCCGTCAACTGTGACTATAGCGAAATTGTCGAGGTAGAGCGAGCCGTCGGGGTTAACGAGATTGCCATAGATCTGGTATCCGGTTCTGCGGTCGAACCAAGCGTCGAGGTAATAGGTGCCGCCCCATGCGACATCGGGGATTTTCTGAAGGCCGGTGAAGGCGCACGCCGGCGACTCAAGCCCCGGAAGACTGCCGTCGGCCGTCACAATTCGGCCGTAAATATTCGGATTGCCGGTTCCGGCCCGCGCATCCTCCCAAGTCGCGAAAAAATCGGTGCCGTCGGTGGCCACTGCAGGAACGATCTGCTGGCCGGCCGCAGTCGATATCGCAATATCCTGTCCAAAGGCAAACCCAACAAATAGTATTAACAAAAAAACCGCCGCTGACCTCATAATCTCTCCCTTTCTATTTCGTTTAGTTAACAAAATATACTCTCTCGAGCTAAATAATTCAACAAAAAACCATCGTTTATAGTGCGATGGTTGTTATCTATCTTTTCCAAAGTTAGCTATAATCTACATCATATATTTGTGAAGTTTTTAAAAGAACATATTAGTCATAGTAATTTTGTGGCTCAATAGCTATCTTGCCGACATATAAGTGATTACAAAAAAGTTACCGCGCAGTGAAATTCCCCTATTGACATTTTAGAAACCGGCATATAATATCACCCGACTGTGAAATATTAAAACCGAGGATAGTTATGCCAAATAATCTCGCCTTCGAACTCGATAATCCCCCGACCCACCCGGCCGACAACCCGCGCCGCTCCCCCGAAGAGGCCGTCCTCGACCGCATCGGCCGAATCATCGTCAACCCGGACTTCGACCTCAAGGAGCTGAAAGACGCCGCCGATGTCCTAAAAAGGCTCGCCGAAACCCCTGAAACCGCGCTGAATTCGCGCCCGGAGCCCTTCTCGCCCTCGCTCTTCCCCCATCAGGCCGAGTTCGTCAAATCGCGCGCGCGTTTTTCGGCCTTCATCGGCGGCGTCCGAAGCGGGAAAACCTACTCCGGCACCGCAAAGGCACTCTCCCGCGCCTTCCTTCTGCCGACCGTCGGCGCCGCTGTCGCCCCGACGGTCGGTATGGCGCGCGATGTCCTCGTCCCGCAATATGCCGAGCTTGCCGCAAACCGAATCGCCAAATGGACATCCTCCACCGGCGATATGATATTGGACAACGGTAGCAAGATACTCTTCCGTAGCGCCGACAACCCCGAGCGGCTTATGGGCCTTACCCTCGACTGGTTCCACCTCGACGAGGCGGCCCAGCTTCCCCGCCGCGTTTGGGAGGTGCTCGTCAACCGCACAATCTCCACCGGCGGCCCGGGGTTTATTACAACCACTCCGCGCGGCAAAAACTGGGTTTGGCGGCTGGTCGAGGAATGGCGCGACGACCCCGACGCCTCGGCCTTCTTCGCGAAAACCTCCGACAACCCGCTCATCGATTCGGCCGAGATCGACCGCGCCCGTCGCCAGCTCGACTCGCGCTATTTCCGCCAACAATTCGAGGCCAGCTTCGAGGAGGAGGGCACGCGCGTCTATGAAGACTTCACCCCGCAACTCCATGTCCTCGAAGAGTCTTGGCAGATTCGCGACAACTGGCCGATCTACATCGGTGTCGATTTCGGCTGGACGCACCCCTCCGCGCTCATCTGGGCACAACTCTCGCCCGAGGGCAAATGGTTCATCTTCGACGAGCTTGTCGAACAGCACCTTCGCCTCGAACGCCTCGCCGCGGCGATCTTGGGCGATCCGGTCACCCTCGCCGGCAGGACATTCCGCGCGCGCATTCCCTACTCGAAGGTCGAGCGCATCATCTCCGGCATCGAGGGCCTGCAGTCGAGACAGGAATCCGGCGGAGAGTCAGCGCTGTCGGCGCTTTCGAGCTTAGGAATCTCCCGCGCGGTCGCGGCGCGCTCCTCGATCTTGTCGGGGATAAACGCCGTCCGGGCAAAACTACTCTCCGCAGACAGCGAGGTGAAACTCTTCGTCGATCCGCGATGCCGTCGCCTCATCGACGATTTCTCGGGCTACAAATACCCCGAGGATCGAAATAGCGAGCCGGATGGCGAGCTTCCCCTCAAGGACGGCATCCACGACCACACAATGGACGCCCTGCGCTACATGATCGAGTTCGTCACGCCGCTTCGCCAAACAGACTGGCGGTTCGGATTCTAATTTCCTCCCCTGAAGAGCGAGTTCAACAGCCCCGCACGGTTCGAACACTATTCTTCCGCGGACATGCAAAACTCAAATCGCGTTAGCTAAAAAAATTATCACTTTAAAAAAGGAGTGCGATGATGCCAAAATCCCGCGCGGCCGAATGGGTCGAGAGGACCCTTTTAGCCGCTAAACTCGCCGTCCGAAAGGATTTCAAGGACGAGATCGCCAAACGGATCGACTATTACAACGATAGGCAGATCCCCTATCTGCTCGAGCTCCTCGAACAAAAATACCGCGATGCCGACGCCCTCGCGCTCGAGCCCGAGTTCGTCAATGTCATCAAGACCATCGTCGATGGAACCGCGCTGGTCTATCGCTCAGGCGCGGCGCGAGTCCTGACCGGCGGCTCCGGCGAGGTTTCGCCGGAGGAGAAAGCCCTTTGGGACTGGCTGATGTCCGCCTCGAATTACGAGGCGACGATGAAAACCGTCCACCGCATGGTCAAACTCTGCCGAACCGTGCTTGTCAAACCCTCATTCCGCGGCGGCCGAATCAAGTTCGATATACTGACCCCGGATCAGGTCGATATCGTCCAAGACCCGGAAGACCCGACCGAGGCGAGCGCGATTATATACACCCGCCCCCGCGCCGAGACGCTCTGCGCCGACGAGCTCGAGTTTCACTACTGGGACGCGGCGTCCTACCGCCGCTTCACCGCCGACGGCGTCATCCTCCGAAGCCCGAACAACCCAGAGGGCCTCAACCCCTACGGCGTTCTGCCCTTCGTTCGCTTCACCGAAACGCTCCCGCTGTCGAGCTTCTTCGTCGATGCCGGCGAGGACCTCACAGTCGTGCAGGACGCAATCAACCTCAAGCTGGTTCAGCTGAACCATCTGCTGAAGATGCAGTCCTTCAGCGTGCCGGTGCTCATCGGCTACGACGGCAAGGAGAAGGTTGTCGTCGCGCCCGGGCGGCCGATATGCATCCCCCTCGGCCAGATCGGCGAGGGCAAGCCCGACTTCAAGTTCGTCTCACCGAACCCGGCAATCTCCGAGTGCCTCGAAGCGATCCGCGAGTCGATCGCGCGGCTCTCGAACAGCTATCACATCAGCTCCGCGAGCTACTCTATCAGCGGAAGCCAAAAGAGCGGCTTCGCGCTGGTGATGGAGAACCTCGCCCTTTTCGAGGATCGCCAGAATGCAGTGCCCTTCTATGAGGACGCCGAGGAGCGGATGTTTGACCTTGTCAAGCAGATTTGGAACACGCACAGCGGCTCGCTTCCGGCCTCGCATCCCTTCGCGGGAAAGGTCTTCAGCCCGGCAACGCGCCTCTCCGTGACTATCCACGAAGCAAGACTCCCCCAGTCCGCCTCCGATGAGGCCGACGAATGGAAGTTCCTTATCGAAAACGGCATGGCAACGCCCATCGATTATATGATGATACGTTTTCAGATGACGCGCGAAGAGGCCGAGGCGAAATTCCGCGAGAACCTGCAATGGCGCGAGGCAATCGCTTCGACACAAAACATTGACAAATCTCAGGAGGAGACCGAATGAACGAAGCCTTCGACACCCAAGATGACGATCAGATAATCGACCAGCTTGCGGCCAATCCGCAGGACATCGCAAAGCTACTCGCCGCTAAGCGCAAGGCCAATGCCGAGGCCAAGCTCTTCCGCGAGCGCCTCGAGACCGCCGAGGAGGCCCTCAAAGAACGCGAAACCCTCTCCTCTGAAGTCGAGCGGCTTCGCGCGCGCGGCCTTCGCGACGCCTTCTTCATCGAGGCCCTGCAAGAGCGAATCAAGCCCAACCGCCTCGAAGCCGCCTTCAAGATCGCGGATTTAGACCTCACCGCGGAGGATCCCGCCACCACTGCCAAGGCCGCCCTCGGAAGGCTCAAGGAGGGCTTCCCCGAACTCTTCGCCGAGACGCCCCCGCCACCGGAGGTTGACAACGCGGGCTTCTCCCGCGCAAAGCCCGATCCGCTTACCGCCGCAAAGGCCTCCGGAAACACGATGGCCATGCTGAAGGCCCTTCGCTCGCAGTAAAACTACCCGCCCTCCCGTGGCGTCGGGATTTCTGCGCTCTCGGGAAAGCTCGCTTTCCCCGAGAGCCCAGAAATCGCCGGCCGGCCGGGCAAAAACACCGTTAATTCGGACATCGCCGCTCCGGCCGGACGGCCCGCGCATGCGCGGCCGACGCCCCCGGAAAGCGCCGTTCAACTAAAAAACCAACCGAAAGGAACAAATGAACACATCATACGACTTCGCGAACCTCAAGCGCGACCTTGGGGAAACCTTCGAGACGCTGTCAAAGGGCAGACACAACCTATTGTCGGTCATCCCGATTGTCGGGCAGGCCAAGAACTACAAGCACGAGTGGCTCGAGGATGTCATCGAGCCGACTATCGACGCCCTCGACGGCGCGGTCCTCGACACTGACCTTACTATCGATGTTGACAACGGCTCGAAGTTCGCGGTGGGCGACATCCTCGCCTTCGACGGCTATGACGAGGTCGTCCGCGTGACGGCAATCACCGACGACGCTCTGACGGTCTCCCGCGCCTATGGCGGCACCTCGGCGGTCGGCATGGCCGATGACACCGTCGTCCGCGTCGTTTCGCGCCCCCGTTCGGAGGGAAGCGATCCGGGCTTCGACGCCGTAGCCGAGCCCTCGAGCGAGTTCAACTTCACGCAGATTTTCGACCGGACGGCCAAGGTCTCGAAGTCCGCTGTAGCGGCCGAGCACCTCGCGATCGACGATCTCGTCGATTTCCATGTCAAGCACCACCTCGAGCTACTTCAGATCGAGATGAACGCCGCGGCGATCTACGGCCGCCGCTACGCCAACACCTCCGACGCCTCGATTCCGCGGACAATGGGCGGCATCCTCTACTTCCTCGATCAGGCCGGCGGGAATGTCATCGACAATTCCGCCGCGGCGCTTTCCGCCGAGGACCTGAACGACCTCATCGAGATGATCGCCGCAGATGGCGGCAGGCCGGACCTTCTCGTCTGCAACACGATTCAGGCGCGCGCTATCTCGGCCTTCAATGCCGAGTCCGGCTCGGCGCCCATTGTCAGAACCACTTGGTCGGATGAGCGCACCGGCGGCGCGGTTTACGAGTTCGTCGGCGACCTGCCGCTCGGCATGGTCGAACGAATCGTCGTCGATACCGCCTTCCCGCAGGACAAGATCGCCCTGCTCGACTCGTCGAAGCTCGCACTCGTGCCGCTCCGCGGGCGCGCCTTCCGCGACCTGCCCGCGACGCCCTCCGAGGCCTCGGACTACATCGCCCGCAGGATTATCGGCGAATACACCCTCGAGGTCAGAAACGCCGCCTTCGCGCACGGCCTCCTCAAGAACCTCGCTGTGAGCTAAGACTCCCCCCGGGGGCGTCGGGATTCCTGCGCTCTCGGGAAAGCGAGCTTTTCCGAGAGCGCAGAAATCGCCGGCCGGCCGGGCGAAAATCTCGCTCGATTCGGCCATCTCTGCTCCGGCCGGACGGCCCGCGCATGCGCGGCCGACGCCCCCTTGGCGTTCAACCGAAAAACACTTTGAATGGAGAAAAAAATGGACTGGGAGAACTCGGTTTTATTTGACATCAACGATTTGTATGACTTCGAGCCGGAGGTTTTGGAGTCGCTCGACCGCATCGACCGGCGCACAGCAGTTCGCGGGGTTTTGGCCTCGCGGATTCGCAGGGCCTACAGCGGCCTCGGCGCGACGGACATTCTATCGCGGATAAAGAACCCCGAAGTTTTGCGCGAACCTTCGATTTTCCTCAACCTCTCGCTGGTTTTCAACGCCAATTCCACAATCGGCGGGATTTACGCGCAGAAGGCCTCGGACTATTCGGAGCGTTTCGAGGCCTCGATTCGCTCGGCGCTCGCCCTTCTCGAATTCGAGGGGCTGGAGAAGACCGGCGTCTTGATTGTCCGCTAACCCTTATTCAGAAAGGATTCCTATGGAAAAATTGAATATCGACCGCGCTTTGGACGAGATTATATCCGGCTTCGGCGCACTCGACGACAGGAATAACAAGCTCGTCCAATCCTCGATTCGCGGATTTCGCCGTATGAGGGACATCGCCGTCTCGGAATACCCGATCGCTATGACCGGCCTCGTTTCGGCGGAAATTGGCCCGCAGGAGCATTTCTGCGAAGCGCTATCGGTTTTCCTGACCCGTGGTCGCGAGGCCGCCGAAAATTCGGCAAACCTCCGCGCCGCCCTTGTAGATCGCCTCTCCGAGGGTTGGGCGGATTTCGACATAACAAACATCGTCATCGGCGAGCTGTTCCCCGGTTTCACAGAGTCGGCCGAATCGGACGCCCTGCCCGAGGGGGCCTATCTCGCCTCATGGCTCGGAATCGAGCGGCCGATAGAGGGCTTTTATTTGGCATTCAACATCGCGCTGGACGCGGAATAGGAGATCAAAGTGAAATATTCCATATTAGTCTTCATGCTCGCGATCTCGCTCGTGGCATTTTGGGTCGAGATTCCCGCCGATTCGGCGCGCACACTCTCCGCCCCCGACTCGACAGGCACCTTCCCGATCGACTCGACAGCCGTTTTCGTTTCCGATACCTCGCTGAACGGACTTGTCCGCCCCGCGGTAATTATCTCTTTCTCGAAAGGCATCCCGTATCTGCTCCAAGAACTGGGCTATTGCGCGCCTCCGGACTCTTCGCGCCGCTTTTTCGCCCTTTGCTCGGAGGCCGAAAGGTGGTTCCAATGGCAAGAATAATCGCACTGCTCTTAATTGTCGCTTCCTGTTTTTCAGCGACATACTGGATTCATTCATCTCTCGGAAACGACGCGTGGCCGGGCACTTCGCCGGATTCGGCCTTCGCGAGCCTCGGCGCCGCCACCGCCTTAATGACACAATGCGATTTCGCCTTCGCTTGCGGTTCGTTCAACGAATCCCTTACGCTCTCGAATAACAAGCACGAGGGTTGCACGTTCGCCGCATGGCCGGACAGCGCTGACTGGCTCATCGACGGCGATTCACTTCGCACTTGCGCCATTGTCGGCGATTATTGCGGCCAACCCAATGAATTAGCCGTATCTTTTTACAATTTAATTGCAGTATATCCTGCCAATTATAGCATTATGTTAGGTGAATCCAGTTCCGGCTTCTTCAAGAATTGCTCTATAACCTCATACTCAGCCGGAATCTATACGAATCATTCACAACTGGTGATGGATTCTTGTTCCGTTTATGCTGAAACATATTGCATCTTCTTGAATGGAAATCTGGCAACAATAACCAATTCATCATTGACATCTGTTTCCGATTATTGCATCAAGGAAACTAACAACCCCTCGACACTGATCTCGACCGGAAATATCTTCCAAGGTTACGGCGGAATATACTGCTACAACGGCCTCGCCGCGAGGCATTACAGCGATATCTTCAGAGTTTCCACTCGAGCGATCTATGCCTATCGTAATTCACCTCAATACTTCGAACTTGTCAAATGCCTCTTCGTTGGCGGTGAATTCGGCCTCAGTTCGACCTATTACAACGCCACTCAACCCTTCTTCTCCATTGTCAACTGTTGCTTCGATTCTATTGATAATGCCCTCAGCTTCGTCGGACTTCGGGGAGCTGTAAATATAATCAATACTATTTTCATAAATTGTAACAAGGCGATCGATTCACCGGATCTCATCAATGCCGCTGGCCTCGTCATCCATTCATGTGGCACAGATACAACAGGCCTCAAGCAAACGATATCCTACCATAGCTTCGACCCCGAACTCGATTTTATGAAGATCGCTCGATCGGATAGCTGTAAATATATCGGAGTGAGTTCCGCCTTCGGTCTCGATGCACCTGTTTACGACGATCTCGGTCATACCTTCTTCGATTCCGCCGGACAAACCGCAATAGGCTGGAGAAGCCCATATTCCGTGTATCTGTGGAGTTGCCCCGACATCCCTTCAAATCAAAACAAATGGGGGATCAATTCCCCCGGAAAGAGAATTAAATGAAATATTTAGTTTTTTTACTGTTTTTCGTTGCGGCAGTCTTCGGATTTATATATCCAATAACTGTCGATCTCGTGGGGTCTGATGGGCGAACTGTCGCGGCCGATTCAGCCTTCTGCACAGTCCTCGCAAATAGCGAAACACTCCTCACGCCGACCCGTATGTCATCTGTCGCTCGATCGACTACCATCGACTTCGATTTTCCCGAAACCTTGTGGTTCGCAACAGCGATCATTTCCGCTTTCTGGGAGGATACGCTTTTCGATACTGTAGCATTTACTATACCATCAGCCACAAACCCCTTTATGTTGACATCCATGCTATCCAATACACTCTCGGAAGCCCATGGTTCCGGTTTATGGCAATCTAAAGCAATACTCCCATTCTTGTTGACAATGGAAGAGAATGAGATTGTTGCTACGTTATCAGGGAGTTCCTCAAGGCCTATCTCTGTAATCAGAGGTGATAGTAAATGTGTGGATATTTATCTTGTCGATTCTTCAGGCGAAGCCATTGATATTACCGGTGCATCTGCCGTCTTCACAGTAAAGCAACGAGCAAGCGATATTACTGCGTATATCGTTGACACGCTCGAACTCATAGAGCCGGCAGAGGGTTTTCTCCGACTCGATCTAAATCCGCTACAAACATCGATCGTTCCTCAGAGCTATTCGGCAGATATTCAACTTTCTTTCCCAGATAGCTCAATTGCAACGGTTTGGCAAAATCGTTTCATTGTCCAATGGGATGTAACCCGCTAACAAACAGGATTGATCATGTCCGACGAATATCGCAATATCTTTTGGAAACTCGCGCCAATCGCCCTTTCCGTCTTTCTCGCACTAATCGGAATCGTCTGGGGAATGACATACGCCGAACTTCATTCACGAGTTAACCGTATGGACGACATAATCTTAACACAAAAGGAGGCTATTGTTCGCATCGAAGCAAAACTCGATATAATCCTCGAAAGCAATGTCAACCGAAAGGAATTACAATGCAAAACGTATTAACAGCAATCTTAATTAAGGCAATTATACCACTAATTCTCGTCGGAATTGGTTTTTTAGCCGCCAAGTATCTAAAGCCATGGCTCAACCAAAACTCCGATCGAATGATCCGCGCGAACGAGATAGCACTTATCGCCGACAGAATCACCGACGAGTTTCTTCTGCTCGCACCGAGTGCCCACTGGAGCGAATGGATCGATGAGGCTGTCGATCGCTTGATCCTCGCCTGCGGCCTCACCGATGCCGACGAGGCCTCGGCATTAGCACATCGAGAGATAGCTAGCCAGATTATGAAGAAAAACCTTGCAGGAATTGCAAAATAGTGCAGTTGCGACAATACTACAATATTGGCGCTTATTATATCATGAAAATAATAGAATATTTGGATGATTTCAAATATGCAACTGCAAATCTATGGCCAAAACAGGTTGAGAAAGATGAAAACTTCTTTATCTGGTTCGTCGCTCAAGCTATGGCTGAAAGCTCTCTCAACCCTCACGCGGTCTCGAGGGTAGGCGCTTGCGGACTGATGCAGATCATGCCGAAAACATGGCACGATATTCGCCTCTATCTGCCGTATCTTAACGAAGATATCTTCGATCCGGCCTCGAATATCGAGGGTGGAATCTGGTATGTTCGCTGGTGCTTCGACCGTTTTCAGTTCGTGCGTGACTTTAATGATAGGTTTAAAATCGCGCTGTCGTCCTACAACTGTGGGCCTTCGCGGATTCGCAGGTTGTTAGAGCCGTTTGACAATCCAACCTATTTAGCGCTCGAACCCCAGCTCCCTCGCGAGACCTCGTTTTATATCGAGCGAATAGTTAAATTCCACGATGTATTGCTTAACAATATCAAGCTCGAAATCGAGAATGAAATCAGTCCCGAAGCAGGCTCTCGGCCGTCTGAGCGACATTCTGCGCAGTGATTCCGAATTTGTCATACAGGACATCCCCGGGCGCGCTCGCGCCGAAGCGCTCCATGCCGATAAATAGGCCATCTGCGCCGATATATCGCTCCCAGCCCTGCCGCACACCGGCCTCCACCGCGACGCGGAGGCCTACAGCGGCGGGCAAAACCGCCTCGCGGTAATCGCGCGGTTGAGCCTCGAAAAGCTCCCACGAAGGCATCGAGACCACTCGCGCCCTGATGCTCCGTTCCGCAAGCATCTCCGCCGCCTCGACCGCTATCGAAACCTCCGAGCCGGTCGCGATGAGGATCAGCTCCGGCGCGCCCTCGGGCTCGCGCAAAATATAGCCCCCGCGACTAACACCGTCGGCCGCCTTCGCCTTTGTTTCCGCAAAGATCGGTAGGTTCTGCCGGCTGAAAACAAGCACTGTCGGGGTTTTCGAGCGAATCGCTATCTTCCAAGCCGCGGCGGTTTCGAACGCATCGGCCGGCCGAATGACCGTGAGCCCGGGGATCGCCCGAAGGCTCGCGAGTTGCTCGACCGGCTGGTGCGTCGGGCCGTCCTCGCCGACCCCGATGCTGTCGTGGCTGAAGACGAAAACCACCGGCAGGAGCGACAGCGCGGCGAGGCGCATCGGCGGGCGCATATAGTCCGAGAAGACGAAAAAGGTGCCGGTGAATGGCCGCAAACCGCCATGCAGAGCGATTCCGACGGCGATCGAGCCCATCGCGTGTTCGCGGACGCCGAAATGAATATTTCGGCCGCTATAGCCCCATTCGCCGCCGACCGCGCCCTCGAGGCCGCCTTTGTTCTCGGGGCTTTGAAAATCCCCCTCGCCCTTCAGCCAAGCGAAGGTCGAGGGGTTGAGGTCGGCGCATCCGCCGATCAGCTCAGGCTGGGCCTTTGCGAGGGCATTCAGGACGATCTCGCCGGCCTTTCGCGTGGAGATCGGCTTCTGTCCGAAATCGATGCCATCGAGCGAATTTTCCCAACCCTCCGGCAAAGCCGCCGAGAAGCGGCGCTCGAATTCACTGACCTTTTCGGGAAATTTCTCCGCAAAGCGCGCGAATTCGGCCTGCCACTCGATTCGCTGGCTTTCACAGCGATCAGCGCTCTTTGCGAAGTGCGCGGAGACATCCGCTGGGACGAGGAACCGCGGCTCTGTCGGCCATCCAAGCGCTGTCTTGGCCGCGGAAAGCTCCTCCTCACCCAAGGGCGCGCCGTGCGAGGCCGAGCTTCCGGCCTTATTCGGCGCGCCGAAGCCGATAATCGTCCGAACTGCGATCAGCGAGGGCCTTGCGGTTTCGGCCTTCGCGCTCGAAAGCGCTTCGTCGATAGCGTCGATATCGTTGCCGTCCGCGACTTGCAGAACCTGCCAGCCCGCCGCCTCGAAACGGCCGGCAATCTCCTCCGAGGTCGAGAGCGCGGTCGATCCGGCCAGCGAGATTCGGTTGTCGTCGAAGAGGACGATCAGCTTGCCGAGCCGCAGATGCCCGGCCAGCGCGACAGCCTCGTAGCTGACGCCCTCCATTAGGTCGCCGTCGCCGCAGAGCGCGTAGGTTCGGTGGTTCACGACCCCTTCGCCGAACTCCGCCGCGAGATGCGCCTCGGCAATCGCCATGCCGACAGCGTTCGCGAGGCCCTGCCCAAGCGGGCCGGTGGTCGCCTCGACGCCTTTAGTTGTAAGGCTTTCCGGATGGCCGGGGGTTTTCGAGCCCCATTGGCGGAAGCTTTTTATATCCTCCAAGCCGATTCCCGCGCCGCTCAAATGCAGGAGCGAGTAAAGCAACATCGAGCCGTGCCCCGCGGAGAGGACGAAGCGGTCGCGGTCGGGCCAGTCCGGTTGCGAGGGGTCGAAGCGGAGGTGGCGCGTCCAGAGGATGTAGGCCATCGGCGCGGCGCCCATCGGAAGCCCCGGGTGGCCGGAATTCGCCTTCTGGATTGCATCCGCCGAGAGAAAGCGTATCGTGTTTATGCATTTTTCTTCGAGCGATGTCAATTTATTTTCCTCCGTAAATCCCGATTATCTTGTCGAGCATTCGGAGCGCGGCCTCCCGCGGGCGCTGGAAGGTGTTCCGACCGATAATCGAGCCGAAACCGCCTCCGGCCGCTATTCCGCGGATAACCTCGAAAAGCGCCTCGTCGTCATCGGATTTGGCACCACCGGAGAAGATCACAATCCTTCGGCCGTCGAAGGCGCACTGGACGATATGGCGAATCCGCTCCTCGACCGTCGCGCGCGGGATCGCGAATTTCTCGTAAACCTTGCGCGCAGGCTCCTGAGCGATTCGGTCCGAGGGCACCTTTACCTTAATTATATGCGCGCCGAGTTGTGCCGCTATTTGGGCGGCATAGCCGACGACATCGAGCGCGGTCTCGTCCGCGGAGGAAAGCCCGCCGCCGCGCGGATACGACCACACTACCACCAAAAGCCCGGCGCTCTTAGCTTCGAGCGTGATCTCCCGAAGCTGTTCATATAGGTCGGCGCGGAACTCGGTGCCGGGGTAGATCGTGTATCCGACGGCGTCACAGCCCAAACGGAGCGCGTCCTCGACCGAGGCGGTCTGCGCGCCCATGGGGTTTTCCTCCTCGAAAAGCGAATCGTGGTTGTTCAGCTTCAAAATCAGCGGAATTCGGCCGGCGAATTCGTCCGCGACGGCCTCGATGAAGCCGAGCGGTGCGGCGTAGGCCGAAAGCCCCGCCTCGACCGCCAGTTCGGCATGATAGAGCGGATTATATCCCGCGGGGTTCGCGGCAAAGCTCCGCGCGGGGCCGTGCTCGAAGCCCTGATCGACCGGCAGGATCACCAGCCGGCCTGTTCCGGCCAAACGGCCGTGGTTCAGTAGCCTCACAAGTTTCGAGCGGACTCCCGGATTCTCCGAATGATACCAGCTGAGTATTTCCTCGATGCGATTTCTCATCTTGCCCCCTTTATTTTTTTTCGAAAATAGAAATTAACTCGAATCTCCCATTTTTGCAACCCCTTTATTTTTTCTGTCCGAATCGGATGAACCCTCCGTTTTCTAATCTTGTTGGTGTTTCTTTTTCCTCGCATTCGAGGTTTTCCCCCTTATTTATTTGCGCTTAAGCGTCTTTCCGAGTTGCGCTGACAGTATATATTCATATATTTGTATATTTAAATTAAAAGTAGAAAATTAGCTTGACTTTCAAAAGAGTGGGCTTATATTTCTAAATATAAAACAATATTCCAAATGGAGGTTAAAATGGCAGAACATATTACAGACGCTGAATTTGACGCTAAAGTGACGAACTCCACAGGCCTCGCGCTGGTCGATTTTTGGGCCCCGTGGTGCGGGCCTTGCCGTATGGTCGGCCCGGAGATAGAAAAACTCTCCGAGGAGATGGCCGGAAAGATGCATGTTTACAAACTCAATATCGACGAGAACCGCACAACCGCGCAGAAATTCCGCGTGATGAGCATCCCCACGATCATGTGGTTCAAGGACGGAAAGGTAGTGGAGTCGGTCTTGGGGGCGGTGCCGTTCGAGGCCCTCAAAGAGAAAACGAACAAACTGCTTGGAGTCTAAATGCGTAAGACCCTTTTTCTATCGTTGGTCGCGGCCGCTGTGATTCTAATCTCCGGTTGCGGTAAAACCCCGGAACAAAAAACCGAGCCCGTCGCCACACCCGAGCAAACGGTGCAACAACCGTCCGAGACCGTCACCGAAACACCAACCGATACTGCCCTCACCGAACCGACACAAACGCCCACAGCCGCGGTCGGGGAGGCCAAGATCGCGAAGAAAATAGCCTGCAACAATCCAGCGCCGGCCTTCACTTTGACCGACCTGAAGGGCAATAATATCTCGCTCGCGGATTACGCCGGCAAGGTCGTAATCCTCGATTTCTGGGCTGTTTGGTGCGGGCCGTGCCGTATGGAGATCCCCGGCTTCATCGAGCTTCAGAACAAATACAGCTCCGACGGCCTCGTCGTCATTGGCGTATCGCTCGACCGCGAACGCTCCAAGGTCCCCGGTTTCGTCGATAAACAGGGCATCAACTACCCGATAATCTACGCGGATCAGAGCATTATCACCGCCTACGGCAACCCCACCTCGATCCCCACGACATTCATCATCGACAGGAACGGCTGTATCAAGCAGAAACTCGTCGGTTACCATCCGAAAGACCAGTTCGAGAAGATAGTCAAGCCGCTTCTCGATTCCAAACTCACGGATAGCGGCAACGGGTCGTCAGGAGATAAACTTTGAGCGATTTTGTTAAGGTCTTCGCGCGAAGGGCAGGCGAATCGGGCTTTATGGCTCGCGCCGGCGACGGCCCGTGGACGCTCCTCGACACCGGCCCCAACAAGGGCGCGATCGCGCCCTTCGAGATGCTGTTCGCGGCCCTCGCGGGATGTAGCGGCTACGACATCGTCCATGTCCTCAAGAAAAAGCGCATCGAATTCGACGATCTCTGGATGAATATCGAGGCCGAACGCCGCGACGAGCATCCGCGTATCGCGACAAAGATTCATATGCATTTCACGGTCGTCGGCGATAATGTCCCGCCCGAGGCCGTCGAGAGGGCCATCGCGCTTTCGAGCGAAAAATATTGCTCTGTTTCCGCGATGCTGAAAAAGGCCGCGGAGATAGAGACCAGCTTCGAGATTATAGATATTGCCGCCGCCCGCGAGCGTAGCCGAAAAGGCACACCCGAGTAGGTTAGCGGCTATTGTTTGCCGATAATCAGCGTGCCGCTATGCTCGCTGTGTTAATTATTGTTTTGGAAAGGGAGGAAAATGGATCCCAAAAAAGCAAGCATCCGCCTCGCTTTGTTCTCCATCATTGTAGTCATTCTCGTGATTCTCCTGATCGCATCGATCACCGTCGTTCCGGCGGGGCATGTCGCGGTCGTCGTGCTTTTCGGGAAGGTGCGCCCGCAGGCCCTTCAACCGGGGATTCATCTGATTAACCCGCTGGCAAACACTGTCAAGATGGACACCCGCCTTCGCGAATACACAATGTCGATCGCCCGCGAAGAGGGAGTCCGCAAAAGCGACGACGCGATCGACGCGCTGACCTCGGAGGGCTTAACAGTCCGCCTCGACCTCACCGCGTGGTTCAAGCTCGATCCAACGAAAGCTTCGACAGTCTATAACGAAATCGGCTCCGATTACGACCAGAAGATTATCCGCCCGACGCTACGCACCGCGATCAGAGATATCGTTGTAAAATTCACCGCCGAGAATATCTACTCGATCAAGCGCGACTCGGTCGTTCTGGCGATCGAGGCCCGCGCGAAGGATCTAACCGAGGACAAGGGCGTCACTATCGAGCGGATTCTCCTTCGCAATGTTATCCTGCCGCAGAAGATCAGCGACGCTATCGACGCGAAGCTCGCCGCCGAACAAGAAGCGAAGAAAATGGAATTTGTCCTTCAAAAAGAGCATCTTGAGAAAGAACGCAAGATCATCGAGGCCGAGGGAATTCGCCAGGCAAACCAGATAATCGCGCAGGGATTGACATCGAGCTATATTCAATGGTATCGAATCGAGATGCTAAAGCAACTCGTCAACTCGCCGAACAATACGATTATTATGATTCCCGAGGACCTGAAAAGTGCGCCGATGATCCTCAACACCAACTAGTTCGCAAGGGGAGATTATGCAAGAAGAACTTAGGCCCTCGGCCGAAGTCGCAGTCAAACAATGCATGATGGTCGCGGAAAATGAGCGCGTCCTTGTGATCACCGACACCAAGCTCTTCGAGATCGGCGAGACGATTTTTCGCGTCGCCTCCGAGGTCGCGGATTCCACATTGGTCGTTATTCCGCCGCGGAAAAGCCACGGCGAGGAGCCGCCCACCGAACTCGCCGAAATGATGAAGACCTTCGATGTCCTTTTCATCCCGACATGGCGGAGCATGAGCCACACCGAGGCGCGCCGGAACGCCTGCCGAGCGGGCGCCCGTTGCGCGACGCTACCGAACATCCGCCCGGACACCATGATACGCGCGATGAACGCGGACTATAGTAAAATCGCCGACCTGACCGAACGCCTCGCCGAGCGTATCACCAAGGCCTCGACCGCCCGTGTCACAACACCCGCCGGAACCGACCTCAGTTTCTCGCTCGTTGGCCGAACCGGCCTGCCCGACACAGGCCTCGTCCACAAAAGCGGCGGCTTCACAAACCTACCGGCCGGCGAGGCCTACACCGCGCCCGTCGAGGGCTCGGCCAACGGTGTTTTCGTTATCGACGGCGCTATCGCCGACACGGGAATTCTTCAGCCGAACGACTACATCACGGTGCGCGTCGAAAACGGCTATGCAGTCCAGATCTCCGGCGGGAAGTCGGCCGAATATCTGCGCTCGATCATGGAGCCGCATGGCAAAGAGGCATATAATATCGCCGAGTTGGGAATCGGCACGAACTATAAAGCCCAGCTCGTCGGGAGCGTGCTCGAGGACGAAAAGGTGCTCGGGACAGTGCATATCGCGATGGGCGACAACCGCTCGATGGGCGGCACGATCCGAGTCGCGTCCCACCTCGATGGGATTCTCTTAGAACCAAGCCTATTCTTCGATAGTGAACCGATTCTTATGAATGGAGCCATTAAGATTTAAATAAAATGATTTGACAAAGGCATTTATTAATATTAGATTATTGGGAAATAACCTTTTAAAACAATTAATCCTGTAGGAGGAACCACAATGAAAAAAGGTTTCGTTATCATGCTAATCGCTATCACCGCGGCTTTTATCGCCACGGGTTGCGCCCCGAAAGTCGATGCCGCCGCACAAGAGGCTATGGAACAGCTTCAAACCGAGAATATGGAGCTCAAGGGTAAAGTCGCCGAGCTCGAGGCCAAGATCGCCGAACTCCAACCGGTTGTCGCCGACAGCACCGGTATAGTTAAAGAAGAAGTTAAGGAAGAAACCAAAAAGACCGAGCCCGCCAAGACCGAAAGCGCCGCTAGTAAGAAAAAGGTCGAGCGCATTAATTAATTTCACGGAAGGAACACTATGAAGAAATTATTCTTACTGCTCCTCGCGATTCCATTCGCCCTCGTTATGATGGGCTCGAACTGCGATGAACCCGCCGAAGAAATCGACGCCCCCAATGCGGCGACTCTGGTCGGAGACGCCACAAACCACCTCGATCTCATTATCAGCTGGTCGCCCAGCTCGACGAGCGATATCGACGGCTACCGTGTGTATTTCAATAGCGCCACCACACCGCTTTGGTCTGGAACAACGACATCGTTCACTCACACGAACCCGACACTCGGCTCGTATGACATCGTGGCCTACACGGGTGAAGACGAATCCGATCCGTTGTCCTTCAACACCGCGGACTATGTCTTCAGTGCGACGGGCGCGCAGATATACCAGTTCCTCGTCTCCGGTCAGCCCTCCGGTTATGGTTGGGACCTCTCGAACGGAACCGGTTCCAGCAAGTCCTTCACCTCGGCTAATGCCGCTCAGATCGACCTCTGGTATGACAGCGACGAGACGATTAACAGCCCGCACGCCTACGGTTCGCCCTTTGAGAATGTGACAGGCATCTACACCTCGCCGACAGCCTATGAGAGCATCATCAATGCTCCGAGTGTCACGGGGGTTTCATACAATTCGACACAAACCATAGGTGACGGCTTCACCTATTGCCTTTACATCAAAAAGGGTCTCTCCTACGGCTACTACGGCAAGATGGAGATCACCGATTATAACCTCGCGAACGACATCACCTTCCGCTGGAAGATCAACACGATCGCGAAGTGGAGAGTTCTCGGTTAAGTTTCTAACTGCACCGAAAATCGAAGAAACCGGGCTACGCTCGGTTTCTTTTTTTGTTTGATTAATAGCTTAGATTACGTATATTGAATAAAACTCAAAGGAGGAACTATGAAAAAAACCGCTCTGCTAATCGCATTTGTAGCGATCGCCTCAATTATGGTCTTCGCCTGTAGTAAATCGACGGAGCCGGACCCTGAGCCAGAGGTCTTCGATCCGCCGACCGGGCTTTCCTACATCACCTATCAAGATTCGGTCAAGTTGACATGGAACGCCTCTCCCGACGAGGCTGATTCCGGGTTCGCCGGTTACAAGGTCTATCATCGCATCAATGCCGATTTTTCCACCGTCAATATCGACAGCATGGAGCCTTACTTCACCGGCACAATCGTGACTGGCACCCAGACGACATTGACCGGCCTCAGTAGCACAAGCAAGCATTACTTCACCACTCGTGCTATTAAAATAAACGGCTCTGTGACAACTCTTTCCAACAAATCAAACACCGTCGATACCTCGCCGACAATATGGTTCTCTGACACACTCTGGGAATCGACCGGCGGCGACAGCATTTATTGCGCGGTCGATTTCGATGAACAGGTTGTTTATCCTATGGATCTCGCTTATCTGACCTTCATCGACCTTTATCTTGGTATCGATGATTCGAATTATCTCACACTGAAATCCCCCTCTCTCTTCGGGGCGGAATGGTCAAGCCGCGTAGCCAATATCAAGCGCCTCGGAATCGCCACCGACGGACTCGCTTCCTTCGGTAGCACGAGCGGCGGTATCGGCACAGCTCCTTCGCAAACCCTCACTCAGCCGGGGACATCCTTCGCGATCAAGATCGGCAGTCATTACACGAAGTTCTATTTCGTGAACTTCGTCGGCGGGGCATACCCAAACCGCGGGATTTACTTTCAAGCGGCCTACCAAGAAGTGGACGACTACGACCGCTTCTAAGTCCTTTATTTAAATAGCTTTACCATCGAGGGCGGCATAGTAATGCCGCCCCCTTTTTTTATCTTAACGACAAAGCTCTGCGCGCGGGGGGGCGTCGGCCTCCTTCGGAGGCACGACGGGCCGGAAGACGATCTCGCATTGTGGAACATCCTCGTTCCGGCCCGTCGTCTGCTTCGCGCCCCGAATTGATCTCGTTAACTCAGCTATTTTTATACGGGGCGCGAAGCGCGACGCCCCCCCGCGGGGGTTTTTCCTTTCAAATAACATCATTCTTTGATCGAGCAGTTTTGTAAGAGGATTTTTAACTGAGTATCTTAGGCATAAAAAAAGCCCGCCGATATGGCGGGCTTTTGGTAAACACTGGCGCTTGTCCTTAGCGGACGAGAACCATCCTGCCACCGGCCTTGAACTCGCCGGCGGTCATGCGGTAGAAGTAAACACCGCTCGAAACTTCTCTTCCGAAGTCATCGTTGCCGTTCCAGACGACGCGATGGGTTCCGGGGGTGAAGTTATCGTTGACGACCGTGCTGATCTTGCGGCCCATCATATCGAACACTTCGAGGTTGACCTTGGAGTCGGTCGGGATATCGAAGCTGATGGCGCAAGCGGCGTTGAAGGGGTTCGGAGCCGCGCCGCGGAGTGCGAAGTCGGTCGGGACTTCGATTCTGCGTTTTGCGGTGTAGATTCCCGGATTCAGCGTCACTTTGCCCTCGCCGGAGAGAACGATCTCAATACCCATTCCCTCGAGGACGAGGCCTTCCGGAGCTTGACCTTCCCAGCTCATCTCGACTGGCGAGAGGGCGCTGACAACAATGGTCCAGCCGTCGGAATTGCGGATGTCCTTGACCATGCGGCCAAATTTCGTTCCCTCGATATAGACATCGAAGGTAGCGCCGGGAACTGCGGGCGGAATCGGCATATCGAGGCCGCGCTCGTATTCGACCGTGGCGTCTTTGTGGCCGCCGATGACTATTTCGCGGACTGCATCGCCGGAGAAGGTCATCTTTGTTGTCCACTCGGGCTCGATCACTTCGGTCGGAATCGCTCTGGGCGCGCCGCCGTAGCTAACCGCAACATTGAGCTGAGCGGTCGTGAACGGAGCCGGCGGATCGACGAAGTTCCAGTAGCCATAGCCCGCGACAATAACGTCGGAGAAGGCGTAGGAGCCGGTCATCGGATCGAGATAGTAAACGATAGGCTCGCAGGAGCCGTCGGGGGTGTCGTTCGGATCGAGGATCGAAACGCCGCCGAAGTCGTAAACGCTACCGATCGTATTCCAACCCTTGTTCAGCGTGACCGTGTATTCCATGATCGGGGTTCCCGGAATCGTGAAGTAGATCGGGTCGTCGGCTTCGGGGCCGGGGGTGTAAAGAACCATATAGGCCCTTCCCGGTCTAACGATCTCGGGATGAACATAAGGCGGTGTTCCGCCGGTGTATTCCCAAACATCAGCCGCGTTGACCATCGGGAAAACCGCGGCGATAGTGGGATCGACCGGCTCGACCGGAACGGAAACGAGGTTCCATCCGGCTGTGAGTATCATCACGCGACGGGTGACATTGATCACGATAGCCTCGCCGGGGCCGAAGCAATACTCCGCGGAGCCGCGCATATCGACGACATCGTTGATAACGAAGCTACCGAGTGCGGGAAGATCGGCCGGATTCCAGCGAATACATCCACTCTGGGAACCGGTGTAGAGCGTCCAAGACCATGTGTCGGTGTCGAGACCGAGATAGTCTTGGCGAAGCGGAGTGCCTTCAACCGGCGTCAAGAACGCAAGCGGTGTGACAGTCGGCGGGAACGGCGGAAGCAGTTCGTCGAGGCCGGCGTCGAATTCCGCAGTCGCTCCGAAGAACGAACCGAAGGAATAAATATCAACCATTGTAGTCTCGTCGCCCCAGAACTCGACATCGACCTTCCAGCCGGGATTCACGAAGAAATCGAACTGGTAAACAGGCAGGAAGTTCGGGTCGGGGCAAGCGTAATCCGGAGCATCGGCGGTCGAAACCTCAACCGCTACACGATAGGTCGTGAAGTCGAAGTCGATGCCGGCGATAGCCAGATCCAACCAGAGTTCGCCGAGATCGGGATCCCAAGCGAAGACACCCGGGAAGGTCGCCTCGTCAACTATGTGGCGAACGAAGGTTTCTTCATCGGTGTAAACATCGACCGTGAACTGCGTAAGCGCGGGGTCGAGTCCGGCAATATCGTCCGTGCCGATCATGATGAATTCGGGCGAGACGATAGCGGTGCTACCATTCTCGGGCGAGGTCCAAAGGATCGCCGGAGCGGAATAGTCGGCATAGAAACCACCGGTGAGCGGAGTGTCATCGCTCATATTGCCGGCGACATCGGAAACCCTGTTCAGCGCCCATGTCACTAAGCCCTCGGGATAGTCCGAAGTAGGCGTGAATGTAAGGTTCGTTCCATCCCATGTCAGTCTCGGGTTGCCCCAGTCATAGACGATATGGTTCACCGTCATGCGGAACATGCTCGGGTCGATACCGAAATCGTCGGTCACTTGGATGACAATCGGCTGTCTCGGGCAGGCCGAGATTGACATGTCCACGGGCTCGACGATAGCGACGGCCGGAACGTGATTGTCAACAGTGAAACTCCAGCAATACGGAAGGCCGACACCCGGGTTGCCCCATAGTGTGCAACGATTTTGCGGATTATCGTAGGCCGCTGTCAGACAAACATCGACAGTTGCGCCGTGGGCATAATAGAAACCCTCGATCTCGGTGTCGATCGTGATCCTGCCGCCGCCCGGGATATCCTCCCAGAAAACACCCGGATCGACGAGCGGGTTGAAGTTCACGCCGCGAAGCTGAACATTAACGCCGTTGGGATCGATCATACCGCAAACCGCATCGAGAACATCGATCGAGAAGATCGGATAAGGTCCGCCGGTAATTCCGCCGTCTTCAGGATAGGTCGGACCGGCGAAGGGGCCGGAGAAATCCATCCAGAAGCGCCAGCTGAAAGCGCCGCCCCACATCGGGGCGCCGAGCCAATCCTCGGCCGAAAGGATAACACAGTTAACTTCCTGCGCATCGTAAAGGGCAAGAATGGTGGGCGGAACAAGCGCCATATCGAGGACGAACCTTCCCGGAAGAGTGATGTCCTCATAGAACGGGAAGACCTCAGTCGTCTCGGTGATTGCGATTCCACCAATAACAGCTACTGTCTCGATTGTCACTATATTGTAGTTAACATCGAAAACGACATCCTCGACTTGGAATAGAACCGTGGTCGGGTTGATGCCGTCGGGGTCGATCAGCTGGAAGGCGATCTGAGGAGCCTGGCAACCGGTGAACTCGTTGATGCCGGGAACCATATTGATCGGCATGGGGCCGTCCGCGACATAGAACGTCCAGCTGAGTGCCGAATGCCTAAGCGGATTGGCCTCGCAAACCTCGACGGAGTCCCAAACATTCCAAACCGTCACGGTGATCGTGTCGCCCTGAAGCCAGTTGACACCGGCGAGCGCGGGATAATAGGTCATCGTGAGGCCGTCCCAAGTGATCTCGGGGGTTGTCACTGCGTTCCAACTGACGTATTCGATATACTCGCCGCCGGTGGTCGTGATGATGAAGTGGACGGTCGAAGGATCGACTGCGCCCCAAACATCGGTCATGTCCCAGCTGATGGGCTCTTGGAGATCCCTTGTCACAAATGCACTCGGCGGAACCGGATTGAAGACCGACGGGCCGGTGTTGTCGAAGCGAATCTTCCACGAGGTCCACGGATAGGCGCCGAAATGCCAACCACTGGCGATATTGCCATGGATGTCGGTGACATAAGGCGGATAAATCGTGTAAACCGTGCCCTCATACCACTGGGGGTTCGGCGTGAAGGTAAACAGGGCCTCGGTGACGACGACATCGGTTTCAACAAGATAGGAATCGAGCGTGTCAACGACAATGCGATAGTTGCCCCAGTTGTAGCGGGTCGAATTGACCATAATGTAGAAAGAGGACAGATCGATTCCGTTCTCGTCGGCGATGCGCCATGTGAGAGGCATATCGGAACAACCGGTCCAAAGAATATCACGCATGAAGGGGATCGGCTCGACGGGATAGCACTCGGGGCCGTCCGCGTCAACCCGGAAACCGAACTCGGGGCCGAGAGGCGCGATATTGGGAACGCCATAGTGCGGCGCATCCTGAGCGCCGGCCAATTGAACCGTCACCCAGTCGTTCTCGTCCCAAGCGATTCCCGCGATCGCGGGATCGAACTCGAAGAGATAGCCGCCGGCAACCTCGGTGAGTGTGACGCCGACAGAGGCCTCGGTATAATCGACGCCCTTGATTTTGACGATAATACTGGCCGGATCGATAACACCGAACTCATCGACGATAGTCATCGAGATCGGCTCGAGAACATTCGTCGTCACAATCGGCTCGAGCTCGTCGATCGCGCCGGGGGTGCGCGCGCTCATGAACGGCGCCGAAAGATCGACAATGAATGTCGTGGCGAGAGGCGTTCCGGCAATCGGGTTGCCGTCGAGGTCGTTCGCCGCGAGGCTGAGGGTGTGCACACCCTCTGTCCAAACCGCCGGAGCGGTGAAGACGAGGTTGACGGGCGACCAAACGAGGTCTCCGCCGATTGTGTAGCCGGCGCCATCGACATCGAGGGCCACCGACGCTTGGTTGACATTAGCGGGCGCGCTAAAGACGTAGGATACGAGCTGGTTTGGAACCGAAGTCGTAAGACCGTCGATAGGCTGGGTAATAGCAACTCCTTGGGCTACGAGAGCACCAACACCAAGGAGCAACATTAAAAACACTGCTGTAGCGTGCTTACGCATCGCATACCCTCCATTCGTTTTTTGGGTTATTAATTACTGTTAATTTCTCATAAACGGACATTTTGCACCGTTCAATAATTCATCGAAACAAGTTAAATCTGAATACCTTATATGTCAAGGACAAAATCTCGCCTCGACAATTCATAATAGATATTTTATCGATGCGCAAATATGCATCATTTTAAAAAAAGACCCCCGTCACCGAGGGCCTTTCTCGCCCAAGCTTATATTCTATTCGGCTTTCGATTGAGGTGAAACCTCTTCTGTGCCGGTTCCTTCTTTCTCCATGAGGAAATCGATGACCACACGGCGGTTGATCGATCTACCCTCTGGAAGTTCGTTATTGCCGATTGTTTCTTCGATTAGGGCATTGTCGGCCCATTTTGTAATCACATAGGGCTCGGCATCGGCGTTGCCCTTGTAGGTCAAGGTTGTGTTATGGGCGCGGAGCCACGCCGAAAGCTCGGCGTTGTCGGCCAGTCCCAAAAGATAGATCAGATAGCGCCTGAGGTTCTCCTCTTCCTTCATCGCGCGCTGAATCGAAAGCTCGCGGTTGCGATGATCCATACCGATAACATCGGTGTGGCCGGAAACGACCGCGGTGAGCTTAACCTTCGGCTCGAGAGCCTTCTCGATGAAGCGGCGGGCGACATACTCGACCCTGCTCTCGAGGAAGCCGGACTCGGAGATCTTCTCGTCGAAGGCGAACTCGACGATAACGAGGGTCTCCATCTGTTGCTGGCGCTTGGTCACCTCGACCGCGATGGGGTCGGAGAGCGTCGTGAAGGTTTGGCCAAGGCGGTCGCGTATTTCGAGCTTGCAGAAATACTGCTCGGTCGGGTTTATGAGGTTTCCGTTGGCGTCCTTCCAGTCCCACGGCGCGCCCTCGGGGATCTTGCCGCTACCCTTAGCGAGTATGCGGAAGAGATTGCCCTCGGAATCGACGATCGACACGGTGAAGGTGTCAACGCCGGCCTCGACGTCGCTGGTTATATGCACAAAGTTGACTTGCTCGTTGTTAAGCTCGTAGCCCTTGGCGGCCATAGTGCCCTCGAGCGGGCGATAAATAAGGCCTTCGCCGTCGATCATGACCTCGACCTTGCCGCGGTCGGCATACTCGTCGGTGTTGCCGCGGATGAAGAGGCGCTTGCCGAAGCGCTGGACGAAGTCGTCTCCGAGGACCTCGCCAAGCCTCTGTTTGACTTGGAAGGCGCGGTCGAAGGAGAGCTTGACGCGCTGATTCTCGGAGGTTACCTCGTCGGAGGAAACGAAGCCCTCTATCGAGAAGATGATCTCGGGGTTATTTTCCATGACCCTGCGGATATCGTCGGCGCGCTTGCGAAGATCGCCGAGATTCGAGGCCTCGACCTTGTCGGAGCCTTTGTCGAAATAGATAACCGGATTCCAGTCCTCGAAGCCCCTCACGCGCGTGACCATCTGTGCGCGGCGGTTCTCGGCCATCGACAGCGGAACATCCTCAGGCATATGCTCGATCGGAAGCCCCGCGCGCGGGCGGCTGGTGCTGTAGGTGAGCGGATCGACGACATGAATCCTGTCCGCGGCGACCTGCTCGAAACGCATGAAGACACTGCGAGCGGCCTTCGCCCTGTTTTCGGCGAGCCTATCGCCGAGGGCCGGAGTCACGCCGTCGGACTCGGGGTCATAGTAACCGTAAATATCAATGTCAATATCGGGGTTCTCGCGAAGCCTTGCGCCGAGGATCTCCTGCAGTGGGTGGAATCTGTCGTGGATGCGGTCGTTGCCCGGGGCGAAGAAGAAGATCGGCACAACCGGCTCCTCCTCGCGGACAAGCGTCACTTGGCTGATCTCGAGGGTATTCTCGATCGGCGTGACAGTTCCCTTCGGCAGGCCGAAGACATCGACCTCGACCGCGCCGGTGTTGTTCTCCTCGTCGAACTCGCTTATATAGTTGCGGAGGGCGGGGAGAATCGAGCCGTCGTCGTCGACGCTGGCGAAGAGCTGGTAATGGCCGCGGTTGGGGGCCGTCCACTTGAACTCGAGCTCCTTCGATTCGCCGACCTCGAGCTTCTCATCGACATTGACCGGCTGAACCGCGCGAACCCATCCCTGCGCGGGGTCGTCGTAATACAGGCTGACCCAGTAGCTCTTGACCGCCTTTTCGCCGAGGTTCTCGACCTTGGCCTTGACTGTGATGACCTCGCCGATCTGCGCGTCGCGCGGATAGACGCTCATATTGCTACTCCTGAGCGCCAGATCGAAGAGCTTCTCCGGCGGGGGCAGGAAGCGCAGGCTCGCGGAGATCTTGTGGCTTGTAGCGCCGGTCTCGCGAACCTCGGAAAGCGGATAAATGAAGACGTAATCGATCTGAAGATCGAGCGCTTTTTTGCTACGATAGGTGAAGCCGAAGCTGGCCTCGGTCGGGTCGTAACCGTCGCCGCCGAAGCTGGCGTTATAGCCGCCGCGGAGCGCGAGGGCCTTGCCCGGGAACCACCATTCCACGCCGTTGTAATGGTGGATTTGGTTCCCGCCGTTGACCTCGTCCATGATATATTGGATATCCATCGCGGGGAGCAGGGCATCCTGAATCCAGTAGCTCGCGCCCGCGCGAATCGACATCGGAATCACGCCGTCCTCGCCGACGGTTTTGAAGCTCATGTCGGGCTGAGTGAGGTTCGCGGCCATGAGGCCGAGGGCGAACTGCCTGTTGGGGCGATACATAAAACCGACATCGCCGGTGAAGCCCATCTTATCCCAGCCGTCGTTGAAGAACGGGTCCTCGCGGGGATCGACGATAGTCATTCCGGGAGGAGCGGGCGAGCCGGAGGTGAAGGTGATATTATTCTGCACGACCTCGTTGCGCAGAAGGCGGCCGTTGACGCCGAGGCTGAGCTTATTGCCGATATTGTGCGAATAGCTCAATGTCACTCTGGACTCGCGCCAGATATTGGAGAAGAGCATAACGGCGTTGATACCGAGGTCGCCGGACTTTCTGAAGTGGTGAATATATCCGAGCTGGCCTTGGCCGATAGCGTCGTTATCGATGCCCCAATAGAGCCTCGAAAACATGCCGCTAAGTATCCGCTCTTTGTAGAAGCTCATTCCTGCAGGGTTCCAGAGCGCCGCGTTTCCGTCGTCCGCGATCGCCACGAAGGAGCGACCCATTCCGAGCGGCCTTGCGCCGAGGTTATCCTCGATATCTCTCGCGAAGAGAGACGGCACTGCGGCGGCGATCAGGAATAAGACAAAAAACAACCGCAACATTTTCATAACTATCCTCCCGACTAAGGGAAATACATTCGACATTTTAAGACTCGTTAAATAAGTATAAATAATCTATTTTCTATCCGCAAGCGCTTTTTGAATTTAATGTATAAAAGAATTCTCTATTCAAAAAAAATTTTATCCCGCTTCCGCGGTGTATATGTTTTTAAAATAAGCGTTTAGCTCGATTGATTCAATCCAGCACCTCGATTTTGACCAAACCCGTGCCGCGTTCGACGAGGCCGATTTTCTGCGCGGCACTCTTCGACAGGTCTATAACACGCGCCTTTTCGAAGGGTCCGCGGTCGTTGATAATTACCTCGACGGATTTTCGCGTGTCCAAGGATGTCACTCGAACCTTAGTTCCCAGCGGCAATGTTCGGTGCGCCGCGGTGAGTGCGTTCATATCGAAGATTTGTCCGCTGGAGGTCGGCAGGCCGTGGAATTGGTCTGCATAATAGCTTGCCATGCCCACCTGAGTTTTGAAGGTGAACTGGCCCGGCTTGCCCTTGACCGGGCGCCTCGCGATATATCGCGGCGCGGAGATACACCCCGACAGCGAGGCCAGCGCGATTGTAACAATTATTAGCCGTGCTAATCTCATTAACCCTCGATTATCAGCGCTCCGGTGATATCGCGTGCGCCGGCGAAGTCGAAGAACTCACAATACTCGGCTATCCCGCGGATAACCTCCAAGGGCAGGTGCGGCGAGCGGAAAATCCCCGAACCGACCTGAACGGCCGAGGCGCCGGCGAGCATATGGGCGATTGCGTCCCCGGCCTCCGAGATGCCGCCGATACCGACGATCGGAATATCGGGCAGGGCGCTGTGAAGTGTGAACACCTTGGCCAGCGCGACAGGCCGAATCGCCGGCCCGGAAAGCCCCGCGAAGATATTCCCTATCCGCGGGACTCGCCGCCCGACATCGATCTCCATGCCGGTGAGCGTGTTTATCGCGCAAAGCGCGTCGGCGCCGCCGTTTACCGCAGACCTTCCGATGAGGGCGATATCGGTGGCATCCGGTGTGAGCTTGACCCAAAGCGGCTTTGCGGTTAGCGGTCTCAGAGTCGCGACCAGCGACTCGACTGTCTCCGGCGAGGTTCCGAAGGCCAGCCCGCCCTCTTTGACATTGGGACAGCTGACATTGATCTCGATCGCGTCGATACATTCTATCGGGTCGAGCCGGCGGACAAGCTCCTCGAAATCCTCGAAAACCTTGCCGGCAATACTGACGACGACCGCGCAACCCACATCATTCAGAAATGGGATCTCCTTCTCGATGAAGACCTCGATTCCGGGGTTCGCAAGGCCGATAGAGTTGAGCATCCCCGAGGGGGTTTCCCATAGGCGCGGTGCGGGGTTGCCCGCCCTCGGCTCGCGGGTGACTGTCTTCGTGACGATTCCGCCCAAGAGCGACAGATCGAAAAGCTCGCCGTATTCCCTGCCGACGCCGAAGCAACCGCTTGCGACGAGCACCGGATTTTTCAAGCGAACCGAGCCGACTGAAACCGCGAGTTTGCTCATCTTTTCCCCCATTCGATCTTGCGCGCGTCGAAGACCGGGCCGTCTTTACAGACACGCTTGTATCCGTCTTTGGTCAATACGGCGCAACCTTGGCAGGCGCCGACTCCGCAGGCCATATGCTCCTCGAGCGAGACGAAGCAATCGACCTTCGCGCGTTTGCAGGCCTTGGCGACCGCCTCTAACATAGGCTCCGGGCCGCAGGCGAAGACGGGCAGAGGTGAAGCCGCGAGCCTTTTCCTTAAAAGCTTAACGACATTGCATTTCTCGCCGGCGGAACCGTCGTCTGTTGAAAGCTCGAAGTGGCAAAATTTTTCGCGCGAAAGGTCGCAAACCCAGTCCAGCGAGGGCTCGCCGTAAAGAAGCTCCGCTGAGGGCCATCTTCTGGAGGCGAAAAGCAGTGGCGCGATACCGATCCCGCCCGCGGCGAGGATCACCCCGCCCTTCGGGTCGGGGAAGCCGTTGCCCAAAGGCCCGAGAATTCGCACCTCCCCGCCCTCGGAGAGGTTGGCGAGAAGTGCCGATCCCCATCCGACCACGCGGATAATCAGCTCGATCCGGCCCCATTCGGCTCCGGTGATCGCGAAGGGCCTGCGCAGAAAGGGGTCGAAGGTGGGAACGGTGTTGCATATCATGACGAACTGCCCCGGACGGGCGTCTTTTGCCACCTCCGGCGCGTCGATCGCGATTCGGATCGTGTCCCGCGCGACCAACCTCTTTTCGGTGACCTTGCCGACAACATCAACTGGCATAGGATTCCCTTTCCTGTTTTAAAAATTCAACAACTTCGCCCGCATTCTCGAGCTTGAAGGCCCCCGCGCGAATCGCCTTACTGCGCGCCATGCCCTTAGTGAACCATCCGACGAATTTCCGGGCGATCGTTCCGGCACGCGTGTCGCCGTAAAAGGCGGCCATATCGGCGACATAGTCGGCGCAGGCCGTCAAGCGATCGAAGTCGCTCGGGGCAGAGGGGCTGTCCCCGCCGAGGATAGCGCTCGACACCTCGGCGAAGACCCATGGGTTTCCGAGCGAGGCTCTGCCGATCATCACCGCGGCGCAACCGGTCGATTCGATCATTCGAAGGGCGGCCCGGCCGGAATCGATATCGCCGTTTCCGACGATCGGGACAGAGGAGATCTGGACGGCGCGAGCGATCATATCCCAATCGGCGGTGCCGGAGAAGCCCTGTTTTCGGCTTCTCGCGTGCAAAGTAATGAAGGAGGCGCCGGCATCTACGAGGCGCGGGATAGCCTCCTCGAAGGCCGAGTGGTCGTCGATTCCGGTGCGGATCTTCGCGCTGACGGGGATTGAAACCGCGGAAACAACCGCGGCGACGAGTTCCGCGGCCTTTTGCGGGTCGGATAAAAGCGAGACACCCGCCCCCTTTCGGAAAACCTTCTTTGCAGGGCATCCGAGGTTGACATCGATAAGCCCGAAACCACTGTCTTGGACTATTTTCGCGGCCTCGGACATAGCAATCGGATCGTCGTCGAAGAGCTGAATCCCCAGCGGCGCGACCGACTTGTCAAAATCGAGTAAGGATAGTGTTTTAGGGGCTTTGCGCCTCAGTCCCTCGGCCGAGACCATACCGCTGAAGACCAAACCTGCGCCATGGCGAAGAGCCCAAGCGCAAAATACGGAATCCGAGATTCCGGCGAGCGGCGCCGAAAGGGTTTTGTTTTTAGGAAGAGCTTGCATCTATGCCGGACGAAAGGATTTTTTTAAGATGATCTATCCTTTTCTCGAAACGGTCTCTTTCATTCGGCTCGGCAGTTTTCTGCAGGATGGCCTTGTAGATTGAGATTGCCCTCTTGATCTTGCCTTGGCCGACGCAAATCTCGGCGAAGGTAACGGTATTCATATCCTGCCCGTCGGCGAAGTCGGAGGCGTCTTCGCCCTGCGGCTCCTCCGCGGGTTCGGCGGCCTCACCGAGAGCGCCGTTTTCCCCTCGTGGAACGATTCCGTCGAGCTCGTCGGCGAACTCTATCTCGGTGAACTCGGGGCTGGAAAGTTTCTCGGAGGGCGGGTTGAATGACGCCGTTCCCTCGAAGCCCTCGATCTCGAGAGGTTCCTGAGCGGGTTTAAACTCGTGGCGAAACTCGATTCCAATATCATCAACAGCCGGCGAAGGGTTTTCTTGACCGATATCCTCAGTGAAGAAATAGCCGCCGATGCTTGTAATATCGGCTTTCGGCTTTTCGGGAGCGCCGATATCGAAAACCGGTATATCGTCGGCGGTGATCTTTTCTTGCTCGATCTCGCCCCGGGGGGCCGGAGCGGGAGTTTTAGCCTCCCCTGTAGGCGTAGCGGCTACTTGGGGCTCGGGGGAAACCTCCGGCTCCTCGACTACCTCGAGCTGTTTGAGGGCATCGGCCATACTTGTGGGTTTTACCGTCGGAGCCTTTTGCCGTGGAGGCGGAGTGAAGTCGAAGAAGTCATCCGGGACGGCATCGACGGCCTTGGACGGCTCCTCCTTTTGAACAACAGCCGGCTCCTCTTTCGAGGGCGGAGTGAAATCGAAGCCGTCTTCTAACGCCGAACTATCGGGGGCTTCGGGGGGCGCGACCGCTCGACTTGCTTCGGGAGGCGCTTTTATATTGGTTTGGGACGAGGGTGGAGTGAAATCGAAATCTTCATCGGCCCTATCATAGATATCAAATGCGGGCATATCCTCCGCGGTAACCGCCTGCTCCTCGACGGGCGTTTCGATTAGCGGCGCGGGCGCGGTTTGCGTGGTTTCTTCGAGATTGAAAGATCCGAACCCCTCGGAAAGGTCGGGTTCCTCGACTGCAGCCGGAGGAGGCTGAACCTTAGGAGTTGTCGGTGCGGGCGCGGCGGAGAATGCTCCCAAATCGAACTCGGGCATCGATTCTTCGATCGAGGAAACAGCCGACTCGAGCAGGCTTTCAGAGGCCTTCTTCGCTGAGGCTATCTCGGGCGAAACGAAGTCCCTCTTCGACTCGATCCCCGCCTCGCTCTCCTCTTCCTCCTCGATAGGCTCGAAAACGCTCTCCGGCGCTAAAAGCCCCTCCTCCGAGGACATCTGGTCCATGTCGAAACCGCCGGAGGTGTCCTCGCCCGAGATGTCCATCTTAAGTAGCTCTTCGAGCTCCTTTTCGACAGAGGTAATCTCGTCGATCGTGGGGGCGGAGCGTTTTTCGATTCCGTTGAAAACGATCTCCGACTTCTGAGGCGGAGCCGGTGTGGCGGCCTTTTGCTCTATGGCCTCGGTCGGTTTGGCCTGCATCGCGGGCAGGGTTTGTTCCGAAACCTCGACATTGAGGTTCTTCAGCTCCCGCTTCGCCTTCTCGTCGAAGGGGTCCAAGGACAGAAGTCCCTTCAGCCGCTCGATTCCATCCTTGGTGTTGCCCTGCTTGAATTCTATCCTCGCGATCTCCCAAATAGCGGCAACATTGCCCGGATCTATCCTGAGCACTATATCGAAACGGTCGCGGGCCTCCTTGAAATAGCCCGCCTTCAAAAGCGCGCGCGCCAAGACCTGTTGGCCGGTGACATAGGTGGGGTTCGCGCTCACCCCGGCGGTGAGGATCTCGAGCGCTTTGCGAAGATCGCCCCTCTGCAAATAAATATCACCAAGCCGCGCGAACCTTGGATCGCCCGGCTTTTCGGCAACAAACGCCGAAAACATGGTGACTAATTGCTCATCATTCATTGTCAGAATCCGCCATTATTTATTCAAAATAGATACTTTCTTCAATTTGTCAAGCCCGGTGTTCTCCCCACAAAACTATCGCTATTCACAAAAACACCTCGCCCGGGGGGCGTCGGACGCGCTTCGCGCGTGACGCGCGGCCGGATGAAAAAGCTCCAATTTCAATCGGAAAACTACCTTCCGGCCGCACGGCGATCTCTTTTCCAGAGGAAAAGAGATCCCGACGCCCCCCGGCGAGGGAGGTTTTACGCTAATAGTTTTTCCCGAGACGAGGTTATCACCTTTCTTCTTCGCGGGTATTCCCGTGGGGATTGGACAGCTTGCTGAGCCACGAGGTATCGAAGGGTTCGCCGGAGGCTGTCGAATGGACGAGGCGATAGATCCCGATCCCCTTTTCGTCGGCGAAGATGAAATAGACTCCGCCCTGTAAAGAGTAATAATCCCATTGTTCCCATGGGTTACTGTCCAAAGTGAACTGGCTTCGCTCGATATTATCCGGTGCACCGTAAACAATGAAGACTCGGCCGCGGTCGGTGAGCCAACCGTTTTCGCCGAAGGCGGAATTGGCATAATTCCACCTGCCTATAATCTCGTCGCGATACTCGTTTTCAGGGGTTCGCGGTTCGGGGTCGCGGTTTTCCCACCATCGAAGGAGAAACTCGGCCTTGCCCTCGGGCGTGAGTTTTTGGTAGAAATTTTTATCGGAGGTCGAGATCAGGTAATGGATATAGTCGAGTTCTCTTTCGAGGTTCGAGGTATCCGCTCGGATGACCGTCGGTTCGGGTTTGAACTGCTTTTTAACCACGGAGAATTCTTTGCTTTTGGCGATTTCTTTTTTGGTCTTGGTCGATTTGAGAAGGACCTCGATCGAGTATTCGCCCTCGGGGTATCCGACAACGTTGAAGCCGTTGAGGATCGGCACCGCATCGTCGGAGGAGGGCTTGATTATCGGGTCGAATATTTTAATACTTTTCCCCGCTGAATCCCGAATCGAGTAAACAAGCTCGAAGGTATCGGCGCTCTCGGCGTCGTAGGCCTCGAGATAGACGAACATAGTGGGAAAGGAGGAACCGAACGAGGCGGCCGGATTAGGGAGCATCTTAAGATTGCCGAAGCTGAAAGCCCCGCCCGCGCTGTCGATCGAGACATCGGAGAAAAGGGCTATTTCCGAAACACTAAGGCCCTTTGCTCGAGCGGAAAGCTCGAAGTTTAACTCCTCGAAAACGGAATCGCCGTCGCCGAGATCGATCGCGGTGAAGGTCAGCCGGTATTTACCGGTGTCGAGGACAGCGGAGTTCTTGTCGAAAAGGAGGTAATCGCGGGTGACCATCTCGCCGCGGGGAATTTGTATTATTCGGTTCAACGCGGCGCTGTAAACAGGCTCGTCGCCCTTGAATACCTCGATATCGAATAACAGCGTGTCCGCCCAGATCGAATCGAAGCGCTCGAAGGCGAGCGCGCCCCTGTTGATCGACCATACAATATCGACGAGCGAGCTGTCGCCCTCGCTCGAGCCGCGAAAGATATCGACATCGAGTGCGAATCCGCCGACTCCAGCGAGAACGGCTTGAGCCGCGGCTATCAGCGCGATTATGTAGATTGCTCTTTTCATCATTCCTGCCTTATTAACTCGTAGGTTCCATCGCTATGGCGATCCTCGAAATAGAAGGTTCGCCGGGGGTTGTTGTAATACCAAATCTCATAGGCCAAATAGCCCATCTCGAAGGGGTGGCTCTCCACCTCGTCCGGTTCGCCATAAACGATAAGAACCCTCCCCCTATCCGAGCGCCATCCCTGATGGCTCTCGCGAAATCTGACATTGGCCAAAGCGACGCGCCTGTCGAATTCCTCGCGGAGTTCGTTGAACTCAGTGCTCGGGGTCGGGTCTTTTTCCGCCCAGAAAACCTCGATCAGGCTGTCCACCGATTCGGGGCTGTTTTTAAGCGCATTTCTCAAGGCCTTAAGCTCCGAGCCACTCTCGATGAGGCTCAGCTGTTCGACCGCCTCATGCGGATCGACCGCGATTCGATAGGCATTCCTCCCCGAAAGGACGACATCCCTGTAAACTCGGGCTATCGTCACGCCGCCGTCGAGGGCGGCCGTTGTCAGCCTGAAGGCTCCGAGGCCCGAAGGGAGCGGCATAGCGGCTCGAAGCCTCGTGTATTTCGAGATCGCGAAAAGGGTATCCGCAACGATAACCGAGTCGCCCCTTTCGATCGCAATGACAATATCCACCGATTCGGGCGGGTTCACCGCGATTGTCGTTCCGAAGAAGACCGAATCGCCGATGGGATACCCCGAATAGTGCTCGCGATGACGGCCGCCGCCGTCGAAAAGGATTATCGGTCCGAGCGCGACCGCCGAAACCCTTTTGAAAATAGGGACTTTTATATCGGCCTCTTTCGAGAACTTCTCCTTCGATTCGATATCGAGCACCGAGATGAGAATCCTGTATTCCCCGGGGGGAATCCGCTCGAGAGTATAGACAACATCGGCGGCGACATCGCGCGAATTGGTTTCGCTGTAGCCCTCGACTATAAGCGAATCGCGAACGCCGAGTTTCGCGACCAATTCGTCGCCGCTATAAAGCGCGATTAGGACATCGAATTCGGCGCGGTAGAAGGGCCTTTGCCGAATAAACTGCAGGCCGGTGCTGAAGATGGACAGATAGACCTCGATATCCGTTGTGGAGTCGTTGTCGGAGGGGGCATACAGTATCTTGTTGTCGAAAACCGGCTTGCCGAGATTATCCATGAAGGACGCCTGCGCGAAGGCGCTCGCGCAGATGATTATAAGAATCGTGAAAACAACCGCCCTCGGCATATTATCCCCTTGGGTGATACTTGTGATAGAGGCCGTGCAGATACTCTTTGCCTATGTTCGTGTAAATCTGCGTCGTGCTGATATCCTCGTGGCCGAGCATCTCTTGGACGGCGCGCAGGTCGGCCCCGCCCTCGACGAGGTGGGTCGCGAAGGAGTGCCTGAATATATGCGGGTGGACGCCCTCGATTCCGGCGGTGTCGCTTCGGCCTTTTACTATTTTATAAAGCCCCATTCGGCTCAGCCTTCCGCCGCGGACATTGAGGAAAAGGGTCGGCGTGCGCTTGTCCTTTTTCAACGCGGGGCGGACATCGCGGCAATATCGGTCTATCCAATAGAGCGCGGAGTCGTTGATCGGGACGAGGCGTTCCTTTTTGCCCTTGCCGAAAAGGCGAACGAAGCCGATATCTTTGTAAACATCGCCGGTTTCCATATTGATAAGCTCCGACTCGCGCGCACCGGTGCCGTAAAGGGTTTCGATAATCGCCCTATCGCGGATTCCGAGGCCGCGCGGCCCTTCGAGGTTGATAGCACCGAGGATTTTTTCAATCTGCTCGAAGCTGAGGACCTCGGGAAGCGAGGAGGGCAGTTTGGGCATTTTAAGGCCCTCGGTCGGGTCCTTTTTCAGCAACCCCTCCGCGACGATATACTTGAAAAGCCCTCGAATACTGCTCATCTTTCTGGCAATCGACTTCGAGGATAGCCCGATCTCGGTCAGCGCTCGGAGGTGAGCCGCGATAATTACCGGCGTCACCTCCTCGGGGGAGGCGACCCCCCTTCCCGCGAGGTATTCGGCGAAATCGCGCAAGTCGTTCAAATAGGCCTCGGTGGTGTTCTCCGCCAAGCCTTTATCAATTTCGATCCATTCGAGGAAGCCCTCGATTGAATGCCTTATTTCAAGCGATCTCGCTATTTAGCCTCCAAAACACTGCGGCACTGTGAATTCGGTGATTTTGCGGAAATGCTCCATTCGGCCGCGGATATCCTCCGATGTCACGGAGATGAGCCGCTCTAAACTGAAGCCCTCGACATTGAAGCTCGCGACGACAGTTCCGGCGACCAACGCGCGCTTGAGCTCCTCGAAGTTGACCTTGCCGCGCGAGGCGAGGTAGCCCATGAAGCCGCCCGCAAAGCTGTCGCCCGCGCCGGTTGGGTCTTTGACGGCCTCGATGGGGTAGGCCGGCAGGACGAACAGCTCGTCCTTCGTTACGAGCATCGAGCCGAATTCGCCGCGTTTTATAACGAGGATTTTCGGCCCCATCGAAAGCACCTTGCGCGCGCCGGCCAGAAGGCCTTTCTCGCCGGACAGCATTCTGACCTCGAGCGCGTTTATCACGAGCAGATCGACGCGCGCGATTAGCTTTTTAAGCTCGGTCAATTTGCCCTCGATCCAGAAATTCATTGTGTCCGCGGCGATTAGGATTGGCGATTTTACCTGATCGACGACGACGCCCTGAAGCGCCGGGTCGATATTGCCGAGAAAGACGAAACTGCTACAGCAGTATTGCTCCGGGAGCTTCGGCGAGAAATGCTCGAAGACATTAAGCTGGGTGTCCAGAGTCGCGGGGTCGCCGAAGGACTCGTCGTAAACGCCCGCCCAGCGGAAGGTTTTGCCCGGTGCGATCTGGAGGCCGTCGATATTGACGCCCTTTCCGAGGAGCATCTCGATATGGCGCTTGGGGAAATCCTCGCCGACCACAGCGACGACATTGACCGGCGGGCCGAAAAGCCTTGCCGCGACGGAGAAATAGGTCGCGCTTCCGCCGAGGGCGTCGTCCGTCTTGCCCTCGGGGGTCGCGACCGAATCGAGCGCTACCGAACCAACGATAAGAAGTGACATATTTGCCTTTCGAAAATAGCTAATACTTAGCCGAGTTAAATTCAATCAATTTATTCCAATCGATTTCACCGCTTGAAAGACAGAATTCACGGGCAAATTCGACTGTAAACCTATTAATCATTCGAGAATAAGACTCTAAAAAAAGATCATTCTTTTCTCGAGCGCTCGAACCGAGGGGAATAATAATCTGTTTGTATAGATCCGCATCTCCTGAAATGAACTCCCAGAATAGCTGGCCGCAAAGTTTATAATAATCCCCTTTGTCAATATTCTTCGTCCTTCCGTAACAACATCCGTTAACAGCTTTGATTATTAACCCTGAGTTGCTCGTGCGGAGGGTTCGCTTCGCCGAGAGAAAGTCTGACTTCATTTTTTCGACTTGGCTACTATTGCCCCAATTAGGGCCGGATTTGATCGCAACAATATAGCGAATACCATTATTATCAAATTCGAGGTCAATCCCGCTGATACCCGATTTCCATCCCCCATACTTGTCATGATTAACAAAAATTGCTAGACCCTCGAGCCAATCACCAAAGATAGTTTCTTCGTTGGAGGAAATAAAAGCGTCTGTGAGACTTTTAATGATCTGCTCGGCTGTGAGTATATATTTTGCTTTGAACAAGTATGGGTTCTTTTTTTTCAGAACAGTCTTGAGTTTTAGATTATTTAGGCTTTCGATTCTCTTTTGATGAAAAGAATCAATGTTCATGACGACATAATCGGTAATTCGGTTAAGGCACATGTATCACCGCACTTCCAAGAGCATTTTGGTCTGACTAAGCTTATCTTTAACTATCTGAAAATATTCTTTCGATATTTCAATACCTATAGACTTTCTATCCAATCTTTGAGCGACTAAATTTGTCGTTCCCGAGCCCATAAAGGGGTCTAAAACCGTGTCGTATGGTTTAGTGAAAAGCTTAATGAACCACTCGGGAAGCCCTTCGGGAAAGGCGGCGCTGTGATCCTTATTACCGCATTCGGTAGCCAAGTGTAAAACATTGGTTGGATAAGCTTGATCTCTATTGACCCAGTTTGAAATATTTTTCCCGAATCCACTTCCGACCTTGGACTCGTCCCGAGTTTTGTCGGTTTCACTGAGGTTCTTGAGCCTACTTCGGGCCCAATCGCCCGTGGGAACCATAACCTCTTCCTGATACATATCGAAAACTTTGTTTTTGTTAAATTGAAGGAGTCTTTCCCATGCATCTCTGAAACGATTGGGCCATTTACCCGGATAGCAATTCTTTTTATGCCAGATAAACTCCTCAGTCCATAACCAACCCTGCTTTTTCATTTCAAGAATTAGCTCTATTACATAGGTGCTTCTTTCCCCATCGACGACTTTTTCTTTTATATTGAGGATAAAAGTTCCGGTTGGCTTGAGAATTCTGAGGAGCTCTTTTGATATTGGTAAAAACCAATCTACATATTCATCCGGCTTTATTCCGCCATAGGTGTTTTTTCGCTGGTCGGCATAGGGTGGCGATGTAAATATCAAATCTACTGAATCGCTCGGCAATTCTTTTAATATTTGCTTACAATCTCCAAGTCGTAAATCAGGGAAAATCATATCCATCACCTAAAACAGTATGCTGTATATAAGTTAATATTTCAACCTTTCTTTATTTCCTGATTCTCGCGGAAAAGCGCTTCAGTAGGCCCTCGACGAGCGCGGAGTGAAGCTCGTTGGCCTCGATATCGGTGATCGTGGCCTCGCCGTCGCGGAAGATAGCCGCCAGCCCGACCGATTTTTTGCCCGCCTCGACGCTCTTGCCCTCGTAAACATCGAAGATAAAGGCCCTTTCGAGCTTTGCGGGGAAGTTCTTCATCGCGAAATCGAGTATCTCGCCGGCCGGCACCGCGGAATCGACAATAAGCGCGACATCGCGCCTCGTCGAGGGGAAGCGCGGGAGGCCCGCGAATTTCTTTATTTCGCGGCGCGCCGAGACGAAGGCCTCGAGCGGGAACTCCGCGGAGAAGATCGGAATTTCGATATCGAAACGGCCTGCGAGTGCGGGATCGATCAAACCGGCGAATCCGCTTTCGCATTCGGGGAAGACGATCTCGAGGGCCTTGCCGTCGGCGAGGCCCTCGATATTTGCCGGTTTCATCGATAATTCGAGGCAGAGCGACTCTGCGAGCGCTTCGATGACGCCCTTGAGGTCGAAGAAATCTATATTTCGCGGCGCGGCGCTCCAGCTCTCGGAGTTGGCCGCTCCGCCTGCGACGAGGCCGACCGATTTGCCCTCTATGAAATCGCCGCCGACCTTGCGATAGATCTTATCGATCTCATAAAGTCGAATCGAGCTCGATTCGCGGTTCAGGTTGAAACCCGCGATTCGAAGCAGGTTCGGCACGAGAAGGGGCCGCATCACCGCGAAATCGCTCGATATCGGGTTCTCGAGGCGGACAAAATCGCCCTTGAAAAGTGGTTTGAAATCGGCCTCTTTGGCCATAGTGTCGGACATGACCTCGAAGAAGCCGTTCGCGCGCAAAAGCTCTCCTATCTTGGCCGCGACGATATTCTCCTCGGTGTTCCGCGCGGAAACCGGGCCCGCGGCACGAAGGGATGGCTCGAGATTGCCGTAGCCGTAAAGCCTGCCGACCTCCTCGACGAGGTCGATCTCGCGCGTGACATCGGGGCGGAAGGTCGGGGCGATCCAGCCCTTTGCGGTTCGCTCGAAACCGAGGGCTTTAAGCGCCGGCGAGTAGTCCTCCTCGGGGATCTTCACACCGATGACCGAGGCGACTTTCTGCGGGGAAAGCTTTATTTCCAAGGGCTCGATCGGCTCGGGGTATTCATCGACAATCCCCCTTCGGACAACACCGCCGGCCAGCTCGTTCATCATCGCAGAGCATTCGTCAACCGCCCGCGCGGCGCCGTTGGGGTCTGCGCCCCGCTCGAAGCGGAGCGAGCTTTCGGTGACAAGCCCGAGCCCTCGCGAGGAGGCGCGAATTCGGCGCGGGTTGAAATAGGCCGACTCGATGAGGATTCGCTGTGTGGAGGCGTCCACCTCGCTGTCCTTGCCGCCCATAACGCCGGCGACGGCCAGCGCGCGCGAGGGCGTGGCGATCATGAGGTTATTGCGGTTGAGGGTTCGCTTCTCGCCGTCGAGCGTGACGAAGGCCTCGCCCTCCGCGGCGGAGCGCACGACGATCGTGTCCGAGCCGAGCTTGTCGAGGTCGAAGGCGTGGAGTGGGTGCGAGAGGAACATCATTATATAATTCGTCGCATCGACGATATTGTTTATCGGCCGGACTCCGCAGGCCAAAAGGCGACCCATGACAAATAGCGGCGAGGGGCCGATCTCGACGCCCTCGACGACTCGCGCGCAGTAGCGCGGGCAACCGGCGCTGTCCTCGAGGCGAATTTTGATAGCCTCGGAGGCCTCGTTTCCGGTTTGAAGCGGGAGTTTGCGGCTATCGACAAGCGGCGCTCCGGTCAGGGCGGAAAGCTCTCGAGCGAGCGACAGAATTCCATAGCAGTCCGGGCGGTTCGGGGTGATCTCGAGCTCGAGGACAAAGTCGTCCCATCCGAGTAGCTTCGAGATATCGCCGCCCAACGGCTCGTCGGCGCGAAGCTCGAGAAGCCTGTCCTTCGGCTCTCCGAGGCCGATCTCGACGCCGGAGCAGAGCATACCCTCCGAGGCCACGCCCTCGAACTCGGCGACCCCGATGGTCTTTCCGCCGAAAAGCCTCGCGCCGATCGGGGCGAAGGGATACTTCGCGCCGAGCTTGATCCCCGGGGCGCGGGATAGCACCTGCGCCGGAGCGCCTGCGCCGTAATCGACCATGCATTTCGTCATGCCCGGAAGCGGGGTGTTCTCGACAATCTCCGCCACCCGCCCGACGACAACACCGGCGATCCGGCTCGAGAAATCCTGAATCTCCTCGACCTCTGAGCCGCTTTCGGTGAGGAGTTTGGCGATCCTTTCGGGGTTGAATTCGATGGGGCAAAGCTCGAGAAGCCATTTGAGAGGGAGTTTCATCGATAAATCCTTATGTTAATTATTTAAGTCGTTTTAAAATAGGCCTTCAGGCCGATTTTCGCAATGGAAATCTATCTTTTCCAGAAGGTCGCCGGTGCGCGAAATGAGCCGTTGCTTATTTGATGCGTCCCGGCGCCCACGCCGACCCAACCGGAAAACTTGCCTGAAACAAAGGGGCCGTCTATATCGGTGATCTCGATAATCATTCCGACATCGGAATCCGCGTGGCTGAGCCGCAACTTGTCGAAGCTCGCCGCGAAGTTTTTCACACGGAAGATCTTTCCGCGCCAGCTCTCGGGGTCTTTGGAGTCGGCCTCCCAAGCGATACGAACCTCCGGCCTTTTTGTGGAGAGGAAGATATGGTAGCTCTCCGAGCCTATTTGCGAGACCGCGATGCGAGCGTTTTCAGCAGTGTAAACCTCCCCGTCGATGGTCATACATATGCTCCGCATATCGCCGAAATCGCAGGAGGCCGCGAATAGCAAAGCTATAACCGACGCATATATGAGCGCTTTAAACCTCATTCGACCAATACTCCTCGCGCGGGATAAAATCGACTATTATACCGGCCTCCTTCATGAAGCTGTCGGCCAAGTCGTCGTTGTAAAGCTCGGAGACGACGAAGCGTTCGACGCCGGCGTTTATCAGCATCTTCGTGCAAATTATACAGGGCTTGGTTGTGCAGTAGAGCACCGAGCCGCGCGTGCTTACTCCGAAGATCGCGGCCTGAATAATCGCGTTTTGTTCGGCGTGAATTCCCCGGCAAAGCTCGTGCCGCTCGCCGCTCGGGATGCCGAGTTCCTCGCGAAGGCAACCGAGCTCGGCGCAATGGCGAAGTCCCTGCGGGGCGCCGTTATAACCGGTCGCGAGAATTCGCCTTTCGCGCACCAGCACAGCGCCGACCCTTCGGCGAAGGCAGGTCGAACGCGTCGAGACCAGCTCGGCCATACGCATGAAATAGGCGTCCCAACCGGGTCTGCCCACGAAATCGTTGATCGAGTCTTTCAAAATATCTCCTTGACTTTTGTCCGCGCGCGCCTATTTTTTCACAGAACTGGAGGAAACTATGATCGAATGGCTTCTATGGTTATTATACTCGCTCGTTCCGGCCGGCGTGACTATTCTCGCCGAGCTCGACCTTGAGACAATGGTCATCCTTTACTTTGTCGCTGTAGCTGTTGCCCTTGTTTTTTGGTATATCCGCGACAGAATCCGCGCGAAACAACCCGACATTATCTAAAACAGCCTCCGCGCAATACACTCCATAAGATCGACCGCGTTTGTGGCCGCGCCTCGGCGCAGGTTGTCGAACGATATAAACATGCTCAAAATTCTCGCGTCGCCGCGAGTGTTGCGTATTCGGCCGACGAGGACATCGTCGATTCCGGCGGCCTCGAGCGGCGTCGGGAAATCCGGGAGGCGGTAAAGCCTCAGCCCCGGAGCGCTCTCGAGTGCGCGCTCGGCCTTCTCAGCCGTAACCTCATCCTCGAAAACAATCGTCACAGCCTCCGAATGGCTGACCATCACCGGAACACGCACGGCCGTCGCGGTAAGTTGTAAGTCACTCATTCCCAATATCTTGCGTGTCTCGGAGCAAAGCTTGGTTTCCTCCTCGTTGAAGCCGTCGCCGTCAATTTTACCGATAACCGGAATCAGGTTGTCGTGAATCGGCCGCGGGAAGATGCCGCAAAAATCCTCGCCTGCGCGCTGGCGCGAGAGAGCTTCGTTTCCGCCTCTGCCGGCTCCCGAGACCGACTGGTAGGTCGCGACGAAGATGAATCTCGGCTTTCCGAAGCTGTCGAAGAGAGGCTTCAGCGCGATCACGAGGCCGGAGGTGCTACAGTTTGGGCTGGCGACTATCCCCTTCGGGATAGAATCGAGCGCGGCCTCGTTGACCTGCGGCACGACCAGCGGGCATTCCGGATCATCGCGCCAAGCGCTCGACTTGTCGATCACCACCGCGCCGGCCTTCGCGAAACGAGGCGCCCATTCGCGGGAGACAGCCGAGCCGGCCGCGAAGATCGCGATATCGAAGCGCTTGCCCTCCGCGGAGGAAAGCGGCTCGACGATAAATTCGCGCGAGTTGAATGCTATCCGCTTTCCGGCCGACCGCTCCGAGGCGAAGAGCGAGAGCTTTTCAGGGTAATGGCCTCGTTCGGCCAACACCTCGAGCGTCTTTCCTCCGACAAGGCCGGTTGCCCCGACAATCGCAATATTTGCTTCGTTTATCGTCAAAAAGCATCGCCACGAATGAATTTTTCATGTAGCGCTTTTTCGGTCTCGGCGCCGCAGGAGCTCTTAAGCACGAAGGCAATGCTGATCTGCGTCGTCTCGACCGCGTGCGGCACAATCCCGAGGCTGTCGAGGAAGGAGACCGCCTCCGCAAGCACGCCCGGCCTGCGCGAGATCTCCTCGCCGACCATCCCGACGAGGCAAACCTCGGGATCGACCCTCAGGCCGAACCTTTGGACGAGACCGGACAGGCTTCCGGCGTCCTTGCCCTCGGCTAAAAAGCTGACATTGAAGCCGCGCTCTGTTCTCTCGGCCCTCGAAAGGCCGAGCTGAATCCGTTCCCTCTCGGCCTCGCCGAAAAGCTCCGCGACGGCGCGGGAATCCGGCAGTTCGGCGCGGCAGAAGCAGACATCCTCCCGCCGAGAAAGGCCGACGAAGCGCGGGCGTTCCATACCACGGTTTTCGCTCATAATTCTCGTTCCTTCCCTTTCGACGAGGCTCGACGCGATGAGAAGCGGAAGCCTCGATACCCTCGCCAATTCGACCGCGCGCGAATGAATCACACCGGCGCCGAAATAGGCCAAATCGAGCGTTTCCTCGAAGGACAGCTCCTCGATCAGCCGCGCGGAGGCAACCCTGCGCGGGTCGGCGGAGAATATTCCCTCGACATCGGTATAAATCTCGCAGACCTCCGCGCCGAGGGCGACTCCGAGGGCGACCGCGGTTGTGTCCGAGCCGCCGCGGCCGAGAGTGGTCACCTCTTTTTTGCCGGAAACCCCCTGAAAACCCGCGACTATCGCCACCGCGCCGGAGTTCATAGTCTCGATGATCCGCGTCGGGAGGACATCGATGATCCGCGCGCGCGTATGATCGTCGTCGGTGATAATTCCGCTCTGACTTCCGGTGAAGCTGGCCGCGCGCACGCCCAATTTCCGGATGGCAATCGACAGGAGCGCCATGCTGATCCGCTCGCCGGCGGTGAGGAGCATATCGAGCTCGCGCTCGGGCGGCGCCTCGTCGATCTGTTTTGCCAGACTGATTAAATCGTCGGTGGTGTCGGCCATAGCGGAAACAACCACCGCGACATCGTCGCCGCGCCGCTTTCTCTCGACAACGCGACGGGCGACATTCATGATCCGGCTCGTGTCCGCGACACTGGAGCCGCCGTATTTCTGGACGATTATCGCCAAATCTACATCCCCCTGCGGAGAATATAGCTGAATATCAATATCGCAACGAGCGAGATAGCGGGAACCATGGTTACATAAACCTCGATATAGCCTATCAGATCGAGGCCGTGGGGATCTTGACCGATCATCTGCTCGGTGTTCGGGAAGGCCCTTCCGTTGAAAACAAGCGCCACTATGCCGATGACGAAAGCCGCGCCCCACAGCGCCAGCGAACCCCAAAACCATGCGGGAAAGATCAAATACACGAACAGCCCCAAGAGCAAGACTCCGAGGCTGATATGGGCGTATTTGCGGGGCTTAGACAACTTGGCCGCCGGGCATATTTTTCGTCGGGGGCGATGTTCTCATGAGACAATCACCTCGTCGATTCGCTTGGGGAGGCTTGTTAAAACCTCGCAGGAATCGCCGATCAGAAGCACATCGTCCTCGATTCGGACGCCGCCGAAATCGGGGATATAGACCCCCGGCTCGATCGTGACTACCGAGAACTCCGGCAGAATATTCTCCGAAAGCGAGCCTACGCGCGGGGAATCGTGGACTAAAAGCCCGAGGCCGTGGCCGAGGCCGTGACCGAAAAAATCGCCGTAACCGGCCTCTTTGATAATATCCCTCGCGACAGCGTCGAGGTTCAGCCCGATAAGGCCGGGGCGCGCGGCCCCAATCGCCGCGGCCTGAGCGGAATAGACCAGCTCGTATATCTCGCGCTGTTTTGCGGAGGGCTCTCCCAAGATCATCGTTCGCGTGATATCGCTCGCCCAGCCATCGACGAAGGCGCCGAAATCGACAGTGACGAAATCGCCGGCCTCGAGTTTTTTGTCGGCGGCTATACCGTGAACCAGCGCGCTTCGCTTACCGCTGACGACTATCGTGTCGAAGGAGTTCTTGTCCGCGCCGGCCTTGCGCATATTGTATTCCAGCTCCGCGGCGAAATCCCGCTCGACGACGCCCGGGCGCATCATATGGAGTGTCCCCCGCCAGCCCTCCTCCGCGACGGCTATGGCTTTCCGAATCTTATCGACCTCCCCGGGGTCTTTGACCGCGCGCATATCGTTGAGGAAATCCTCCATCGGCGAAAGCTCGGCGGATTCGGGCAGAAGGCCCTTGAGCCGATCAATCGCGGCGAAGGACATCGACCGCTCGAAGCCGATCTTTCGAGCGCTTTGAACCTCGGGCACCGCTGTGAGGGCCTCGAAAAGAGAGCCGTTATCAGAGACGATTATCTCCGCGCCCTTAACCTCGAGCGGAGCCTGCGTTTTATAGCGAAAATCGGTGAAGAAGAAGGCCCTTTCCGCGCTGATAAAAAGAAGGCCGTTCGAGCCGGAGTATCCGCAAAGAAAGCGGACATTGGTTCTGTCGCTGATGAGCGCTGAATCGAGGCCCGCCGAGATTATTCTCGATCTGACATTGTCTATTCGCACTATTTCTCCTTTTCAATCAAACTTGAAAGAAATCGTTTTCCAAAATCCGCGGCCGCACGAAGCGCCTCTTCGGGCAAATCCTTAGGCTCGCAATCTATATGCCGAAAAGAGAGCGGTTCGGGCATATCGATGAAGATACTATCGAGGAAATATTTGATTGTCAAGTTAATTCCATCGAAGGCCCGCGCGCCGCCCGAACCGGCGACCTCGATTACCGCGGCCGGTCGCGATGGCAGGGTTTCTGCAAGAATATACTTTCGCGCCCAAAAGGGTTGGCAACGATCGACGAGTGCTTTGGCTTGCGAGGGGATACCGTAAAAATAGGACGGAGTCGCGATAGCGACGGCATCGACAGACTCGAGTAGCTCGCGAACACGAGGCATATCGTCGGCGATCGGGCATGGCGCTCCGCTGAAGCAAGTTTCGCAGGCGATACAGGGCTCGATGTTCAGCTCTATCGGCCAAAGACTTATCACCTCGACGCCGGCCTCCGCCGCGCCGGCTAAAGCGACCTCGAGAAGGCGCGAGCTGTTGGAATCGCGCCTCGGGCTGAGGTGAAGGGCAAGTAATCTTTTTTGTGCTTTTTCATTCATAATTGTTTATCCTAATCGCCAATGGACGAACGAAGAAAAATCGCGGTTTCCGCAATAATGGTCGGCCTCGGGACGCTTGTCTCGCGGGTGTTCGGGCTATTGAGAGAGGTGGCGATGGCCGCTGTCTTCGGGACCGGTGTCGCCGCGGACGCCTTCTCGGTGGCTTTTCGCTTCCCGAATCTGCTTCATAACCTTGTCGGCGAGGGCTCGCTCTCGGCGGCCTTTCTGCCGAAATTCACCGAGGTCGAACAACGCGAGGGCCCGGAGGCGGCCTATCAGATGGCCTCGGCGGTTTTCAGCGCCCTTTTTGTCGCACTTATATTGATCTGCGCCGCCGGTATTGTCTTTGCGCCGACGCTTATAAATCTAATGGTAATCGGCTGGCAGGACGACCTGCCGAGGCGGCTTCTTGCTGTCAAGCTCGTGCGAATCCTCTTCGGGTTTGCCGGGTTTATGGGCCTTTCGGCCTACTGTCAAGCGATTCTCAACGCCCGTCGAAGGTTCTTCGTAAGCTCTGTCGCGCCGGCCTTCATGAACCTCTTCTGGCTCGTCGGAGCGGTGGTCGCAGGCTATTTCGTTTCCACTGAGACCTCGCGAATAGAGACCGTCGCTGTTTTCGTGGTTCTCGGAAGCTCGTTTCAGTTCCTGTGGCAGTTTATTTGGATTCGCCGGCTCGGATGGCGCTTCTCGTGGTCGGTGCGCTCGCGGTTGCGCGAACTGGTCGAGGTTGGCCTGCTTTTATTGCCGGGGCTACTCGCGCTGGCCTCACATCAGATTAACTACTTTGCCGATGTGCTTCTGGCCTCGCTACTTCCGGGCGGAAGCGTAAGCTCGCTGACCTACGCCAACCGCCTGCTGTTTCTGCCCTTGGGGCTGGTCGGTTACGCCATCGCGACGGCTACGCTCCCCAGTCTGTCGATGTCCGCGGCGCTTCAAGAGCGCGACAAGCTCGCGAGGCTTCTCTCATATACCGCCCGATCGATATTCACTCTGCTTCTGCCCATCGCTTTCGCGGCTGTGACTCTAAGGACGGAGATTGTCTCGCTTCTGTTCGAGCGGGGGAGCTTCGATGCGGCGCGCTCTACTCCCATGGTCGCCTCGGCGCTGATGTGTTATATGATCGGCCTGCCGTTCTTCGGCCTCACACGCGGTCTGACGCAGGGTTTCTATGCCCTGAAAAACACCCTTCTCCCCGTGCTGATAACCGCCTTCGGGGTGGTGATAAATATCGAGCTGAGCATGATCTTCATGTTCTACTTCGACCACGCCGGCTTGGCCCTCGGGACGAGCTTAACGGGCATATTCACCACGGTGATGTTGCTTTTCAATATCAAGAAACTGCTCCCCGAGATGAGGATTCGGCCGATCGTGTCGAACCTGTTGAGGGTGACTGTCGCCGGAGGCCTCAGCGCGCTGACCGCATGGCTTTTCGTGATCGACTTCTCCGGCGAAATTCAGACGAACATACCGCTTTTGACGAAATCCCTGAAACTCGCACTTCCATGCGCGTTGTATTTCGCGATCTTTCTTCTATTTTCAAAGATCCTCAATATCGTCGAGGTCGGCGAGGTCTCCTCGCGCGTCCTCAAACGGCTTTTCCGAATTAAACAAGACCGCGCTGAATAGTCTCCCGCTTGAACTCCGAGACCAATCTGTCGGCCGACCTCGTGGGCTCGGGCACCCGAAAGCGCCCTCCGACCGCAAGCGCTAAAGCGGCGGCATTTTCAACCGAAATAAGATGTCCGGGCGAGACGAAGATAGGCTTCGTGTTCGCGCGCGTCCGGAGGACTGTGCCGACCGGCCTTTCCCGATAAAACAGCGGCGACGAATCGCCCCTATTTTGGCCGGGTTCGCGGTAGGTTCCGACGAGGCGGCTCTTCGCGCAACCTATCGTCGGGAGGCCGAGGAAAAGCCCGAGGTGGCTTGCGAGACCGAGCCCGCGCGGATGAGCGATCCCTTGGCCATCGGCGAAAACCGCGTCGGGGACTGTCTTCAGCCCCTCGAAAAGCCCGAGGAGGACCTCCATCTCCCGGAAGCTCAGATAGCCCGGAATATAGGGGAACCTGAGCGGCGCCTCGCCCCGAACCAACTCGAGGAGTTCGAGTTCGGGGAATGAAAGCAGAACAAGCGCTCCGAAGGCGCGTTTTCCGGCGGAATCGAAAGCGACATCGCAACCGGCGACGATTCGTAGTCTCTCGATCTTCGGCCCGCCCTCGAGAACAAGCCTTTCCGCCAGCTCGAGCTGAAGCTCGCGAGCGCGGTCGATTTGGACATCGAGGCTATGTATTCGATCGATCTTCATTCTTACACGACAGGATTTTCTCGAGCTCGGCCGCCGCGAGCCGGCGATGGCTTCCCTCCCAGTAAATCTTTCCGCAGTTGGGGCATCGGCGGAAGGCCTCGTGGGTTTGGAGGGTGTATTCCGGCACCCCCCCCTCGACCGATTCGCGGGAAACCTCGACAGTTCGGCCGCCGCACTCGGGGCAGAATTCGCTTTTAAAATCGGGCGCGATCCCGAAACTGCGGACTATCTCGGCGAACTGCGCGCGAAAGCCCTCTGTTTTAACAAAATAACCATTCTCGCCGGCCCTCTTCGCGAGGGCAACATCGCGGGTCAAAAGAATCCGGCCCTCCAACAGCGCACGCGCAAGCAGGGCGGAGTCCTCGCCGAGGCGGTCGTAGAGGACGTCGCAACCGACGAGCCTGAGCCATCTGGCCAGCCGCCCGAGCATAACATCCGCCACAAACCTCGGTGCGCCCATCAGAAGGAATACATCAGCGCCAGATGCCAGTTGCTGTTCGGGCCGGAGACCGATTTGTTGGCGATCTGGTAGCCGTAGTCGAAGCGCACCGGCCCAACCGGCGTGATAATCGCGAGGCCCCATCCGGCGCCGACGCGGAAATCGCCGATTCCGAAGGCCTCGGCGTGATCCCAGACATTGCCGGCATCCATGAAGAGATGCCCCCACAGTTGCCAAACCAGCGGGGCGCGAAGCTCGAGATTCCCGAGCATCGACAGCTTTCCGCCGACCGGCTCGCCGACCGAGGAGATCGGGCCGATAGACCTTTCCCTCCACCCGCGAACCGAGTTCGCACCGCCCATGAAGAAACGGTCGTGAATCAGGACATACTCGTCCTTTCGCCAGTTCCCCAAGACCGAGCTTTTGGCGCGCATCGCGATGATATACCTTTCTCGGAGGCTGATATATCTGCGAAAATCGAGGACTAATTTTGTGTAATGCTTGTCGCCGCCGAAGAAATAGCCGGCCATCTCGGTCTGAGCGAGTGTATATCCGCCCTCGGTCGGGACGAAGATATTGTCCCGCTTATCTTTGACGAGGCTGTATCCGATACTTCGAGTGAAGTATTGCCCCTCGTTCTCGAAGATTGCCTCCTGCGCTTCGGGATCGATGACATCGTAAATTCCGGCGATCTCGAAGACCATATAGACCGTATGCGAAAGCTGAGTCGTCGGTTTATATGAGCCGCTGAGGTTGACACCGACGAGCTGGATTGTATATTGCGGGATCTTCGTCGAGTTCGCCGGTTCGTAATAGGGGTTCAGAGTGACGGGTATCTTGCGTTTGAATATATAGGGTTCGGTGTATCTGAACTCGATTCGGTTGTTGAGGTTCGACCAGCTGGTGATGATATCGGAGAAGCGTTTTTGTTCGGTATCCAGTCTCCAGTCGGAGGACAGTTGAAGTGAAAGCTCTCTGCCCGTGCCGAAGAGATTGCGGTGCCCCCATTCGGCGCCGAACTGGCTTACGAAGTCGTAAACCCCGTCGTTTCCGGTTCCGATCGAGAGCCCTGTCCATCGCGGCGACCGCTCGATGAGCGTGATATTGTAATCGAGCGTCTCGGGGTTTGCCGCCTCGGCCGGCTCGATCACGACCGCCGAGAAAAGGCCGGTGCCGTAAAGCGATTCCCTGCTCGAGGTGACCTTCGAGATATCGTAGGGAGCCCCGCGTTCGATCTCGAGTTCCCTTTCGACAACCGGCGGCACAGTCAGCGCCAAGCCGGATATAGTCGTTTCGCCGAAATAGGCGTATCGGCCGAAATCGACCGCAAACTTGGCATCGACAGTGCTATCGGCCTTCTCGAAGCTCATTTCGGCGGTCGCGTAGGGATAGCCGAGCTCCTGTATAAATCTGCGGAGTTTCCGCGCGTCGGCCTGAAGCATTTTAGGATCGACCGGCCGGCCGATCTTGGAGTCGAGACGCGAAAGAAGCTCGGCCGAGGAAATGTGCGGCGAAACCTCGCCGATGATCTCGGCGGACTTGAGTGTATATCTTCCGCCCTCTTCGATGAATATATTGATATAGGCGCAATCGCCCTCGAGGTGGGCATTCGCGTTGACCTTGACATCGAGATAGCCGGCGGAGCGGTAATAATCCTCGATTATCTTGAGGTCTTTCTCGAGCTGGCGCGGCTTGAAGGACGGTCGTTTGCCGACGAGCTTATGATACCACGGCGCTTCCTGAGTTCGGATAAGCTTTTTGAGCTTCCAGTCGGCGAGTTCCTCGTTGTCAAAGACAGCGATCCCGCAGACCTTCGTCTGCGAAAGAACCACGCCGGCGAAAACAAGCGCCGCTATTATCTTTCTTAATATTCCCATCTAAATTTCAAGTCGAGGCGGTAGTTTTCCTTGGCCTGAGGGCCTGTTTCCCTCTTGGCCTCGATGGATATGACATCGGTTATTCGATATTGCAGGTTGATAATATCCTCGGAGTTCTCGTCGAAGGACAATGAGCGCGTGTATTTCAGGTAGATTTTGTCTGTGAGGTATTTGCCGATGGAGACATTGGCCTGCGAGAAATCGAAGACATCCTCGTCCGAGGGAACAAACTCGAAGGACTCGACGCCGAGCGTCGTTCGAGCGACACTCTCGAACTCCCGCGAGATATAGCTTTGAACCACCTGCGGAAGCCGCTCTTCCATCAGGGAGCCGACCTCGACGGTGCCCTCGGAGTCCTCGGTTCGGAAGGCGAGGATCGAGACTATTTGGCGCTGGTCGTAGGGCAGGCGCGAACCGTTTTGATCCTCGGCGTAGAGCGAGACCTTCGGCGTCTCGAGATCGCCGGTGACATTTATCACGATCCTCGTCTGCCCGACGCGCGAGACAGCCGTGATATCGAGCGTGGGATTGATCCTCTTAAGGCTTCGAAATGCCAAGACCCCCTTCTCGATTCGGAAGGTTTGGCCATAGAAAAAGACCTTGCCGCGAAGGACCTCCAAATCGCCGTAAAGGGCGAGCTGGTTGTCCTCGGTGAGAACATTGACCTTGCCGCCTATCTCGGATTCGAGCAGGGTTGTATTGATATTGATATTCCTCGGCAGGTCGACGAGTATATTAAGCTCGACTGGAATATCGCCGCCGGAACCGCCGCCGGCGGCCTCGAGCTGGACTATATTCGCCGACTCGACATTGACATTGCCCGAGACCTCAATTTTCTTGCCATAACCGACATGAAGCCCCGCCCCGATTCGCGCGAAGATCCCGTCGTCGGGGAAGTTCAGCGGGAGGGATTTCGCTTTCAGCGAGATATCGGGCTTTGGGTTGTTCGGATCGGAGAGGTCGATCGAGCCCTTTGCGGCGAATTCGCCGTATTCCAAGCGCTTTTTTGTGAATATTCGCTTTATGCGCTCCCACAATGATTTGTCCCCGATGGGCGGTGCGCCGATGACGCCCGAGAGCGAGTCGATACTGACACTGCTTCCCTGCAGAGTTAGCTCTGCGAAGACCTGCTCGACGGGGTCGGCCAAGTCTCTGAGGCCGAGGACGCCGTTCTTCCAGTTAAAACCGCCCTCCAAGAAAAGCGAGTCGGAGGTTCCGCCGACAGAAACTATAACCTCGAAGGGTCCGACCGCCGAATCCACCTCGGCGACGAAGGCCGGCAGAGCCTCGATCTTTGAGCCCTTGCCGCGCGCCTCGAAGGAAAAGGGGGTTCCCTCGCCGGAGAGGTCGATATTCCCGGTCAAAAGGTAGCGCTCGGTGGGGCGCGAGACAACCAGCGGCGAGATCGAGAGAACACCGCCGTTGAGCGTTCCCTCGGCCTTGGCCTCCTGCCACGGAAGGCCGCCGGTGATCAAATCCTCCACCTCGAGCGTGAAGTTGCCGGTGCCGCCGTCACCGGAGGCGTAGAACATAGACCCCGAGATATTTCCATCGATATCCTTCGTTCCGAGGATCTTGCCGAGATCGGCGAAATGAAGGTCGTCGAGTATCGCGGTGAAGGAGAAATTGTCGGTGTTGCCCTTGAGGTTTTCAACCAGCAAGCCGCCGTGCATCGCCCTCGCTAAGAGCGGCGAGGAGTTAATCTCGTCGCCGATGATATTCACCGTGAAGGTCGATTCGAGGACGACCGGCTGGCCGAGGATCGAAACCTCCAGCCCCTCGACCTGAATTCCCACCGAGTCGTCATCGGCGTAGATTTCAGCGAGACCCTTGATCGAGAGTGTGTCGCCCCACATCCGCAGGGGCTTGACATAGTAGCGGTTGCCGTGAATCTCGAGGTTAACGAGGAGCGAGTCGTAGCCCAGCGGCCCAACCGCGCCCTCGCTCATCAGGTAGATATTCCCGCGCATTCCGTCGAAGAGGTTGTATATCGTGAGGTCGCCCTGTAGCCAGTCGTGCTCGAAGATCGCCGTCGTGAGCGAGTCGCTCATGATATCGAGGCTGAGCACGGGGTTGTCGATAGGGCCGAGGATCATACCGTTTTCGAGGCGAAGTCGCCCCCCGACGATCTCCTCCAGCCCGAACCACGAGGCGATGCTCGCGACATCGCGCGCCCAAAGCCCGAACTCGATGAAGATCTCGCTCTCGAAGACAATCACCCCGAGCATTGTGATGAAATTTCCGGCTGTGACGATCTCGAAGCCCGGGTAGAAGCGCACCGAGTCCTCCGCGACGAACAGGCTTCCCGAGACCGCGTCGAAGGGGAACTCGAGGATCGAGCCGGCCCCCAGATCGCCGCGGATTACAAGCTCGACGGCCTCGCCGATTATTCTGCCGTCGATTCGGGTCTTGCCGGACAGGTTAGTCGGCAGGCTACCGTCGGGGATGAAGGCGTTCAGGTTGAAATTCTTGGTTGTGCCATCGATGATAAGGCCGATTCCGCCGCCGGATTCCTCCTTCGTGAAGTCCAGCTCGAGCCGAGCCTCGACCGGCGCACCCCATGCCGAGCCGCGGATATTCGGGAGAGTAAGCTTTTGGTCGCGGAAGACCAGCCTCGTCGAGACCTTTTTAGCGGGGATATTGAAGATTTCGCCATCGATGAAGACCTCGCCCTCGACGAAGTCGTCGCCGCCGGATAGATCGATACGCACCTCGCCCCCGCCGTCGAGAAAGCCCAGCCCGAGGATGGAATCGACCTCGACGAGATCGACATTTTTGCCGCCGCCCGCGAAATGCCATTCGAAGGGGTCGAAGCTCGAGATCGCCCCGCGAACCTTGAGAGTGCTCCGCGCCAGAGTCAGGTCGAAGTCCATCTCGAGGATTTGGTCGAAGGACAGCTCGCCGGCGCCACGAATTAGCCTGCCCCTGCCGGGGAGATACGCGCCGATCGAGTCCACCGTCAGCTCGACTCGGTTGTTCACAAGGCCGGCCGCGCCGATATAGCTGAGGTCTTCTATCGAGAAGCCGTCTATCGAGAAAACGCCCTCGGTAATATTGAGCTTTTCGACGAGGACATCGGGGGTTTTAGAACCGCCGCCCTCGGAGGGCTTTCCCGGGGCTGTTTGTGGAAACTCGCCAACTTTAACCCTCGGCCGATAGATATCGAGCCGATGGACAACTTTATCTCTAAGGGAGAAATCCGCGGAAAGCGAATCGAGCGAGACGACGATTGCGCTTTTGGCGAACCTGAACTCGAGGCCCTCAACCCGAAGGCTGTTCAGCCAAAAATCGAGGTTCTCGAACTCGACCTCGGCGTCGATCTTGAAGAATTTAAAGGCCGCCCTCGCGGTAAACCTTTGAATCGGCGACCAAAATGTTATTAAATAAAAAGCAACAAATACAAGCAGAAAAGCCAACCCGACTGCGAAAAGGGGGATCAGCCACCTTCTCTTTTTGCGCGGCGGGCTTTTCGGTTTTTCGGCCAATCAGGCCTCGCTTTCAGCGTAGGTCCAATGGTGATTAATAAGGAAGTTGACCGAGGATGCGCATGCAACGCCAATAATATTGGCGATAGCGTAGTTGACCCCGAAATGTCCGCTCAAGATGAGCAAGATCGGGTAATTTATCCCGAACGCAGTGAAGCCCGCGGAAACATTGTATTTCATAGCGCGCTTAAACCTGCAGTCGCTTCGCCTGTCGCGCCATGTCCACGAGTCGTTCACGAACCAGTTTCCGATGATCGAAAGCTCGATGGCTATCGCCCCGCCGAGCCATGTCGCCAGCCCGGCGCGCCCGACGAGGAGCATAAGCAGGCCCTGATTTATGACAAAGCCCACAATCCCCACCAGCCCGAACTTCCAGCCTCTGCGGATATATTCACCGACCGGTATAGCCAAAGCACCTCCATATTCGGTATGTCGTCACGGCCTTGCCTCCGCGGGTCGGGCGGAGGGTGTCCGGTGCGGCCACGCTGTCGAAATACTCGGCCAGAAGGCCCTCCTCGCGGAAGGGCTCGCGCGCGTCCGCGACGAAGATGCAGTCCCGGCCGAGGAGTTCCTCGGTATTCGTCCAGTAGCTGTAATTGAGGCCGTGCCGGCCGAGGACCTCGTTGGAGTAGGTCTCCGGCCTGCCCTCGAGGTAGAAGCGAAGCTCCGAGGGCACCTTGTAGCCCCATCCCGCGACGAAGGTTCGCTCGGGCATCTCGGCGCGAAGCGAATCGACATGCACGGAAAGCTCGCGCCAGCCATCCCAATAGGCCGCCTCGCCGCTGAGCGGGAAGATGGGCACGAGAACCAAAAAATAAAGCGCGACCGTCTCGAATGCCGCGACCGAGACTGCGACCTTCAGCCATTTGATTGGCCGCCCGCACTCGAACGCCAGCCCGACCAACGCGACGAGGCCGGTGATATAGGCTGGCGCGAGCCAGTTCATCTTCACCCAATAGCGAAGTGAAACGGCGGTGAAGAACGCGATAGTCGGCAGGCTGAAGGCGGAAAGATAGAGATACTTTGATTTTGCGGAAAGCCCCTCCGCGGAAGCGCTCTCAGAGGGCATACGGTTGAAAAGCCCCCTCGCCGAGGCCCAAAGGACGCCGCCGAAGATTATCGGGCTGACGACCAGCAATTGCGAGGCGAGCATCCCGCCGAACAGGTCGAGCCGCCACCGCGAAAGCTCGCCCGCCCTCCGCGTCGATTGGAAGGCGAAGCTGGCCCAATCGTTTTGGGCGTTCCATATTATTTGCGGCGAAAAGGCCGCACCGGCGGCCAAGACCGCGAGATATGGCCACGGCGACCGAAGATGCCGCCTGCCCTCGCGGGTGAAAATCAGCGCCATCGCGAATCCGGCCGCGAGAAAAACCGCGGTGTATTTGGAGAGCATCGCCAGCCCGCCGGCAAAACCGACCAACAGCCACCAACTCTTCCTATTCTCGGAAAGTGCGCGATAGCCCAAATAGATTGACAGAGTCCAGAAGAAAAGAAGCGGGGGATCGGGTGTCAGGACGCCGCTTCCGATGGAGAAAAGCGGCGTGACGCCGGCGATCAGCACCGCCCAAAAGGCCTGCCTTTCGCCGAAGAGCCGCTTCGTGAAATCCCATAGGAGAAGCAAAATCCCGAGGCTATAGAGCCACGGCCCGAAACGAATTCCGAAGGCGTTGTCGCCGAAGACGGCCGTCGTCGTCGCGGCCGTGAAGGCATGCATCGGCGGATGGTCGAAATAGCCTATCGCCGGATGTTTTGCGTATTGCCAATAATAGGCGTCCTGCGGCGTGAGGCCCATCGCGGGTAAAACCGCGAGCCTGAAGGCCGAGATCGTCAGAATGAAAATAAGCGCCCGCTTTCGCCAATTGATTTCGGCAGAGATCAAGCCTTACCCCTTTTTTCGAGCGTTTCGGCGACCTTTTTCTTCAGCGCGCCGAGGTCGGAGGACTTTATAATATAGTCCTCGGCCAGCCATGTGAGGAAATTGTCGCGATAGGCCGGATAGGCCGAGTTTATCAGCACCGGAAGGTCGCGGTTTTTGACCATCATCTTCTCGAGCGCGGAGATCCCGTTCTCGCCGGGCATACGGATATCGAGAATGACGAGGTCGAAGTTCTCCTTCGAAAGGATATCGAGTGCCTCCTCGGCCGAGCTCGCCGAACGGACTTCATACCCATCGTCCTCCAGCTCGGTCTCGTAGAGCGCCCGAATATTAGCCTCGTCGTCCACAATAAGAATTTTTGCCATAATGTCCCCCTTTATTCCCTCTCTTGAGGAAGTTTGATATTGAAAGTCGTTCCGACATCGGGTTGCGAGGTGAACCAGATCATACCGCTGTGCGCCTCGATTATCTGGTAGGTTATCGAAAGCCCGAGGCCGGTGCCCGACGATTTGGTCGTGAAAAACGGCTCGAAGATTTTGTTCTTGTAATCCCCCGGAATCCCGACGCCGGTGTCCGTCACCTCGATCCAAACGAAACCGCCCAAAGATTTCGTTGTAATGCGCAGTTTTCCGCCGTCGGGCATTGCGGAGATAGCGTTTTTAAAGAGGTTCAGGAAAACCTGACGAATCTGATCGGCATCGACCACGATCTCCCCGACTGCCTCGTCGAACTCGACCTCGACCTCGATGTTGGATTTTTGGAGTTGATCTTCGATCATCTCGAGGGTTCGGGCGATGAGGCCGTTGAAGTCGGCGTTCTTGCGGTTCGGCTTGATTCCCCGCGAATAGGAGAGGACATCGTCAACAATCCCCTCGAGGCGGTTCGTCTCCTCGAGGATTATACTCGCTCCGCGCAGGATATTCGAGCCTTCGGGGGCGTGCTTTGCGATATTCCTCGCGAAACCGCCTATCGAGACCAAGGGGTTTCGTATCTCGTGCGCCATCTGCGCGGCGAGTTTTCCTATTGCCGAGAGCTTTTCCGTCCTGAGTAGAAGCTCTTGGTTCTCGCGGAGCTTGGCATAGGCGGTCTGAAGCTTTTCGTATTGATCCGCGATCTGGCTCGTGAGGATTCCACGCTCGATAGCGAGGCTCGCATGGCCGGCGAGCATACGAACCGCTCGAAGCCCCTCCTCGGTGATCTGCTCTTTTGTGATGATATTATCGACCACGAGCACCCCGACCGGCCGGCCCATCGCGAAAAGCGGAATCACCGCGAAGCTATCGCTGTTTATCAATTCGGCAAAATCGCGCGATTCGGGATCGGAACGGGCATTTTTGTAAATCCTCGTCGAAACATCCCTGAGCGCTTTAACTAAAAGCCGCCCCTCGTCGGCGAGATCGAAGCTCATAGCTCGGATTAAAGAGGCGGCACTCATATCGCTGTCAGCCACGGCCTTGCGGTAGGTCGCCAGCGCTTCGGAGAAGGACTTCACCTCGTGGCTTGCCAGCTCACGCCATATACGGCCGGCCTCCTCGGGATTCGAGGAGCCTACTGCATATCGCCCGACCAGCGAGTTGTTATCCCTATCGACTAAAAACAGGAAAGCGCGGTTGAAACCGCAACCCTCGTAGGCCGTCACCGAGGTCAGGAATATATGCAGATTCTCGTCGAGGTTGTCAACCGCCTGAAGGGCGTCGGATAGCTCCATAAGCATCGCGAGCTCGTCTATCCGGCGGGTGAGTTGGACATTGGTGTTTTCGAGGCGTTCCTTCGTGTTCGCCAACGCCGAAACCACGCGCTCGCGGTCGCTGACATCGCGGATAATCTCGATGACCTCGGAGATCTCCCCCTCGGAGCCGCGGATCGGGCCGGTGAGTATCTCGAAGGTTCGCACCGAGCCATCGTCGAGTGTGACTATCTGAAAGCACCTTTGGGCAACACCGCTCTCGAAAGTGTCCTTGACCGTGCAACCTTTGCAGAAATCGGTTTTCTCCTTGAAAAACGTCCTGCAAAGCTGTCCGATGAAACCCTCGCCCACGCCGAACATCTTTTGGAATATCTCGTTGGCCCAAACGAACTTATACTCCCGATCGAGTATAACAATCCCCTCGTCGAAAATATCCACGAGGGCGTTCAGGCGGTGGCGAGAAGCCTCGTCGCTGGTGACATCCCTGAAAAGCATCATCACGCCGGCCGAATGGCTGTTCGTCATCACCGGCACGAAGAGCGCTTCTAAGAATCCGCCGTCCTCGAGTTCGAGTATATTCTTCACGGCCTCGCCCCGATCGAGGCATTTCGCGAAGGCCTCGGCAAGCTGGGGGAAACGGTTCCATGGCGCGATCTCGCTCCAAAGGCCCGATCCCTCGATCGACTCTATCTTCGAGAGCGCGAGGAAGCCGTCGTTCGCGCGAATCACTCGCCCCTCGTTCGAGACTAAAAGCAGGCCGTAGGGCAGATTATCCAAGATAGCCGTCAGCCATTGGGAATTCATCATCAGCTCGCGGGCGGATTCCCCGAGAAGGACCTCGAGGCATGGCCGCTCCTCGCGGATATATTCGCCACTCTCGACCGCCAACCGCAAAAGATCGAGCACCTCGATCGGCGTGAAGGGCCTATGGATGTAGGCGAAGGCCTCGGCGTCCTCCTCGGGCACTTTTTCGCCCTCCGGTGCGACGAGTATTCGCGGAACTGTCGGCAATTCCCGCATGACTCGGCTCGCGAAGCTCCGCGCCTCAGGCGCCGAGAGGTCTATGAGTATTGCCGACGGGCCTTCAGAGCTATTCGGCTCGAAGCCCTCATCCGCGCGAATTACCCTGAAGCCCTCGCATTCGAGCGCTTCGAGGCATTTCGCAAACGGCTCTCCAAAAAGGATTACAACAGCGGAGCTGTCTTCGCTTGAGTCGAGCATTTTTGTTTTTGTCTTTGTGCGATTCATAGCCCTGAGATTTAATAACCTATTTTATTATAAATAATGAATTTATGTAGTTAAATCAAGAGGAAACGCGAAGCGGCGCTTTTTAGAGCGAATAAAAAACAGCCGCTCATCGGGCGGCTGTCGAAATCTCCGAATCGCGAAATCGGCTATTCGAGAATAATCAATCTCTTAGTGTATCGGACTCCGTCGGCCCAGATCGTGAAGAGGTAAATCCCCGAGCCGACCTGTCCGCCGAAGTCGGTCCTGCCGTCCCAGACTATCGAGTATTCGCCGGACTCCATCGTCGCGGGGTCCGAATGGCGAACCGCTCTTCCGCCGATATCGTAAATACTCCAGCTAACGAGCCTCGGCCTCGCGAGAACCTCGAACGGCACAGTCACTCGGGCGTTGAAGGGGTTCGGATAGGGCCTTCCCAGCTCGAGAATATTCGGCCGGTCATAACGCCTCTCACCGATTCCGAAGCTCGGATAGCCGCCGCCGTAGTATATCTGGACGATATACCAGCTATAGGCCGGCAGGTCGATATTGTCCCAGCGGAATGTCATAGCAAGATCGGTGAACGGCCCGCCTATAGGGAAGTATGAATACCAGTCCGAGATATCGAGGTCGGAGACATTGGCGAAGGCCACCTCGTCGGGGTGAAGCATATCGGTTCCGAAGGGCACGCCCTGCGCGTGGGTGTAGGTCGAGTCCTGTCGAATCGAGTGTTCGTAGAGCGTCCAATAGGCGGGTATCGCATCGCCAAAATATCTGTTGGTAAAGGTTTGCACTCCGGTCGCGAACTCGAGAATAGGATTGGTGTTCTCGCCGACCTTCGCGTCGATGAAGATCTTGAAGGCGACGGCCTGCGAGTCCGCGCCGTCGTTGTAGGCCAAAAGCTCGATATCGCAGAAGGCGTCCAGCGATTCCTCGGGCATCAGATAAAATTTCTGCCAAAGGCGAATAGGGTCGCGTATCCACTGGATAGTCATATAGTTATCCTCGGGAATGCGCCCCCCGTCGAACAGCGTGAGCGGCATACCGATTCCGGGCTTGTTCGAGTAGTTGAGGCCGGCGATTCGAGCGACGATATAGCCACCCTCAACCGAGGAGGGGAAGCCCTGAATGAAGGCCTCTCCGCTATTTTTGCCCATACTGAACCGGCCGGTGGAATCGTCCATCGCGACCTCGATGATGCCGTTGTCGATCCGGAGTATCCCCCCGAACGCGCCGACCGCGGCGATGAGTAAAATTAAAGCGAATCTTCGCATAATGCCTCTGTTCGTTTCATCCGTTTCAATGAGAATTTAAAAATAACGTTTAATCTCGTATCGTCAACATTTATTTCAACGAGCGGCCAAGATTGCCTCGATTTTATCGAGAATAAGACCCGAAAGCGCGTCCTTGCTCATCATCTCGACCCTCTCGGTCGATTCTCTATCGATGAGATAGCCGGCGTTGGTCTCCGCGGAGAAGGTCGTGCCGGGGACATTGGGGTTGTTGACGAAGATCAGGTCGAGGTTCTTTCGGACAAGCTTTTCGCGCGCGTTCTCGACCTCTCTCTCGGTCTCGACCGCGAAACCTGCGAGCACAGCGCTGAGTCCGGTGGCACCGAGCTCCGCGAGGATATCGGTAGTCCGCTTGAGTTCGATCCGCCAAGTTCGATTGTCGCCCTTTTTGAACTTGCCCTTGATCTTGTCCGCGGTGAAATCCGAGACCGCGGCCGACATGATGATCACATCGGCCTCGCGGGCGGTCTCGAAAACCCGCTCGGCCATCTGCGCGGCGGTGGTCACCTCGAGAGTTTGAACCGAGGGGATTTGAGGCGAGTCGAGCGCTCCGGAAACCAGCGTCACTCGGGCGCCTCTCAGCGCGGCCTCCCTCGCGAGGGCGAAGCCCATCTTGCCGGTCGAGGGGTTGGAGAGGAAGCGGACATCGTCTAAAAACTCGCGCGTCGGGCCGGCGGAGATCAATACCCTCTTGCCCGCCAGCGCCGAGGCCGGCGCCACGGCGCGCTCGACCGCAAAGACAATATCCTCTATTTCGGCAAACCTGCCCTCGCCGATATCGCCGCAGGCGAGTGCGCCCCTGCCGGGGCCGACGAACTCGAAACCGAGTTCTTTGAGCCGTAGGGCGTTGCTTTGCGTGATCGGGTTCGCCCACATACGGTTGTTCATCGCCGGCGCGACGAGAACTTTCTTGTCGAAGGCGATGAGGGTCGAGGTGAGAAGGTCGTCCGCGAGACCGCAGGCCGCCTTCGCGATGAAATTCGCGGAGGCCGGCGCGATGAGGAAGATATCCGCCCAAGCGGAGAGGTTGATATGCGCGAGATTGTCCTCGACATCGCCGAACATGCGCCAATAGGCCTTCCAGCCGGTCAGCGTCTCGAAGAGCATCGGCGAGACGAAGCGCGTCGCGTTCTCGGTCATCACAACGCGGACAGTCGCCCCCGCCTTGATCAACGACCTCGCCAGCTCGCAGGCCTTGTAAACCGAGATCGACCCGGTGACCCCGAGCAGAATCTTTTTATCTTTTAGCTTTGTCATCTCGCTTCTTTTTCTTTTGAAGTGCGATTTCACCGGACGTCGAGAACTCAGCGAGTTCGCCCTTTTTCATGAACTCGCGGAAATCGGTCAACCATTCCGGACGGCTCGAAGAGGCCTCTACGAAGGCGATGAAGGCGGTCAAGGCCGCCGTCGTCTCCGGGCCGATCGAATGCTCGAGCATACAGGCCTCCTTTTCCGCGATCTCGGGCGGAACACCGAGAATATTCGTAAGAAAACCGGAGAGAAGCCTATGCCGCTTTTCGACCTTGGAGGCGATAATAATCCCGGGGGCGGTGAGTTTGACATCGCCGTAGGGCATGTGCTCGACAAGCCCGAGTTCCATCATCTTCGCGACAATTTGAGTGACCGAGGGCCTCGAAACACCCATCTCGCGGGCGATAGCGCTGATCGTCACCTGCGCCTCGCTCTCGGTGAGCCTGCCGATAACCTCGAGATAATCCTCTAAATTTTGGGATAGATTAACCATCCTTAAAAAATATAACTATAAATATGATTTGTCAATTTAAGAAATGAAGTGAATGCCGTGAAAAACAGCTTGATAAAGCAAGGGAAAATCGTTTAATTGTCTGCAAACAAAGCGAGGTGAGTATGGCCAGAATCAAGCTCGAAGAGACACTCGAATACCTATGGGAGGATATTCAACCGAGCCTCGAAAAGGCGGTCAGGGAGGTTTTGCCCGAGGCCGATTTCGAGAGCCGCGCGCTTTTTCGCGCCTTCCTCAAGGAGATCGGCAAGCGACGCCACGATTTCGCGAATATTCCCGATAACCTCATCGACTCGAGCTGGTGAGGATGTCAGATAAAGTTAAGAAAAACCTCTTTTTCGCCCTGAAGGTCGGCGCAAGCGCGGTGCTATTGTATTATCTTATCACCCGCATCGACCTCGAGGCCTTCATCGAGGCCGGCAGGGACTTTCCGCTTTGGACTATCGCGCCGCTGACACTACTTTTCATCGTCACGATCATTTTCGGGAGCTGGCGCTGGAAGGTCTTTCTGGCCTCGCACGGAATCGAGCAGTCGATCGCCAAGGGCGTCGAGCTTTACATGGTCGGCTATTTCTTCAATAACTTCCTGCCCAGCGGTATCGGCGGCGATGTTGTCCGCGGATGGAGCGCGGGCAAGGCCTCCGGCCGCATGTCGGCTGTTTACGCCTCGATCGCGGCGGAGCGGCTCGCCGGACTTCTCGGCACATTGGCGATCTCGCTGGCTTTTCTGCCCTTCGTGCGGCCGCCCGCGCCGGTGCCGCTTTTAGTCGTCGGGCTCAATATAATCCTTTGGATCGGCACGATCTTTCTTTTATTCATCAATACCGAGGCCTTCCTTCAGCGGGTGTTCGCCTTCCTGCCCTTCGGGATCGGGCAAAAGATCTCGCGGTTCATCGAGGCTGTCCGCTTTTTCCGAAAGGACGCGAAGGCCTTGATATACGGCTTCTTGCTCTCTGTATTATATCAAGGCTCGCTGATCGCCTTCGTTTGGCTTATCGCGGTCATCGCCGGCGTCACGGTGATTCCGTGGTCGGCCTACTTCGTCTTCGTCTCGCTGATTTGGATTATCGCGCTGATCCCAATCTCGCTGAATGCCCTCGGTGTGCGCGAGGCCAGCTTCAGCTTCTTCTTCGCCCTTTGGGGCGCCTCCGAGGCGCAGGGGCTTCTCGTGTCGCTGATCTTCTTTGGGATAAGCGTTATCTGCGGGATTTTCGGGGGGATTATCTGGGCGATCTCGGGGAATCGCGCCAAGGCGCAGGATATCCCCCATTCGCCGGTCTAAGGGCCTACTCCTCGGGGAAGAAAACAGCCCTCTCGCCGCCGGTGATCTCGAGGATTCGGCGCTCTAGGGCCTCGGCCGAAGCGCCCTCGATAGTCTCGATTAATCTTCCGTGAGAGATAAGACCGACTCTGGAACAAAGCTCCGCGGCCACACTCAGTGTATGTGTGCTCATAAATATCGTCGTTCCGCGCTCGACGAGGCGGAGCATGATATCCTTCGCCAACCTCTGCGCCTGAGGATCGAGGCCGACCATCGGCTCGTCGATAACGATAATCTCCGGGTCGTGAAGCAATGCCGAGGCCATAACCACCTTTTGCCGCATTCCGTGGGAATACTCGCCGGCATAATCGTCGCCCCAATCCTCGATTCCGAAAAGCTCGAAAAGCCATTCGATTCGGCTCTCGACAAGCCTTTGCGGCATATCGTAAAGCCCGCCGACGAGGTTCAGAAATTCCCTGCCGGTGAGTTTATCATAGATATAGGGGGAATCCGGTATATACCCGACGACTCGCTTTGCCTCCTCCGGGGCGCGCTGGACATCGATGCCCTTCACGAGGACAACGCCCTCGGTGGGTCTGGCGAGGCCGGTGATCATCTTGATAGTAGTGGTTTTGCCGGCGCCGTTCGGGCCGAGGAAACCGAAGAACTCGCCCTTTGCAACAGTGAGGTCGAGCCTATCGACCGCGAGGGTTTTGCCGTAGTTCTTCGAGACCGCCAAAACCTCTATCATCGGAGTATTACCGTTCAATTTTTCCCCCTTGGTATTCGACCTCGACGAGCGTAATCCGCGCGTCCCCGAAACGAAGCAGTGCAAGCATCTGGTCGAGGTTGCCGGAGGTTAGCTTGACATGGGCGGCGTCCGCCGGGCTTTGTCCGAGCGTCGCGTCGAAGGTCTGCCAGCGGCCCTCGGCGAAGGCCTGCGTCCAAGCGTGATAGTAGAAATCGCCCTCCATATATAGAAGGCCGACATTGACGCGAGCGGGGATCCCGAGCGCCCGCGCGAGCGCGACAAAGAGAACCGAATGCTCGTTGCAGTCTCCGCGCATCTTCTGCAGAACCTCGAGTGCGTTCGGCATCGAGGCGGCGAGGCTTTTGTTTATATTCTCGAATAGGTGCCGGTTGATCGCTTCGAGCCTCTCGAGGTCGGTGGTGGATTTCTCCGTGATTCGCTCCGCCGCGGAGACCATCCTTCGGTCGTGGCATTGAATATCGTGGGTTTCGGCGGTGTCGGAGGGTAGAACTTCGGGGGAAGTTGCGCCGTCGATCCCGCGCGAATCGATGAGCAAAAACTGGCTGTCGGGGACCCAAACTTGGTTAAAATCGTCGAGGTCGAAGAGACCGGCCTCGAGATCCTTGATTCGAAGCGTAACGCGAACCGCCTCGCGCGGGCGCTCAATAACAGCGCCTCCGAGCGGAATCATGAACTCGGACAGGAGGTCTATCTCGGCCTCGGAGCGCAGGTCGAGCTTCAGCGCGACCTCTTTATCCTCGCGAACCGACATGAAGCCCTCGGGGGTCTTCTCCATCAGGAGAGTCCCGTTTTTGTTGATATAAAGCGAGGTGCGAAGCGGGCCGTAGATGAGCTTGACATCCCAAACCTCGTCGTTGCCGAAGCGTTTGATCCTATCGAGGCCGATGACATCGACGCGGTATTGTCTCGTCGAACCGGTCATCGGGTCGAAGGTCGGCAGGTCAAAGCTTCCGCGCGCGAAGCCCCTGCGAAGGAGCATATCGGGGATAACCGAGGTGATATAGATATCGCCCTCCAAGGGGTAAACCGCGCCGCGCCTGCCCGAGGGCGTTTTGAACTCGACCTTGAGCTTGTCACCCTCGACCACCGCGTTGATATCGGTTTCGTAGCCGCCGCCGGAGAAGCTGAACGACATCGTTTTGGCGCGAAATTTATCATCTACCGTCACGAGGCCCTCGGAGACTATCTCCTGCGAACTTCCTCCGATATTGAGTTTGTAATAGCTCGTTTCTTGGAAAAGCAGTCCGTCCGGAATCTTGCGCTTAATCGTGCTTTGATAGCCGATCTTTTTTCCCTTGAAGGTGACTGAATAGTAGTCCTCGGAAACAAGCTCGCCCATTTCCACGATATTGAAATCCGGAAGCGGGGCGATTTGCGGCACCTCGGTTCGCCGAACTAAAAAGACGATCATAACCGCCCACCAAATAAGCACCGCCCCGACGAGCAACGGTTTGATCTTTTTCCAGATTGTCTTCTTTTTTTCGGACATATTAGGAGGTTCGGAATTAGGGCGAATCTCAGGGCCTTTTCGGGGTGAACTCGATCTCGACGCGGCGGTTGATAATCCTGCCCTCGGGAAGGTCGTTGTTCCCAAGCTCGATCTTATAGGCCGCCTCGCCCTTTCCGCGGAGGATCGAGTAGGGGTTTTCCGAGCCGTAACCGCGGGCGGTCATCGTCGAGTTGCGCTCCGCAAGCCAAGAACTTAATTGTTCCTCGTCGAAGTCCATTATTTTCATGATATATTTTCGGAAGGTCTCGAATTGCTCCTCGGCGCGTCGCTCGGAGAGCTTGAGGTTTCCGGCCTCGACTCCGACGACATCGGTATGCCCTCCGATGACGACATCGAGGTTGCCGTCGCGCTGGATTCGGTTGACAATCTCGCGGGTGAGTTGCTCCATACGAACCGAGGCATAATCCGGCTCGCCGTGGGCGCCCGCGAAGGCGAACTGGACTAAGATCAAACGGCCGGATATATCTCTGCTGTTCGTGAGGACGACGGTCAGGGTTTCCGGGGAGGAGCTTGCGGTTTGTCCGAACTCGTCGGAGGCTTCGGCGCGGGCGACATAGATGTCCGCCGGATCGACAAGCCCGCCCTTCGAGTCGGTCCAATTCCAGAGCTGGGTGCTAAGAAGGCCCTTGGCGTCGGAGAACTCGCGGACAATCCGGCCGAGGCCGTCCTCGATGATAATTTTCGACGAGGCGATTCTTCCGCCGCCCTCGACGGACAGCTCGAACTTGCTCTTTCCGAAACCCGGCTCGATCTTGAGTTCCTCGTCGGGAACCTCGAAGGCTTGGGGTTTGTAGAGAATACTGCCGGCGGTAATAATGACCTTTGCCTCTTCGCCCTTGGCCTCGCGCGAATATACGCGCCCCGCAAACCTCGGGCCGATGAGTTTCGCAAGGCTACGCTCGAGGGCGTAGGCCGAGTCCAAGCTCGGCGCGGCGACGACGACCTCGAACAGCGGATTCTCGAAGAGCCGCTTATGGAAGCGCTCGATATCGAGGCTATTAAGGTCGAAGGAGCGGAGGAACCATTCGTTCGGGGGCGAGGGCTGAACGCGCATCTCGACCCTGCGGTTCTCCTCCGCGATGAAGCGTTTGCCGAGGCGCGTGCCCTCGAATTTCTCCTTCTCCGCGCGGGATCGGGATCTGTCGTGTTCGCCGGAGATCTCGATCCTATCCGCGAGCGTCGGCTCAACCGCGATCATCGCTGAGGCGATATTTCGCGCCCGTGAATCGGCCAAGGCCGCGCCCTCCGGCCCCTGCGGGTCGTCGTTGGAATAAAAGCCCTCGAGGGTTAGCCGGGTGTCGGGGTTCGCGGCAAGCCTCCGGGAGATATTGGCGAGAAGCGGCTCAAAACGCGGGTCTATCTCGGCGGAACCGCTCTCGAAGAAGACAATCGGAATGATCGGTTCGTCTTCTGTGACAGTGATCTGCTGAGTTAGGCGAAGCTCCTTTTTATCGACATCGAGCCTCGCAAGCGGTGCGCCGTAGATTTTGAAGCGCGCCGAGGCGCTGTTGTTCGTTTCGTCCAACTCGAGAATTAAGCCGTCGAAATCTGGAAAGGCTTGGCCGGTATCGTCCGCGCGGATCGTTATCTTCAACTCGCCCTCGGCTTTGGGGAGGTAATCGAAATCGACATCGGCGCTCTCGCCGGCCGGAAGGGTATTTATATCTGCCATATCGATGACCGCGTCATCTAAAAACAAAGCGATCGGAAAATTATCGGCCGAGCGAAGGCCGTTGTTTTTAAGCCTGCATCGAATAATCGCCTCCGCGCCGACAATCGGACTGCCGACGAATTCGATCTCCTCGACGACAATATCCGGATAGGCAGGTTTCGGAGGCTCGAATCGATAAACCGCGGAAACCCTGTGCGAGGGCACGCCGATCCCTGTCGTCGGTTGCGAGATCTCATAGCGCGCGCCCGGGCCGACACCGGCGTCGAGGTAATAGGTCGCGCCGAGGCCGACCGCCCATCTTCCGGCGAAAAGGCCGAGTTCCAGCCTGCCGTCGAGATAATCCTTGCGAATCGCAATAGTCGGGTCGATATTCGCCTCGAATTCGCCGTATTCGGAGCGATAGCTGAGCATCGGGGAAACACGAACGCCCTCCCATGGCAGTGTGAATTCGCCGCCGACCTGCAGTTCCAAGGGCAGTCTGTCCTCGACATCGTCTTCGAGGGCGAGGTTCGGCCGGTTGAGATCGTCGGCACAAAGCTGTAGTGACCAATCCGCGGTGCGATAGATCATTCCGAGGCCGAGCGAAAGCGCCGTCGCGCCGGTTCCGTCCGCGAAGAGCGGGTCGTTCGGGTCGCTCAAGCGAAAATCGGACTCGGAGTAAACCCTACGGCGGATTCGCGCGGTCGCCCCTCCGAAAAGACCTATTCGCCTCGTTTCGTCGAGGGGGCTTGCCGGCCGCCCTATCCTCCGGGCATAGTGGATCGAATAGGACTGCGTCGAGATCATTCCGCCGCGGAAAAGGCCGATCGAAGCGCCCCATCCGCGGTTCAGAACATGATGGGCATAGAGGATATTCCCCGCGGACAGCACCTCGCCGATTCCCCAGAAGAACCTCTGAAAATCGACGGCCGCCTGAGTTTGCGGTATCGCCGCCAAGCTCGCGGGATTCAACAGGGCCGGCCTTTGCGGCGTAGCGAACGAGCCTATTCCGCTCGAGGGCATTCCGTCCAAGATCAGATTGTTTTCATAGGGGAAAAAATCCGCCTCGGAAAGAGCGCCCGAACAGAGCGCTATCGAGGCCGAAAGCGTCAAAATTAAAGCTATCGCTCTTTTTGAAAAAAAATTATTTATCATGAAATCGGAGCCTCTCCCGAGGCCGCGGCGGAGATTTGCGTCTTGATATCGTAAACCCGGACAATAAAGCCGGTCTTGAGGATATCCTCTTTGATAGGTTTGCCCTCGATCCCCTCGAGCGAAAACCTCGAGACCTCGACCATCTTGCCGCTGGTCTCGACCGCGCGGACGAATTTCAGCACAGAAGCGAAGTTCCCTATGCCCTGAACACCGATGAGATAACGGCTTCCGCCCTCGACCTCCTCGCGATCGACCGGCACTGTCCTGACCGAGGACAACCCGCAGGCACGGGCGATCGAGTCCAACTCGCCGATCATCGCCCCGCGCATATAGGGCGGGATCGCTTGAAGCGATTCGGAGATGCGCATAACAGGTTTCAAGCTCGTGACGATAATATATTCGGTCTCGCCCTTTTTAATATCGAAGGTCAAGACTCGCTCGGATTCTAAAATCTCCGACCTGAAAATCGTGCCCTCGGTTTGGATGTTAACATCCATCGGGAGAACACCCTCGATGAAAACCGAGCCCTCGATGCCCGTCGTCACCGTGAAAACCTTTCCGCGCACCGCGGCTATTGTCTCGAGAAGGCCGGTTGTCCGGCCGAACCAAGGTATAGGCCCTCTCGTGGGCGCGGGGATATGTTGCATCGATTCGTGGGCTTCGATGGCAGGAACCGTGGGGTTCTGCGGCACCCTCGGCGGAGTTTCCCCTTGAACCGGCTTTCCGGTTCCGGACTGCGGCACTCGCGGAGCCCCCGCCCGGGCGAACCTTTTCATAGCGAGTTGCGGCGCGAGCTTAGGGAGATAAAGCCAAAGCGAAAACGCAAGCACGGCGACGAGCACACCGGCCACCGCGAAGAGAACCCACTTACTCTTCTTCTTAGCCTCCTCAGGCTCGGCGAGCGCCGGAGCGGCTTGAGGCTCTATGAGCTTTATCGCGAGGAACTTAGTCATAGGGTGATCTCATCGCCAATCCGAAGGGTTTTATCAGCCTCGCCCACGGGATAGTGGTCTTCAGCTTCGACGCATCGACCCAAGAGCTTTTAAAGGGATCGCCGTCGAATACTTGCAGATTCATATAGTTGCCGGTCTTGGAGGCGAGGAAGCTCTCGGCGTATCGGCCGCAGGCGATCATCATCTCGGGGCCTTTTTTCCCGAGGACAAAGCCGTGCAGAGCGAAAAACTTATTGAACTCCTGAGTGAGCGCCCTCGCGAGGGGAAAGGAGCCGTCGTCGCCGGAGATCACCTCGGCGGGAGTGCGGAAATATCCGCCCGAGATGAAGGCACCCTTGCTCGCGAGCCCGAAGCTCGTATAGGGCGCGGAGATATCCACGATCAGGAAGTTCTCCGAGGGAAAATCGAGGAAGATCACCGACAGCGCATTGAAGGCCGCGATTATATCCGGCTCGACCGCGCAGGGCGAAAGCCCGAATGAGGTCAGTAGCCTTGCCCTCTCCTCGACGAGAACCGAACGGGACGCGACCGCGAGGTTGCGCTTTCCGACATTGCCCTCGCCGGCCTCGACAGCCTTGATTTTGTATAGCGAGGCAATCTCGTTCACATGCTGGCCCATCTCCCATGCGAGATTATCGTTCGAGTCGTCGAAATAGCCCTCGGGAACATCGAATTCCTTGATCGCACAGAAATGGGAGGGGATATTGATGGAGGCGATATATGCGGTGAGCTTCGCCCGTTTTTTCAACACCTTGAAGGCCTCGATCACAGCGGCCGGATTCTCGATTCGACCGTCCTTCACAACCCCGGGCGGAAGCTTCTCCTCGTCGGCGATAGTAAGTTGAATACTCTTGGCGCCGATAAGCGCTTGAACAACAGTCAACCTGTCATCCTCGACGGAGATTCCGAGGGCGTTTCTCTTGTGGACAATATCGAACCCCTCCGGAACCGCTATCGTGGCGGGCGCGGGCTTCAGCTTCTCGGCCGCGGTCGGTTTGGAAGCGGCCTTGGTCGGTGTATTTTTCCCCTTCTTACCCGTAGAAAGCCCCTATTTCTCTTCCCATGTGAACTCGCCCTTTATAACCTGCCCGTGGCCGTTTTTGCAGGAGATCGAATAGAAAACCGAATCGCGAACGATGACAACATACTCCTGCCCGTCGAGCGGGCACTTGAAGTCGAAGCCCTCCGGCAGATAGGGCTTAAGTAGGTTCATATCGTCGGTGAACATCCTGACCTTGACCTCGACGGGCGGCTCCTTGCCCTTGCCCTTGGGCGCCGGCGTAGCAACCTCGGTGGTTTCCGGCTCGACCGGCTTTTCGGGTTGATTGAGAAGCGCTGGGTCGCCGGAGGTGGAGAAGAAATCGACCATAGCCTTGTTCATAAGCTCCATCTTCGCCCGACAGGCCTTCTCCGCCTCGACGAGGTCTTTCTCGCGCATCATCGGGATTACAAGAGCGGCTATCACGCCGACGACGAGAATTAAGATAATAACATCTAACAGTGAGATTCCTGATTTGCCTTTCACGAGTCCTCCGTTTGGTTTGTTCTATTGTTTGATAATTATCCGCTTTTTAAACTTCTCCAGCTTTGCGGGGCCGATCCCCTTGACACGAAGCAAATCCTCGGGACATTTATAGCGGCCGTTTTGAGCCCTGTCCTCGATAATTCTATCCGCGAGCGTCGGGCCTATACCGTCGAGGCTTTCGAGCTCGGCCTTCGCGGCGCGATTAATATCAACCGGCGCCGACGGTCGAACGACCCCCGGCGCGATCGTCGAAGCCACGGACGGTTCGGCCTGTATTCCGCAGGAGGGAACTTCATGAGCGACCTCTTCGGGAAACAGCGACGAACCTTGTCGGTCAAGATTGCCCGCGGCAAAGCCTCCGGCCAGTCCGACAAAGATGAACAAAATCAGCGATATTTCGCTCTTTGTAAAAAGATCGTTCATCTTTCCACTCTATTTCATAACTATGAAATATAGTTCATTTTAATGTCTATTCAACAATAATCCTTTTAAACCAACCTTTTTTTTATATTTTATTATCTGAGAAATAACGGAGGAAGTATTGAAACTGTTGGACAGATATATTCTTAAGGGGTTTATCGGCTTCGTGATTTGGGCGTTTATCGCCTTTCTTCTGCTCTTCTATCTCGTCGATATTGTCGAGAATATTGACAAATATATCGACAGGAACGCCGGAATCCTCGATGTCATCCTGTATTATCTCACCTATATGCCGTATATCATAATTCTCGTCAGCCCGATCGCCCTGCTTCTTTCGGGGAATTTCATATGCGGGCGTTTGTCTCAACACCGCGAGATCGTCGCGGTTCGTTCCGGTGGAATAAGCTCGCTTAGGGCCGGATGGACTATAATCCTTTTCGGCTTAATATGGTCGTTTGTCATTATGGCCGCCGGCGAGTTCCTCGTCCCAAAGACCAACGCGCTTCGACAAGAAATCAAGACGGAGAAGATCGACAAAAAGAAATCGCGAACCACGCGAATCAGAAACCTCCTATATCAGGGCGAGGACGGCAGGGTCTATTCCATCGGGAGCTTAGACCCCCGCCGCTCCAGCGCAAACGATATCCTGATCGTCAGCTTCGATAAAAACGACAAGGTCAACGCCATGATTCGGGCGCGGGAGGCCCGATATGAGCGGGGTAGTTGGATTCTCTACGACGGCCATGTCTACTCCCTCGAGGGCGACTCGTTACATGAGTATTCGCAATTCTCCGAAAGGACGCTTCCCCTGCGAACCTCCCCCTCCGACCTCGCCGAGCGCCGTGCCAGCCCCGACGAGATGGGCTTCTTCGAGCTAAGAAGGTTTATCCGCCGTGTCGAGCGCGCCGGCGGCGACCCTCTTCGCGAACGAACCGACCTCCTAATGAAGATCTCGTATCCGTTCATCAATTTCGTTATTCTGCTTTTTGGGGTTCCGCTCTCGCTTCGTTTCCGAAGATCGGGTCTGATGGTCGGTTTCGCGCAGTCCGTCGCTATCGGCTTCTTTTACTTCGGCGCGATTCGAGTCGGGCAGGTCCTCGGTTACAACGGCACTCTCTCCCCCGCCCTCGCGGCCACGATGGGGAATATTATCTTCGCCTCCGGCGGGCTTGTGCTTCTGTTTTCTCTTAGAGAATAATCGCTTTCGATTTTGCTTGCAAAGCCGATTTATATAAATATCATTCGCCGCTCAAATTGAATTAGAATCGGAGGTGCGATGTTCGACGCGGTGTTTTTCGAGAGCTGGGCTTTCAAATGGCTAATCCTGCCGGCGCTTATATTCTCCGCGCGTATTTTCGATGTGTCCATCGGAACGATTCGGATCATCATGGTCTCGCGGAGCCGTAAGTTCATCTCGGCGCTGTTGGGGTTTTTCGAGGTGATGATATGGCTCGTGGCTATCGGCCAAGTGCTTCAGAACCTCACGAATCCGATTTACTATATCGCCTACGGCGCCGGCTTCGCCTCGGGGAACTATATCGGAATCCTCATCGAGGAGAGGCTCGCGATGGGCGTTCAGCTCGTCCGAACCATCACGAAGAAGGACGCGACCGAGCTTATCGCCGCGCTTCGCGATCACGGTTTCATGGCTACCTCCGTCCCAGCGGAGAGTAGCGCCGGCCCGGTTAACATCATATGGACAGTCCTTCGCCGCGCGGACCTCCGCGAGGTCCTCGAGGTGATTCGCTCCTTCCATCCGCACGCCTTCTATTCCGTCGAGGATGTCCGCTCCGCCAGCGACGCTATTCCACCCTTCCGGCCGAACAAGGATGTTTCGGTCACGAGGCGGCTCTTCCAATTTGGAAAGAAGGGAAAATAGCCTAAATACAAAGGGCGGCCGTGAAGCCGCCCTTTTTAATTAGTTCAACAAATCGACTCAGCCGCAACAGCCGCAAGAGCTTGCTTTTTTCTGAAGTAAACCCTCGAGAACCTCCGCGATAATAGCGAGGCCGCGGTCGATATCGGTCGCGCCGACATTGAGGCTCGGGCGGAACCGCACGGAGCGCGTCCCGCAGGGCAGAACTATCATGCCCTTGTTCATGCAGGCATCGAGGAACTTGGCGCGGCAATCCCCGGCCGGAAGGTCGAAGGCGCACATAAGCCCCGCGCCGCGTGCATTGGTCACCGGCGAGAACTCGGCCTCGATCTCTTTGAGGCCGGCGAGCAATCTCTCGCCCATCTTCGCCGCATTTGCGACCAGATTCTCCTCCTCGATGATCTCGAGATACTTGCGGCAACGAGCCATATCGGTGAGATTGCCGCCCCAAGTCGAGTTTATACGGCTCGATTCCGCGAAAACGTTCTTCTCGACCTCGTCGATGCGCTTACCGGCGACTATCCCGCAGACTTGCGCCTTCTTGCCGAAGCAGAAGATGTCCGGCGCGACGCCGTAATTCTGCCAAGCCCACATCTTGCCGGTGATTCCCATACCGCATTGAACCTCGTCGAAGACGAGCATGACATCGAACTTGTCGCAGAGCGCACGGACAGCCCTGAAGAACTCCGGCCTGAAATGGTTGTCGCCGCCCTCGCCCTGAATCGGCTCCATAATGAAGGCGCAAATACCGTTCTGGTCGGCCTTGAAGGCCGCTTCCAGCTCGGCGAGAGTCTTATTCTCCGCCTCGATCGTGGCGGCGAGATTATCCCCTTCGAGCGGGAATTTCGCGGCCGGCGAGGAGATACGCGGCCAGTCGAATGCGGCGAAATACTTGTATTTCCGCGGGTCGGCCGTGTTCGTCAAGGAAAGCGTGTAGCCGGTTCTGCCGTGAAAGGCCTTCTCGAAATGCACGACCGCGGTGCCGACCGGCTTGGTCTCAGTGCCGATTCCCTTGGCCAGATTCTTGCGAACCTTCCAGTCCATCGCGGCCTTGAGGGCGTTTTCCACCGCAAGCCCGCCGCCGGCGACGATGAACAGGTGCTCGAAACCCTCCGGCATCGCCACGCGATCGAAGGTGGCGACGAATTTCGCCATCTCGACCGTGTAAAGGTCGGAGTTCGAGGGGTTATGAATCGCGATCTTGCCGATCTCCTCGATGAACTTCGGATTGTTCATTTTCGGGTGGTTATGCCCGATCGGGTTGCTCGCGAAATAGCTGAAAAAGTCCAAGTAGGGCTTTTGATTTAGGGCGTCGTAAAGGATTTGTCCCTGCGAGCGCTCGAGATCGAGGACGAGGTCGAAACCGTCGGCCAGCATGACCTTTCCGAGGGCCTTGTGGACATCCGAGGCTTGAAATTTATCGACTTCTTCTTTCGTGTATTTTTTCATGGCAAACTTCTCCCTTGTTTCTTTGGGTTATTGTAAAAAAATGAAAGTGGTCGGGGAAATATATCAACCGCAAGGGTCGCCGAGAACCTTGTTCCTATAACGCAAATCGCGGTCGAAATTGTGCGCGTGTCTTTGCATGTCAGTGTCTCTCCTCGCCCGATTTCGGGCAGTTACGGGATTATATATAAATAAAATAAAAAGGCAAGTTCATTTTGCCCTCGAACTTGTCTCGCGTTATTCGAGGGCAATTAAATTGAAGGGCGGTTTCATATTTTCGTTGCTTTCGAGAACCGATGCGCATATCTTTTATAACTTTTAAGGAGGCAATATGTTATGGGCAATTGTGGGGCTTCCGGGTAGCGGAAAATCTACATTCTTCAGACTGATGACGAACAAGGGCTCCTCCGGCAAGTCCGGCAAGGGGCTGGATATTGCGGTCACCCATGTTCCCGACCCGCGGATCGATGTCCTCGTCAAGATATTCAAGCCGAAGAAGATATCTCCGGCCGAGATCGAATTCGCAGACACGATCGGGCAGATCGGCTCCGGCGGCTCGGTTTTCTCGGAGCTTCAATCCGCGGGCGCGATGGTCTATTGCATCCGCGCCTTCGACACCGGCCTCGGCGCGCCGGAACCCACCGCCGACCTCAATAAACTAATCGGCGAGCTGTCGCTTTTCGACCTCAATATTCTCGAGCGCAAGTTCGAGAGCTACGACAAAGCGCTTCGAAGCGCCAAACCCGATCTCCGAGCAAAGATAGAGACTGAAAGGGTTGTCGTGGAGAGATTGAAGACACTGCTCGAATCGGGCGGCCATATTCGAGAGACTAATCTCGACCCCGAGAGCACGGAGATCGCCGCCTCGCTCGGGCTTTTAACAGCGAAACCGGCCGTCGCCGTGCTGAGTTGCGACGAGACGACTTATACTAACAAAAACGCCCTGCTCTCCGAATTTACAGGGGCATTCCCGAGCGTTCCGGCGCTCGCTATAATGACTCTCACCGAGATCGAACTGAACGAGCTCGACCCCGAGGAGGCCGAAATCTTTCGAGCCGAATACGGCCTCTCCGAACCGGTCATAGACAGGTTCATCCTGAAAGCCTACGAGGCCGCGGGGATCATTACCTTCTTCACCTGCGGCGAAAAAGAAGTGCACGCTTGGCCGATACGAAAGGGCGCGACCGCGCTCGAGGCCGCCGGAAAGATACATACCGACCTCGCGAAAGGGTTCATCCGCGCCGAGGTTGTCGCATATAAGGATATCGTCGGCGACGGCGGATGGTCGGAGGCCAGAACAGCGGGGCATCTGCGCCTCGAGGGCCGCGATCATATCATCGACGACGGCGACAATATCGTCATCAAATTCGCGCTGTAGATGTCGGCCACTATTACAATACTAATTGCGACCGTTATCTTCGTCGTCGCGGTGCGCCTGAAAGTCCAGATAGGCATTGCCCTCGCAATGAGCGGGATTATCTTAGGTTTTTTGGCGAGAATGCCCGCGTCGGCGATTTTCGTCACGGCCTTCCGTTGGTTGATCGCAGAGGAAACTATCGAGCTGATGCTGATCATTTACCTGCTCAGCCTCATGGGTCTTCTGCTAGGCGAGCTCGGATGGCTCTCGCGCACGGTCCGCGCACTTCAAAGGCTGATCTCGAATAAAAAGGTCAGCGCGGTTATCCCCTCGGGCATCATAGGCCTGCTCCCGATGCCCGGCGGGGCGATGCTCTCCGCGCCGCTCGTCGAGGAGGGCGCGAGGTCGCTTGAAATCTCCCGCGAGAGGCTGACCTTCCTGAACTACTGGTTCCGGCACATATGGGAATACACATGGCCACTCTATCCGGGGATTGTCCTTTCGACCGCACTGCTCGGACTTCCGCCGGCAAGGCTTATCTCTGCGATGTGGCCGCTCACTCTGGTCTCGATTGCCGCGGGGTTTCTGATTGGGTTTCGCAAGGTTCCGCGCGCGGAGAAAAACCACAAACTCGACCTCACCTTCGGCAAAGCTCTGAAAGAATTCGCTATCACGACTTGGTTCGTCTGGGCGGTTGTCATTTTTGTGCTGTTATTGCACTTCGAGATTCTTCCAGTTATTTCAATCGCTGTTCTGATAAACCTTCTGATCCTTCGCCAAAACGACAGGACGCGCCTTTCGCATCTTAAAAAGGCCTTTTCTCTCAATGTAATCGGCCTAATCGGCGGAGTCATGATCTTCAAGGGGATTTTGGAGTCCAGCGGGCTTATGGAGTCGCTGACCGCCGAATTGACCGGTGTTCCGGAGATACTAATTCTCTTTTTAGTGCCGTTTTCGATCGGCCTTGTCACGGGGGTCAATTCGGCCTTCGTCGGCCTCGGCTTCCCGGTGCTCGTGCCCCTTATAATGAACCCCGGCTTCGACGCCGGCAACTTCGTTTTCGCATACGCCTCGGGGTTTGTGGGCGTATTGGCCAGCCCTGTTCATCTGTGCCTTCTCCTTACGAAGCAATACTACAAAGCCCAATGGGGCGGGATTTACCGCCTCCTCGCGCCGGCGCTTTTGTTTATCTTCGTCGCGTCGATAGTTTTACTCCTAATCCATTGATTTTGGCACCGAAAGTGCGTTTGATATTTGTATAAAGCCCTCGGTTGCGCGGTGTGCATTTCCCCTCCTTTCCTTTCCTCGCCGCTCTCCGGGGGCTTATAAAGATTTGCCTTAACGAAAGAGATCGACTTGGAAAACGTGCTTTATACCTTTATGGCCGTTATCGTGGCTTTGGCCCTGATTATCTACGTCCTGCAGATGAGAGTCTCGGCGCGGATCCGCCACGGCATCAAGCTTATGCTCAAATGGTTCGACTATATCATCGCTCACCCGACGAATTTCGACCTCGAACTTACCCGGACGATGGAGATCGAAGTCGATAACTATTTGGCAGATAAAGATATAGGCAAGAAGCTTATGTTCTTCGCGCCGAAACTGAAGGATTATATCGTCGATCGCTACGGTATTTTACCCGGCGAATCCAAGGGCGACGCATTCTCCCGCCTCGCTCACTGGGAGGGCGACAAGGTTCGCCTCGATGTTTATTGGACCTTGATTCAAGGCAGTTTCGCCGAATACGCCGATCTTCTCGCCAAGGGCAAGCGCCCGAACTTCGCCGGTGTCTCCGCGCCGATGGCTATAGTCCGCAAGTATTGGAAGGTTTAGGTTTTGGGTTTTAGGTTATAGGTTATGGGTAATACTGAAGTGCGCTGAAGCGCACGGGGAGTGCTTGCCCGCCGAAATCCCGCCTTGAATGCGCTGAAGCGGAGAGAGAGTTAATCCCAACTTCAATTTTTTGCTTATTTGAGGGCGTGGGCGACATGCCATTTTTCTTTATCTCAAGCCGCTAATCCAAATCTCCCAATGCTTTTGTAAATCCTCCTCCCAAATGGGCGCATTCCTTGCGCCGCTAATGTAAAACCCATAACCCATAACCCATAACCTATAACCAAATCTTACAACCTTCCCCTTTATATTTGACCTCGTGAGGGAAAATGGCTATATTTATGGATTATTTTTTAACACGAATTATGGAGGTTGCGATGCGAGAGCGCTTAAAACGGGCACTTCAAAAGGCGGAGGGCTATGTCGAAATCCGAATTCAGGATTCCATAAGCTCTTCGATTAGCTTCAGAAACACAGAGGTGGACAAGATCTCCGCCTCGTCGGATATCGGCGGATGTGTCCGCGCATTAGTCAAGGGCGGAGGCTGGGGGGTTGTGAATTTCAACTCCCTCGAAGGCCTCGAGAAAAGGGTCGAAGAGGCGGTAATCAGTAGCCGCGCGATCGTCCCCGAGGAGCCTATCGAGCTGGCCGAGATTCCGCCGGTCGATCTCGAACTGCCAGCACAGATCGACGACGACCCCCGCGTTCACTCGCTCGAAGAGAAACATAACCTTGTCAAGGAATATGCCGAAATCCTCCGCGGCTCCGCGGGAAGACTGATCGACACTAATATCGCTTACGGCGACGGCCTCAACAAGGTTTGGTTCGCCAGCACCGAGGGAAGCTATTTCATGCGCGAGCGGCTCGATGTCATGCTCATGGCGCGCGCGATGTCCCGCGAGGGCGACAACGTCCAGTCCCGCCACGACTCGTGGTCGAGCAGGGAAAGTTTCGCCGAGATCGTCGGCAGACAGGCCGATATCGAGAGTGTCGGCAAGACCGCGGAGGCACTCCTCGACGCCGAGGAGGTCAAGGCCGGCAAATACACTGTAGTCCTGAATCCCCAACTCGCGGGGGTCTTTATTCACGAGGCCTTCGGCCACCTCTCCGAGTCGGATTTCATTATGGACAACCCCCAAGCGCGCGAGATGATGACCCTCGGGCGGCGCTTCGGCCCGCCGGAGCTCAATGTCTTCGAGGACGGAAGCGTCATGCCGCCGCTCCGCGGAACGATTATCGTCGATGACGAGGGCGTGATGTGCAAGAAAAACTACCTCATCAAAGACGGCATCCTCGTCGGAAGGCTCCATAGCCGCGAAACAGCCGCCAAGATGGGCGAGCCTGTCACCGGAAACGCCCGCGCCGACGGCTATTCCAGCTCGCCGATTGTCCGTATGACAAACACTGCGATCGGCAACGGCACTGTCCCCTTCGAGAAGATGATCGCCGATATCGACCTCGGCCTTTACTGCATCGACGCCTACGGCGGCCAAACGATGATGGAGAACTTCTCCTTCTCCGCCGGCTGGGCCTTCATGATACGCGGCGGCAAGATCGCCGAGATGGTCCGCAATGTCGTCCTTCAGGGCAACCTCTTCAAAACGCTAATGGACATCGACGCGATCGGGAACGACTTCGTCTGGGCCAAGGGCGGAGGCAACTGCGGCAAGGGCGGTCAGGCGGCCAAGGTCAGCTTCGGCGCACCTCATATTCGTATCAAAGATGTCATCATCGGAGGTAAATAATGCAGAAAATACTCAGCAAGGTTAAGGGCCGCGTTGACAGCGCGGAGGTCTTCTTCGTCCGCTCGCACCAGACCGAGATAGGCTACGACGGCTGGAAGCTCAAGCGATCGACTGTCGTGCAAAAGGAGGGCTACTCCTTGCGCGTCGTGAAGAACGGCCGGATTGGCTTCGCCGCGACAACCGACCCGAACGGAATCGACCTGATGGTCGAAAACGCCGTCGCAACAGCGGCCTTCGGCGAGACTGTCGCAATCGAATTCCCCTCGGCGCAGAATTTCGCGACGCCCAATATCTTCGACCCGAAATTAGCGGGCCTGTCTATCGAACAGATGATAGATTACGGCAAGCTCTTCATCGCGCAATGCGAGAGATACCGCGGTATCGCCGATCTTTCCTTCGAGTCGCAAAAGATGACTATCGAGGTCAAGCTGGCGAACACCTCCGGTTTCGAGGGCGGCTACGAGAAGACCGTCTTCTCCTACGGCGGCTATCTTTCAAGGGTAAAAGAGGGCGATGTCTTCATGGTCGGCGACGGCTTCGGCTCGACGCACCTGCCCGAGATGACCGAGGCCCTTCGCAAGATGACAGAGCCTTTCCACCGCAAGATGGAGCTTGCGGACAACATCGTGACGGTCTCCTCCGGCAAAATGCCGGTGATCTTCGACCCGAAGGGCTCGATGGTGCTACTTTTGCCGATCCGCGCGGGAATCAACGGCAGATCGGTTTATACCAAATCCTCGCCATTGGTCGGCAAAGAGGGGCAAAAGCTCTTCGACGAGAGGCTCTCGATTTACGACGACGGCACCCTCGACCGCCGGCTCGGAAGCTCGCCCTTCGATGACGAGGGCGTCGCGAAAACGAGGATCGACATCGTGAAAAACGGCGTCTTCGAGAACTTCATCTTCGATATAGTCACCGCCGCCAAGGCCGGCAGAAGCTCCAACGGTTGCGGCGAACGCGGGATATTCTCCCCGCCGTCGCCCTCGCTGTCGAACTTCGCGGTCGCGGCGGGCAATGTGCCCTACGCCGACATGATCGGTTCGATCGATGAGGGGCTTTTGGTCGAGGGCGTTCTCGGCCTCGGGCAGGGGAATATCATCTCCGGCGCCTTCTCGAACCCGGTCGGCACCGCCTTCAAGATCGAGAAGGGCGAGCCGGTCGGCCGAGTGAAGAACGCCTCGATCGCGGGGAATATCTACAACGATATGCGCGAGATCGCGGCCTTGGGCGATACTCAGGAGCTTGTTTACGGTAGCTACCTCGTGCCGTTCATCCGCCTCGACACGTTGAATATCGCGAGCTAAGGCAACCCGACAATCCAAATAAAAAAGGCTCCGCAAGGGGTCTTTTTTATTTGACTTCACAGCCTCGAAGATTATTTTGTAAAACACATTACATATTTGAAACTGACAAAAACTTCTATGCTTTTTACCGATACCGTTAATATCGCCGATTTCGACAATCTATGTTCCTTTTTACCAAAGGAACTTTCAAATTTAATTAATCTACAGACTGATATCCCCAGAATAGCCAAAGATAGCGAAATCATCCAAAAAATAGAATCGGCGGTGCGCGAGATCCCAACGAATCACGAACTCGTTCACGGCGATGCCCGTAAAATGTCCTTCATCGAAGACGAATCCGTCCATTTGATTGTCACTTCGCCACCATATTGGACACTCAAGAAATATAACGACAACGACGACCAACTCGGCGAGATTGAGGATTATGAAGACTTTCTCCTTGAACTCGACAAGGTCTGGAAGAATTGTTTCCGAGTGTTAGAACCCGGAGGAAGGCTTTGTTGCGTTGTCGGGGATGTCTGCCTTTCGCGAAGGAAAAACAACGGCCGCCACACAGTTGTTCCCCTTCATTCTTCGATTCAGGAACATTGCCGCCTTATAGGTTATGACAACCTCTCGCCCATAATCTGGCATAAAATTTCCAACGCAAACTTCGAATCCGACGGCAACGGCGGGGGGTTTCTCGGTAAGCCATACGAACCAAATTCCATAATTAAAAACGACATCGAGTTTATCTTAATGGAACGTAAACCCGGTGGATATCGTCAACCTACAAACGCTATGCGCCTCCTTTCGATCATCTCCGAAGAAAACCACAAAGAATGGTTCCGCTCGATTTGGTCGGGGTTGACCGGAGCATCGACGAGAGACCATCCCGCGCCCTATCCTATCGAAATGGCCGAAAGGCTAATACGCATGTTCTCTTTCGTCGGCGACACAGTTCTCGATCCTTTTATGGGGACCGGTAGCACGAACATCGCCGCGTCGAAATGGGGGCGAAATTCAATAGGTATCGAGATCGATCCTAAGTATTTCGAGTATGCAGAGAAAAGGATATTTAAGAACTCAAGCCCTCTGTTTTCCAATATCGATGTCCGATCCGAGGTCTAATTGATAGATTATAAAAAGCAAATCGCAGAAGCAGTCGAACATTTCTGGAAGGTCAGAACCAGCCAATATGCAAAACAGACGAGTTCCGCTGATAAAACCGACACAGGTCTTCGCGGTGCTGTCACGGGCGGCAAGCACCTCGACGGATTCATCGATTTGCTCGCAGACATCTTATCTGAAGCCGGTTTGCCTGATTCGACCATCTGCAAAAAGTCCACAACGCTCCCCGGTTATTTCCGCCCGACCAAAGACTGGGACCTCGTGGTAGCGGCCGACGATCAACTTGTGGCATCGATTGAATTCAAGGCCCATGTCGGCCCCTCCTTCGGAAACAATTTTAACAACCGAATCGAGGAAGCGCTCGGAAGTTCCCTCGATCTTTTGACCGCCTATCGCGAGGGCAAATTTAAACCATCTGCCAAGCCGTGGCTCGGTTGGCTGATGCTTCTCGAAGAAACCAACAGATCGACTTCGCCGGTGAAAGTTTTAGAGCCGCATTTCGAGGTTTTCGAGGAGTTCAAAGAGGCTTCCTATGGGAAGCGTTACGAGGTTTTCTGCGAACGGCTTCTGCGAGAGCGTATGTATGACGGCGCCTGTCTCATTTTGACCGACCGTGATGGCGGATTGAAGGGGCAATACAAAGAACCGAATGATGAACTGGCCTTTATCCGTTTCGCGACCTCGCTAAGCGCTCATGCAACAGCTTTCGCGAAATCGAGAAAAATTATCAATAAATGAAAGTCTGTTATCTCATCAGGCAGGCTTTTATAGTCTGCGGGGCGGGCGATTTGGTTCGCATGAAGTAAACCCCCGAGGGCAACTCTTTGCCCGATTCGTCGCGACCGTCCCAGAGCGCGCCTCCGCCCTCGCCGACAGAAATCACTCGAACACGCCTTCCGCAAACATCGATGATCTCGACCTCAGAACCGGAGGTGATCCGGCATGCCGCGTTGAAGGGGTTCGGCGAAATCGACAGCCCTATATACTCCGGCCTCGGCGCCTCCTCAACCGAATACAGCGGCAGAACCCGCACGGAAATCGTGCAACGCGGCGCCGAGCGCGAGACCATGACCGTAGTCTCCTCGGGGAAAACCGCCATGCCGTCCATCGCGAAGAGGAAGAACATCTCCGACTCCTCCGCGATCAAGGCCCTCGCCGAGCCGAACTCGTCCGTCCAAGCGACGTAGCTTGGGATCGAACCGGCCGGGCCGTAATTTACGAAAAGCTCGCGAACGGGCACTCCCGCCGAGTCCGAGGCGAAGATATCCACGCGCAGAATCGACAGCGGATTTGCGGGATCGACTGTGAAAACCACCGCGAGCGTGGTATCGAGGTATTCCGGGATAATAAACCAGTCGTCCGGTGAATGCGCGCCGCGGGCTATATTCCCGAGAACTGTCGCGCCGGCTGTGCCGTCGAAGTTCGAGAAGGCGAGCACTGAGGAGTTCGAAACCCAGTTCGAGTCGATGAGCGCGGAAAAGCTCGGCGAGTCGGAATAGGCGTAAACGATGTCCCAGTTCGGAGGAATCGAGTTCAGAGGCTCGATCGCGAGGTGAAAATTCCCCTTCCAGCGCCGGTCGAGATGAAGCCACAGGTCGGCCGCCTGCGAGGCGCGGCCGTAAACCGAGGGAATATCGCGAACCTCGTTCGAGATAGTTGTCAAATAGGTGTAAATATCGCCGGCCTTAGTGAATATCGTGTCGAGGCGAACCGAGGGGTCGATATTCGGATCGAGCTTGGTTTGGTGCGCCTTGCGGCGTATCCGCGTCACCTCGCCCTCCGGCCCGAAGATCGGCACGCTCTCGAAACACCGGTTGAAGCTGTCCACCTCCCAAAGCGACCCGGGGATGATCGTCGTGCCATAGCTCTCAGCCAAAACCGCGAAGGCGTCAAGCGCGCAAAGGACATCGCGCGAGCGGCGGAAGGTATCCGCAACCTCGAAGCTATAGCCGGTGCTCGTCTCCGCGAAGATAATCCGCGCTTTGTTCGAGTCCCCCCCGAGGTTCTCCGCCGGCGCAAAGATAATATCGATAGTCGAATCCGCCGACAAAAGCGCGTCAATTATCGTCACAGTTTGCATACAGCGGTTCGCGCCGGAAACCCTGAGCGCCGCAACCCGAACACCGCAAAAAACCGCGCTCGTTAATACTAATGTGCCTATTAGTAGCCTTTTCATCGGTCTCCCCACTCAATTAGTAACGATTTGACTATTATTGAATATAATAAATATCCACGACAAAACAAGCCTTTTCGCTTTCAGCCGCAAAGGGCGGGCGTCTGCCCATTTGCTTTAGGCAAATGGGCGCGGCGGGCCGGAACAGAAGACTCCGCAAATAGTATAGATTTTCCTCCGGCCCGACGCCGACCACTCCGACACGAAAAGCCGCGCTTTTCGTGTCGGAGTGGTAAGACGCCCGCCCGGTTGGGTTAGCGGCTAAAAACCGGCTTTTAGGCGAAGTCGATTCGAAAATTCATCGACCTTGGCTTTGAAGCTATTGTCGAGGACTTTTTTCTTATGGCAATCGATCTCTGCGGCAACTTGCGCGGGAAGAATTTTTTGGAAAGACTCGAAGGTGCTTTTTCCGCCGGAGCCTTGTAAGTGCAGAAAAAAGCGACAGTTTTAAACTTGCCGGCCGTCGTTTTGATATAGCTTCTCAACGGCGAGGACATCTTGCCCGCCCATACGGGAGTCCCGAGAATAACGAGGTCGTATTCGGATGGGTCTTTCGATGGCGAGTGAATCGGCGGTTCACTCTCCTTGAGGGCCTCGCGACCGCAGAGCATATATTGGATAGGCCCCGACCTGTTTCTATCTTCACGAATTCGCTCGATATCCGCTTCGAACCGGACTGCCATACTCAGCGGCCTTTGCGGTGACCTCGGAGCGGGAATAGAAAACGATAAGTGTCTTCATGGCTTAGAGCAATGTCGCATCGAGTGTGATTTGGACTGCGGAGAGGGCCTTTGAAACCGGGCAGTTGGCCTTAGCCCCCTCGGCAAGCTTAATGAATTCGGCTTTTTCTATTCCGGGGATTCTCGCACTCAGTTTGAGTTCAATCTTCTCGATGGCAAATCCGACATCGCCCTTCTCGAGATGAACCTTCGCCGAAACCGCGAGTTCCTCTGGAATATAGCCAGACCCGCCGAGGGCGGAGGAGAGCGCCATGGCAAAACACCCGGCATGCGCGGCCCCGATAAGCTCCTCCGGATTCGTTCCGGCGGAGTCCTCGAATCGTGTGCCGAATGAATACTTACCTTTAAACGTTCCGCTTCCCAACTCGACCTCGCCGTGGCCGTCTCGGAGGCCGCCCTTCCACAATGCCTTTGCAGTTCTGATCATCTTTCACCTTTCAGCTGATATTGTCATCCTTTGAAGCAATTCGCGATTCGATCGAGAGCGTCCATATCGAGCGCGGATTTGCTTCCGGTCTGCTTGGAAACAATCCTTGTTAACATCTTATGAATCATCGACAGCTTTTCGTAGTTAATCTCGTATCCCACTGTTTCAATACAGACTGCTCTGTCGCGAAGCCTTTTATCGAACGCCTTCTCGATCAGCTCGGTTCGGTGAGGTTCATTCCGCTCGGCCGCGCATAGAAAAAGCCCCGCCTTTTTCTGAAGGAGAATATCTATATTCTTCGCAATGAACCTTTTAAGAGCGCTTTGAGCCCTGCCGACATAAATCGAGCCGCCGACAATGATATTCTCCGGGCAATGCAGGGCATCTCATCGGTCCCAAGCCGAACAAGCTGTGTGTCGCCGCCGATCTTATCGGTTATAATCCTCGCGCATTTCTCAGTAGCCCCGTAATTTGTCGAATAGATTATAATCGTTGACATATTTCCCCTTGAAGCGATAATATAATACTATCCGAACCTATTAATATATCAAATATTTCTCTATTTTTCAATAACCAGAGTTTGTCACGGTTTTATAATCTTGACATTGGAACGGCCAAGAAATATGTTATAAAAATACGATCCTGATTTGATGCTTCAACCGGAGGTCTTCAATGAGAAAGCTTTTGTTATTCGTCTTCATGGCTATTTCGGCCGCGGCTCTTTTAGCGCAAAGCGCGGCTCCAGCCAATGTCGTCGCGAAGATCGGCGACGAGGAAGTGACGATCTCGGACTTGGAAAACTACTCGACCGATATGCCATACCTGTTTAAAGGCTCGGGGAATTCCCAAGCCTTTAAACAGGGCCGCGGCGCCGAGGGCGACAAAGAGGCCCGTCTCGAAGAGATCATTCAAGACCGCCTTGTCCTGAAAGAGGCAAAGGGCAAGGGCCTCGAAAAGGACCCCGATTTCCTCGCCAAGAAAAAGAGCCTCGAGGATCAGTTACTGCTCGCTATCTATTACGATAAGGTCGTCAGGGCAAGTATCAATCCTACCGACGAGGAGCTTAGAGCGCAATACGATCAATCGATGAGGTTCATGCGCCCCGCGACGGCCAAGGTAATCCGCGTCATATCGCAGTCTCAGGATCAGGCCAAGGCCGACGCCAACGACCTCAAGGCGATGAAAGAGGGCGAGATCACCGACCAGCGTTTTAGGGTCGAGGAAATCCATCTGCCGGAAGAGCAGAAAATCGGCGAGATGGCCAATTCTCAGGGCAACCGGCTGAGCGGCTCCGAGGAGGCAAAGAAGGATCCTCATATCCAAATGATGATAGCGCTTGTCGGCGCCAAGGCCGGCGATATTCTCGGCCCATTCGGACAGGAAGGTCAGATCATGACGGTTAAGGTGCTCGAAAAGACACCGGCCGGCAAAACACCCTTCGAGCAGGTCAAAGAAGAGATCCGGCGAGAGATAGTCGATCGCGAATTCAACCGCGTCCTCGACGAAAAGAGGAAAGAGCTTCGCCGAAAGGCCGTTATCACTATCTACTATGAAAATCTCGACAAGGTGTCCAAATAGATGCTATTCTGGGGGATCTCAATAATCATCCTCACTATCGCGATGATAATCGCCAGTGTCACCGGCCTCGAGGCATATTATCATTTCAGCATAGCAGGAGCGATATTGATAATTTCGCTTCTTACTATGCATCATTATATCATGAAAAAGCCCTCGAATCGTCAGCGACTGCTCGAAAAACAGCTCGAGGAGCTGGCGGAGGAAAACCGAAGGCTCAGGGCAAAGCTTTAAGCGGGAAGGCCGAGTGGAAACTCGGCCTTTTTTATCGGCTTCTCTCCTTGAGGGCGCGTTCGACCTCGCGGACAGTCTGCTTTTCAATGAGGTATTGCTTTTTATCGTATTTGGTTCGGCCCTTGCCGAGTCCGAGGAGTATCTTCACGCGGTTCTTCTCATCGAAATAAAGCTCGAGCGGAACAAGAGTGTATCCGGCCTGCTCGACCTTGCGAAGGATTCGGCGGATCTCGAACTTATGAAGAAGTAGCCTCCGACGCCTGCGGGGATCGACCTCGATATAGCCCAAACTTTCGTAGGGTGTTATATGCATCCCGACCACCCAAACCTCCGCGTTGATCACGCGGGCGTAGGCCTCTTTGAGGCTGGCCCTTCCGGCGCGAATCGATTTGACCTCCGGGCCTAATAGCTCGACTCCGCATTCGAATTTTTCCTCGATCTCGAAATCGGAATAGGCCTTTCTGTTGATTATCTTAACACGCATAACTTCCTATTCTGTAAGGATATATCTCGAATATTCCGCCGGCAGGGCGCGACGGATCTCGTCGAGGCTGGTGATCCCCTGAGCGACGAGGTAAATCCCGCTTTCCCACATAGTCCTAAAGCCCATCTCGCGGGAGGCCTCGCGAATCTTGTCCGGGTCAACATCCTTCTTAAGAAGCGCTGTGGAAAGCACCTCGCCGGGGACTATCTCGAAAAGCCCCGTTTGGCCGATATATCCGCCGGTGCAACGCGGACAGCCGATCGCTTCGTAGGTTCGCACCTTCCTGCCGCCCAGCGAGATGATCTTCTCCTGTTTGCAGTTGGGGCAAAGCTTTCGGACAAGCCGTTGCGCGATGATGAGGTCGATTGTATCGGCTAAAAGAAACGGGTCGAGGCCCATCTTCATTAGCCTGAAGGGCGCGCTCGCGGCATCGGCGACATGGAGCGTCGTCATCATCAGCCGGCCGGTGAGGCCCGCGCGAACTGCAAGCTCGGCCGTCTCGAAATCGTGCAACTCCTCGATGAAGATTATCTCGGGGTCGTGACGAAGCACCGAACCGAGGGCTGTTTTGAAGGTTAACCCCGCAGAGGGCTTTATCGATATTTGATTGACAAGCGGAAACCTATATCGAACCGGGTCTTCGATCGTGACGATCTTTCGTCCCATCGTGTTCAGCGATCGTATAATCGAATAGATCGTTGTCGTTTTGCCGCTACCGGTGGGGCCTGTGGCGATTATCATCCCGGAGACCCTTTCTATATGCTTTTGCACGGCCTTAAGTGTATCCTCGGGCATCCCGAGTTTGGTGAGGTCGTATTTTTCAACCTCCTGAACGAGCACACTTATCGAGACATTCTCGCCCTGCACCGTCGGGATTGTTGACAGCAGTAAATCGACATCGTGCTTGTCGTATTCGACTCTGCAACTGCCCTCCTGCGGGGCGAGCCGCTCGCCGATATCGAGATTCGTCATGATCTTGATCCTCGTGACGATCCCGCTGTGATACTCGACCGGAAAGATGAATTTCTCGCGCAGATAGCCGTCGATTCGATATCTCACGCGCAGATGGTCGCCGTCGATTTCAAGATGAATATCCGTCGCGTTTGTTTTGATTCCCTCGATGATTATCATATTGACGGCCTTCACCGAGACCGCGAGCTTGGACTCGTAGCGAAGCTTCTGCTCCGTGAGGTCTTTTTCCTCTTGTATTACGAGGCCGTCGTCGGCGTAGCGAAGAATCGCCTCCTCTGTCATTTTTTTGCGCGTGTAAAGGCTCTCGATGGACTCCGCGATTCGCGAATGTGCCGCGAGAACCGGCACAACCTGCATCCCCGAGGTGAATTTGAGCACATCGAGCGCCATCGAGTTCAGCGGGTCGTCCATCGCGACGACGAGTTGCGAGCCCTCGACGCTTATTGGAATGAGGCTGTATTTTCGGGCGATATCCTCCGGAATGAAGTTTATCGCGGCGGATTCGATATCGGCCGGCTTGAGCGAGATATGCGGGATATTGATTTGCTCCGATATGGCCTGCGAGATTTCTTCCTCTGAAACGAAACCCATACGCACCAAAAGTCGCCCGAGCTTGCCGCCTTTTTCCTGCTGGCGCTTGAGCGCGAGTTGAAGCTGTTCGAGCGTGATAATTCCCTTTTCGACGAGGATCTCGCCGACCTGTTTCTTCGGAGTGGGCATTTCGACCTCTCTAAAAATTCTGCAGTTTTATTAATTTAAGTCAATTCATCGAGATTCGCAATCGAATTTTTAAGAGGTTGTTAATTTATCGGTTCCAACGGGGTTCGCGTAAGGATCAAAGAAGCGATAGAAACGTTGCGCCTGAAAGGCTCGGGCGGGAATCGAGGTATTCGATGAGATCGATTTCGACAACAGCCCCCGCGCGCGAGCTCGCATGGCGGAGGATGCAAGCGCTATCGGCCTTCACGGCGAAACCCATATGCGACACGACAGTCCATTCAACGCCGCCGACGAAGAGGATCACCGAGAAATCGGGCAGGCCGGCAACCGCAGAGGGGATTTTTTGCTTCGAGATGAAGGGCATTCTCGCTATCTCTGTTAAGGGCAGTGCAAAATCGGCCGATGGTTCTAACTTATTTACCTCGAAGACCTTACGCCGATCGATAGCCTTCTCGCAGACCGAATCGGCCGGCTCGTCCATCGGGCGAATTAGCCCCGAGTTCCCCGAAATCCAATCGATCGAGATGAAATGCTTTCGTGTCTCGAAGGATGGTCTTGCGCCGTAATATCTTATCGCATCGAGGTTTGGGAGGATTTCGTCGAATGATTTCGAAAGACCGAGCGCGATGCAGGTCTCGACGAAGGTCATGCAGTCGAAGCCGTCGAGGCGAAACCGGCGGTCGGAGTCGTTCAGAGGGCCGGCTATGTAGGGCCGTCCGAGAAACTGCTTCGACCAGAAACTCACCCTCTCGGAGAGCGGCTTTTCCCGCGCGAGTTGCAGTCCGCGCTCGATCTCGGCCCGCTCGTCATGCACCAAATTTCGCCAGCCTTCCGCAGTTGGCCAGCACGAGCATCATCAGCTCCTGCGCGGGCAGTTGCCCGAGAATGCCGAAATTCGCGGCCTCGCGCTCGGTGAATCGCTTGGCGTCGTCCTCGAAGGCATAGCGGCCGGCCAGTAACACCGGCACCGGATGCCAGCTGTGAAGTTTCATCGAGCTCGGCGTCGCATGGTCGCCTGTTATCACAAGGACATCCGGCTCGAGCGCTACGAACTCGGGGACGGCCGCGTCGAAGGCCTCGATCATCGCGACCTTGCGGTCGAAATCGCCGTCCTCGCCGGCCGAGTCGGTGTATTTGAAGTGCAGAAAATGGAAATCGAAGTCGTTGTAAGTCCTTTTAAGCCAAGCGATTTCCTCGTCGAGGGTGGTAAGGCCCTCGGGCACCTGCATACCGACCAAGCGCGCGAGGCCCTTATACATCGGATAGACCGCGATGCCCTGCGCGGACATGCCGTATTTTTCCTCGAAGGTCAATATATCCGGCGAGTTTGCCGCGCCGCGGACAAGGCAGGTGTTGGCCAGCGGCTCATCGGCGAGCGCTTCGTTCACCGCCCCGATGAAGCGGTTGATAACCTCGGCCGAGCGACGGCTGTCGGGGTTCTTCGCGACTGCGGGGCGCGGCGGAAGCCCCGTTTGCTGGGGGTCTGCGTCCTCGACTGCGTCCTTGAGCGATGGCTCGTGGAAGACCACCGCGAAGCGGTAATCCTTCGCGGCCTTGATATCGAACTCGATTCCGTCGATATCCGCGACCTTGGCGCGTATCTTCGCGACAAGCTCGGCGCATTTCTCGGTCGGGATTCTGCCCGCGCGGCGGTCGGTGATCAGGCCGTTTTGCATTGTCGCGAAATTCCCGCGAACCGCCAAATCCCCGCGCTTGACGGCCATGCCGCAACCGAGCGCCTCGAGGATCCCCCTGCCGATCTGGTTTTTTATCGGGTCGTATCCGAAAAGCGAAAGATGCCCCGGGCCGCTACCGGGAGTAAGGCCATAGCCGACCGGCCGATGAAGCCCGAGCGAACTGCGCCTCGCCAGCGCGTCGAGGTTCGGTGTCTTTGCCGCTTCGAGTTCGGTGCGGCCGTTCACAGTAGTCCCGCCGATTCCGTCGGAAACGACGAGCAGGGCTTTGGTCTCGTTTTTTTGTAATAAATCCGCAAGCAGATTATCAAACATCGTTCTCCTTAAACTATTGTCCGACATATTGATAAAACAGTTCGCCGTCGCTCTCGCGCCGAAGGATTTTCCCCTCGGTCTCGAGAATCGATAGCGCTTTCGCAACCTCGCGGGAATCCGCGCCGAGGCTTTCGGCGATTCCGCGGGCGGTCTCCGGCCGCCTTCGCAGTAAGGTTTCCACCTCGACGGCGAGGTCCTTGAAATGAGAATCGACATTCTTCGCGCGGAAGTCCTCGATTATCCTCGCGGAGTCGCCGATGATCTTCTGCGCGAGCTCGAGGCGTTCCGCGGAGGCCGGCCGGGCGAAGCTTTCCGCCGGCGGCCTGTGCACCGAGCCGACCCAAACCCCCGCAGGGGCGATTCGCCCGACCAATTCGGCGAGTTTTGCCAAATGCTCCTCCGAGTCGTTCAGGCCGTTAACGAGGACTATCTCGAGTAGCAGTTTTCCAGCAAAGACCCGCGAGAAGGCGATCAGCCCCTCGACGATTCGGTCGAAATCGAGCCCCGAATGCGGTCGGTTGACCAGCTGAAAGGTCTCCTCATCGGCCGCGTCGAGATTCGGGATAACAACATCGGCTCGCGATAATTCCTCGCGAACCTCGGGCATCCAAAGCAGTGTGCCGTTCGTCAAAACGCATACCGGCGCGATTTTCAGGCCCTTCGCAAAATTGAGAACTCGGCCTAAATCGACAGACAGCGTCGGCTCGCCGCTCCCCGAGAAGGTGATATATTCGGCCTCGACACCGGCCGCGGCGCGCTCCGCGAGCTCGGCCTCGACTCGTGCCGGATCGACGAAGCGCTTCCGTTCGGGCTTCAAGGGCGCATGGCTTCCGAGTTGACAATAAACGCAATCGATTGTGCAACTTTTTGGAACGAGCAGATCGACGCCCAGCGAGCGGCCGAGCCTTCGCGAGGGGACCGGGCCATAGATAAATTCGCCCATCAGCGCCCCCCCTCGGCGAGGAAGATTCGATACTCTTCGAGCCGCCCTGCTATGGCTTTGTCGTGAAGGGCGATAATCCGCGCGGCGAAAATAGCCGCGTTCTTGGCGCCGTGCTTGCCGATAGCCATCGTCGCGACCGGCGTCGAGCCGGGCATCTGAACGATTGACAAAAGCGCGTCGATCCCGTTCAGAGGGCCGCCATCAGCGGGGACGCCGATAACCGGAAGCGGCGTCATGCTGGCGACCACTCCCGGCAGGTGCGCCGCGAGCCCGGCAATCGCGATGATGACCTCGAAGCCCTTGCCGACAGCGCCGGTAGCGAATTCGCGGATACGATCCGGCATGCGATGCGCCGAGATGACTGCGGACTCGTGCGTAATTCCAAACTCGTCGAGCATCTTCTCGACGACCTCGACCAATGCGGCGTCCGAGGAGCTTCCGGCTACAATTGCGACTTGCGGCATAATAACCTCGCTTTATTTTTTCCCGAGAAACCTCTGTGCGATATCACTGCGATAGAAGGATTTCTCGAAGCTGATTTTTTTTACTGAGCTGTAAGCACGATTCCGCGCCTTCTCGAGGCCCGTGTCCCATGCAGTCACACCGAGAACACGGCCGCCGTCGGTGACAATTCGGTCGCCGACAGTAGTCGTTCCGGCGTGGAAGACCATAGTGTTCGGGTCGTTCACCGATTCGAGGCCCTCGATTGGGAAGCCTTTTTTATAGCGCTTCGGATAGCCGCCGCTGGCGAGTATCACGCAAACCGCCGACAGATCGTTCTTCCAGCGAATATCGGCCTCGTCGAGCCGCTCGTGGTGTATATGGAGGATTATCTCCATGAGGTCGGAATCGAGCAGGGGCAGGACGGCCTGCGTTTCGGGGTCGCCGAATCTGCAGTTAAACTCGAGCACCTTGAAGTTTTCGTTTTGGATCATCAGGCCGGCGTAAAGCACGCCCTTGAAGGGATGCCCTTTTTGGCGGAGGCCGTCAACGACGGGCCGAATAACCTCCTCGCTGGCGCGCTGAAGGATCTCTTCGGTGATATTCGGGTTCGGGGCGATTGTGCCCATTCCGCCGGTGTTCGGGCCCTCGCTGTTGTCGAATGCGCGTTTGTAGTCCGTGGCCGCAGGCATCGGAACCACGGTCTTTCCGTCGGTGAAGGCCAGAATGCTGACCTCTCTGCCGGGCATGAATTCCTCGATGATAATTCGCCGGCCGGCCTCGCCCCATGCGCGCTCGATCATCATCTTTCGGACTGCGTCCTTGGCCTCCTCCATATTCTCGGCGACGACAGCGCCCTTGCCCGCGGCGAGGCCGTCGGCCTTGATAACCAGCGGAAGCTGATGGTCTTCGAGGAAGGCGATCGCGTCCTCGGGGTTGTCGAAGCTGAGGTAGCTCGCGGTGGGAATTCGGTATTCCTTCATGAATTCCTTCGCGAAGATCTTGCTCGACTCGATCTGCGCGGCGGCCTTAGTAGGGCCGAAGATATTGAGCTTTCGGCTGTTAAAATAATCGACGATGCCCTCCGACAGCGCCGATTCCGGCCCGACGATCGTGAAATCGACACCGACCTTCTCGACGAAGGAGGCCAGATTTCGTATATCGGTCTCCGCGATCGCGACGCATTCGGCCAACTGCGCAATTCCGGCGTTCCCCGGCGCGCAGTAGATCTTCTCGACAAACCTGCTCTGCGCGAGCTTCCAAATCAAGGCGTGCTCTCTGCCTCCGCCGCCGACGACTAAAACTCTCATATCGCCCTTTCGAGATTCGTTTATAATTATATTAAAATAACTCTATTTGCCGCCTTTGTCAAATCAATTGGGCTTTTTGGAGTTTGTCACTAATTATGTGTATTCCTTTAGGATTCCTTTAGAATCGGCGGTTAGGATTAGCATCCCTCTTAGCGATTCATATGTTTGCCAACCCCTTAGTTTACGGGTTCTCGAGCGAAACGACCTGAAGAGGAGTTCGATCTGGTTGGTCGTTCGAACTTTTTTCACCAGATTTTCCGGCACCTCAAAATAAGCCATAGCATCTTCGGCGTGGCGATGGAGACAGCTCAAAGCGCGCTCATTAATGACCGGGCTGGAGTTGATTTTCGCCAACGCCATAAAATAGCCCTAGGGCGTTTTCGCCGACCATAATCGAGAGAGCAGTTTTTTCGCCTTGTTTCGGTCAGCCATCGGCACCTTCGCCGTAACATCCATAGTGGTGTGAAAGATGCATGGCTGATGGGCCGCAGAGGCGAAAAACTTCGGGATCGTTTTCGAGAAAGCGACGTGATTGTCCGTGGTAACGATTTTGACCGAATCGGGCTTGAGTCCTCTGTTAATAAGGCTTTGAAGGTGTTCCGCCCAGCTGTCGGG
>DIWU01000030.1:153425-153582 GCA_002428525.1 bacterium UBP14_UBA6098
ACGCCGTCCAATATCACCGCGAAATAATCCCCGCAAATATCGCCGGTTACAGCGTTTTCCGTGAAATTATGAGCCTTTTTGACCCATCGATAAACCGTCTGGAAACTGACCGAGGCTCCGAACACCGTCGCCAGGACTTTTGAGATATTCCGGCAAC
>DIWU01000030.1:153701-153886 GCA_002428525.1 bacterium UBP14_UBA6098
TGATAAGTCTGCATCAAATGTGGATGACCACCTTTTTGAAAAAAAGACTTGACCCAATCGAATTCTTTCTGTTTCTTTTTTTCGGCCACGTTGACCTCCTTTTTGAGTTTTTGCTTACTCTAAAGAAGTCCGCGTGGCCTCTTTTGTCCACCACTTTTTGAATACACACAATATGTTACAAACTC
>DIWU01000007.1 GCA_002428525.1 bacterium UBP14_UBA6098
GCCGGAAGGCCGTATCGAAACGCCGGCGACCACCATCTTCCGCGGCCCGACATGCACGGGCACCACCCGCGAGATAGCCCTCACCAACGAACACAAACCGGAGAAACATCACTCATGGCTCGACATTAACTCTTGACACCGACGAAACCGCGCCTTATCTTGAATACAAGGCAAAACATAGAAAGGCAAAGCTCAAACATAACGCCGATGAACACAACCAAAACCACACCCGCCCGATAGGGAGAAGAAGGAAAATGAAGAAAACTTAGGTAGTGTATTATATAGAACAAATAAAACGCCACCTAAATTAGGTGGGAAACAAAACACAAAGGAGAAAAAAAGATGAACGTTACTATCTATGACCATCTTAAAAAGAGAATAGGGACTGTTATTAATGCGAGTGTAACAATTAGTGATGACAACGGAGTTATAATTCTTGGTATTTGGAGTGGTATATGCCCCTTTAATCTCACAACCGAACAAAATAAAGCTTTGTTAGGCTTATCATGTAAAAACTGCTATGGTGGTTTATGGTTAAAAAATATAGGAAAAGAAGATTTTGATAAACAAGTAAGAATAGAAGGGACCGTTGGGCGTTGCGAAGATCTTCTTACAGAAGTTGAGTTGAATAATTTTAGAATTTTATTCAAAACAACAGATGCTGGAGAAAAACCCATAAGCGACAGAGAAATAGCAAAGATATGTTCGCATTCTTATAAAGACAATACATATTCACCTTACCTAATGAAGGTTATTGACGAGATAATCCGTCCGTTAGTAGAAAAGGGTTTTCTACAAATCCAATTGGCAGATGAAGAGGCTAATAGTGGACTGCAAAAACTAACCTTCTTAAGAAAACCAGAAACAGAGATAGAATAAGGAGGAAATGATGATCATCTCAAATTTAATCAACTCTCACGAAATCAACTTGCTTTATCAACTTTATAAGAAGAATTGGTTCGGAACTGACCGCTGTGAAGCCGAGCTGGTGAAGATAAGCGGTCTAAACCCTAATAAGTTGTGGGATTTAGTGAACCAAATGGACAAGGGCAAATTAAATTATATTGAGTTTGAAAAGGTTGTAGGTTGTGGCGGGCGCAGGTTTACTCTATTGCCTAAGGGCGAACGCTTGCTTATGGTCTTTTTGGGCATTTGGCAGTTTTTAGAATCAAATAGAGGAATCTGCGAAGCAGTTTGCCAGTCCGGGGCCTATTCCATCGATATAATCCTCAATTTAAAATCTTTTAATACCCCAAAAACCAAATCTTTATTACTCAGGTTCTACTCGGAAGGTGGGCAAATAGTCGATGTAGAAAATGATTCCGAAGTAGTCGCACAAATAACCGACTATAACCCACAAGCAATCAAGGACATTTTAAACGGATTATATGTGAAGCTAACTTCGGCATCATCCGAACCCAACCCCCCATCGCCCGCATGACCCATCGACGGCCAAAATATCCTCCGGCGGAACCGCCCGCGCGCACTCCCCCATACAGCGAGGGAGAACAACCCCTTCGCCCCGCGCGTCCGAAATGGGCTTCCGAACCGGAGGGGAAGGGTTTTTTCATTGACGGACAACGCTTTGACGCGCCTCGAAGGCGCGGCGAGGATGTCGCGGAGGGTCCCGAAGGGCGAGGATTTCGCGTCGAAGAGGGCGCGGAACATTCCGTCAACGAGGAAACGCGCGGGGAGGATGTCGAAAGAGGTTTCGAGGGCATGAAACGCCGTTCCGAACAGGTCGAACGCCGTCGCGAAGACACCGGAAAGGCCAAAGAAGACCTCCCAGCCCCTTCCGGCCAGTTCGTAGCCCCTTTCGACGACCTCCCAGCCCCTTCCGGCCAGTTCGTAGCCCTTGCCGACGACTTCCCAACCCTTTCCGTCCTCTTCGTAGCCCCTTTCGACGACCTCCCAGCCCTTTTCGGCCAGTTCGTAGCCCTTGCCGACGACTTCCCGGCCTTTTCCGGCCACCTCCCAGCCCCTTTCGATGTCTTCGGAACGATTTCCGGCCACTTCGCAGGTCTTTCCGGGGTGTGTTTTGCTATAAGACGCCCTGCCGATGGGGTATTCGTGAACGATTTTGTCCTGCAACTCGATGAAAAAGGAATAACGAAAAATTGAAAACTAAAAAACTTATAAATACGTGCGAGGTTAAATCTGAGTTAAATACCAGCGAGTATAAAACCGAGTCAAAAATTAAAAAAATTCTTTAACGGACTCGTTTCATTGTTAGGGCGCAGTTACCTATGCGAGAAGTAATTGAAACTGAACATTCTGACAATATATCAAAAGAAGAAAAGCAACATTTAGAAGCTGAGTTTAACATTTGCGCAAAACATCCTACTAATGACGATTGGGCTTTTTTTCAGGAGTTACCAGGGTTAGGATTTTTGGATGTTGGCGAAGCAATATGCGATTATTTGTGCTTTAAACAAATCGAAAATTGGGCTAAAGGCAACATCACTGATGTAAAAAACAACAACCCATCGGGCGGGGAGGAACCGCCCGGGGAATAACTTTATCGAAAGGGGGGCATTATGCCCTACATCATCCAAGACAACAGTGTTAGCCGAGATTTGCCGCACATCCGTCAGGCGCGGCTCGATCTGATCGAAGCGAATATCGGCGCCCTCGCACCGGAGCTGTCCCTTCCGCCGGAGCTACTCGCATGGGCGGTCAACGCCGCAGGCAATTACCGCGCCGCGTTCACGAATGTCGAGATTCAATGGGGGCAAAAGGAGGAAGCCATCCAAACTGTTCAAGAGGCGGAGGACGCCCTCCGCGACAGATATGTCGTCCTGAAAGAGCTTCTCCATGCGCGTTACGCCGACGACAAGACGAAGAACGCTTACGGTATCGTCGGCGAGATTCCCGAACCGCGCGGAATGTTGGAATCGAAGGCGAACAAGCTTATCGAGAATCATGGAATTCAGGTCGCCGCGGGCGACCCGATGGTTCTTCCCGATGTGATGATTGCTAATTTCATCGCCCTTCGCGACGCGATGCACTCCGCGCAAATAGCCGCCGAAAAGGAGTTCACCGAGGCCACCGATTCGACCAAGGAGGCGTTGAGGATTTTCGACGCGGACTCGTATCAGCTTCGTGTTCTATACAATTGGTGCGTTGCGGTCTGGGGCAGGGAAAGTTCTAAGCTTGTTCTACTGGGCTTTGTCCAACGCTATCCCGAGCAGGGCGGCAGTGGGGGGGATATGCCCGCGGTGCCGGAGGGGTTCGAGTTGAAATGGCTCGAGCCGTTCCTCAAATTCTGGTGGCTTCCTGTCGAGGGCGCGACGAGTTATCAGCTGGCCTTCTCCGCCGACGGCGGCGCGAGTTGGGAGGAGCTTTATTCCGGGCCGGAGGTCGGGTTCGAGTTCGAGCCGCCTGCGGGCAAGCGCTTGTATCGTGTCCGCGCGCGCAACGCCAATGGTTTCGGCGATTGGAGCGTGACGCTGGAGCACGAGGTCGAGGGCGAGCCGCCCGCGAATATGTGGCCGAACGCGCCGGAGGTTGTGGGCGCGGAGCTTATCACCGATCCGGGGTTTTTCATGCGGGTGTTCTACTCGATTCCCGGCGGGTCGGACACTATCAACCTCTACCGCGCGGTTGTGCCGACCGGTTCGCCCGCGCCGGAGCGCCCGGCGGCTCCCTACCAGACGGACATCACCGCCCCGCAGTTCGCCGACACGGACATCGAGGCGGGGAACGACTACTATTACTGGGCCTGCGGTGTGAAGGACGGGGTCGAGGGGGATTTCGCCGGGCCGGCGATGGCGAGCGTGTAGGGCAACGAGATTTGGGTTGTAGGGGCGCACGGCCGTGCGCCCCTACGACTCGTCGTTATTGAGAGTTATTAATCGATGCCCGGAAGGGCGGAAGGAGAAAAAAATGAAAGAAGAAAAGAAGACAAACACAGACTGGAATCTTGTAGTCAAGACAGATTTGATTGTAGGATGGTTAAATGATTTGGGAAGAGAAGAAAACCAGAATAAGACAATAGAGCAAATGATAAATGAATATAAGGAAAAATATGAAGGAACAACTCCGTTCGATTTTAGTATTGCATTTGCCGCATCTTATCTATTATTCGTCTATCCACAGCAAACTGAATATGAAAACTTGAATGTCGAAAAAATCGATATTTCTTCTTTTAGAATTCGCAAACAGGGAGATCCACCGAGGAAGGGGGATACGAAGAAGTTTTTTAGAAGAATTAGAAATTCTCTAACACATGCCCATTTTAAAATAGAGAATGAAACGATTATATTCAATGATTTCGATTTCGATAAGAATGCAACAATAATAGATGAGTTTGAAGCTGAGATATCAATTGTCGATTATATAAAATTCTTCAGAGACTTTATGTTCGTAGTAAAAGATAAGTATTTTAAACATAAAAATTAATCGGAGGTGGAAACCTCGTCCCCACAACATGATAACAATGAACAGAATAATCCGCGCGGGGTTTCAGGAAGGGTGGCTTCGATACGGCTTCGCCTACTCAGCCACCGGGAGGGTCGTTGAGTAGCCCGAAGGGCGTATCGAAACGAATTGCACGGGAGAAACACCCCGGCCTTCGGCCACCCCTCTTTGAAAAGAGGGGAATGCGGGCCGGCGCAAGACCGGCCCCTACGGAGATTCAGACGCATCGATGAAGCCAATAGCACAGCAAACAGATTGCCGCGTCGCTTCGCTCCTCGCAATAACGGCGGCATTTGGCATTAGGGCATTAGGCGTTGATTTGACATTTGAGCTTTGAGCTTTGACATTCCCCTCTCCGGCGTTTACCACACGCCCTCGTGTAACAAACAACCCATTACCTATAACCCAGAACCTATAACCTAACAAAAAAGGACGCACAGCCGTGCACCCCTACAGTAAAACCCTTTACCTTTTACCCATTCTACAAGATCTTGCGGCTTCCGGGCTTGTCTAAGGGGAGGCCGGCCTTGCAAAGCGGGCATTCCTCGGGCTTATAGACCGCGATCTCGAGTTTAATCAGCGCCGCGAAGGGGAAATCGACCTTGTCGCCGCCGCCGCGATCGACTATCGCGCAACACGCCACGACCTCGCCGCCCGCGGATTTCACCACATCGATGACCTCTTTCGTGGATTTGCCCGTCGTGACGACATCCTCGACCACGAGCACCCTTTGGCCGGGCTCGATTGCGAATCCGCGGCGGAGAACCGGCGTTCCCTCTTCCTTTTCGACGAAAATGTGCGGAACGCCTAGCGCCTTGGCGACCTCCTGCCCGATGACTATCCCGCCGATTGCCGGGCTCGCGACGAGGTCGATCGCTTTAACGGGCAGTTTTTCGGCGAGTTTTTCGCCGGCCCATGTCGCGTGCTCGGGGAATTGAAGCAGGCGCGCGCATTGGACATAGCGGTTCGAGTGCAGGCCGGAGCTGAGCAGAAAATGTCCTTCGAGCATCGCGCCGGTTTCTGTAAGTCGTTGGATAATATCTTGTTCTGCCATTTTGTCCTCCGTTATCTGATGTATTTGTTGAGCAAATCTCTCGTCTCGAGGGCGGCGGTTCGGCAGGCCGCGGGGAATTCGCCCTCGGGGAAAAGGATTCCGCGCGAGCTGTTCACTATCGGCGGAAGGCCGGAGGCGGTCATGCCGATTCGCATAATCGCCGAGGGATCGCCGCCCTGCGCGCCGATTCCGGGCATCAGGAAGGGGAGGTCGGGCGCGGCGGCACGGACCTTTTCCGCCTCGGAGGGGTGCGTCGCGCCGACGACGAGGCCGATATTGCCGGCTCTATCGATCTCGGCCATCCTCCGAGCAACCGCGATGAATAGCGGCTCACCGCCGGTGTCGCGGTTCTCGAAGTCGAGGTAGCCGGGGTTGCTGGTCAGGCAGAGGGCGAAAATCCCCTTGTCGGAGTAAGCGGCGAAGGTCTCGACCGTGTCCGCGCCCATATAGGGGCTGACCGTGATGCCATCCGCGGCGAAGACCTCGAAGATAGCCTTGGCGTAATGCTTTGCGGTGTTTCCGATATCGCCGCGCTTGGCGTCGAGGATGATCGGGATTCCGGGATCGACCTCGCGAATATGGCCTATCAAGCGCTGAAGCTGAACGAGGCCCTCCGGCCCGGACGACTCGAAGAAGGCCATGTTCGGCTTGAAGGCGCAGGCCAAGTCGTGCGTCCGCTCGACGACGATCGAGAGAAAATCGAAGATCGCCGTGCGGCTTCCGCGAAAACGCTCGGGCATCTTCGCGACCTCCGGGTCGAGGCCGACACACAGGCACGAGCCTTTAGCATTGTAGTTCTCCTCGATGGATTTGAAGAATTTGTTCATCTGACACCTTTATTGAATTTGCATAAAGAATAATCTGTCGGAGAAATTTAGCAATAAAAAAACCGCCCGAAAGAGCGGTTTTTTAAAATAAACCAAACCAAGGCTATTTCTTCTTTTGTCCATGAATAGCCTCTGTGGTCTTATCGACGATGCCATACTTCCTGCGGAATTTCTCCACTCTGCCGGCGGTGTCAACCATCTTCTGCTTTCCGGTGAAGAACGGATGGCAGGCCGAGCACAGGTCGAGGTGAAACTCGGGGCGTGTGCTTCCGACAGTCCATGTATTTCCGCAGGCGCATGTAACCTTCGCCTGATAATATTTCGGGTGGATTCCCTTTTTCATTTCAAACCTCCATAATCTAATACATCGAGGCTTTATTCTAATGAGAATATTTCTTTTGTCAAGCCGTATTTTAAAAAAGCCTCAGAGGCCCAATCTTCTCTCCGCGGCCTCGACAGTCTGAGCGATAAGCGTGGCGATTGTCATCGGGCCGACGCCGCCGGGAACCGGCGTATAGGCCGAGCTTTTAGCCGCCGCCGCCTCGAGATCGACATCACCGCACTTCTCCGCCGGATGATAACCCGCGTCGATGATTATCGCGCCGTCCTTGATCCAATCGGCCTTGATAAACCTGGGGATTCCCACCGCGCCAACGATGATATCCGCAGTTTTGGCAATCGAGGGCAGGTCAACTGTCCGCGAATGGCAAATCGTCACCGTCGCGTGGCGGTTTAAAAGCATCATCGCCAAGGGCTTGCCGAGAATCGGGCTTCTGCCGACCACAACCGCATGCTTGCCCTTCGGGTCGATTCTATAATGGTCAATAAGGCGCATAATCCCCGCCGGAGTTGCGCTCCCGAAGGCGAATTCGCCCATAGCCATGCGCCCGAAGCCAAGGCTGGTGACGCCATCGACATCCTTTTCAAGCGCGATTCGGTCGAAGCAGGCGCGCTCGTCGATCTGCGAGGGCACAGGGTGCTGAAGCAAAATCCCCTCGACGGCGGGGTCGGTGTTCAGTTCGTCGATCTTCGCGAGAAGCTCCTCCGTGGTCGTTTCCTTGGGAAGCTCGACCTTCCGCGACTCGATGCCGACCCTTTGGCAGGCGTTGCCCTTCATCTTGACATAGGTCGCGGAGGCTGGATCGTCCCCGACGAGAATCGTTGCCAAGACAGGTATTCTGCCGGTTCGTTCGATTATCCGCTGAGCCCTTACTGCCAGCGAGCTCTCAAGTTCTTTCGAGAGTGTTTTGCCGTCTAAAACAATCGGTTCACCCATCGTGGTCCCCTTTCTGAAAAATTTGCGTTCGGAATATAATGCGGCGCGGGGCCGATGTCAACGGCATAAATCGACTTCACAGCCCTGATGAATAATTTGGGGCAATACACAAAGTCAATTAAACGACATTTCTTGGATATCGAAAATGGTCAGTATGTTTTAAAATATTGACTTCAAAGCCGACTACCTATATATTAAACAAATATTTTTTAGAACAATGGAGGTCGATTTGTTAGATGATATGGCGATTTATAAAACCACCGATCCGGGCGGTATGCTCGAGCTTCTCCGAGCTTTTCCGAAACAGATCGAAGATGGCCGGCGGCTCGCGCAAGAGGCCGACCTCAAACCGCTTGCCGGAAGAAAGTTCGACAATATAGTCCTCTGCGGCATGGGCGGAAGCGCTATCGGCGGCGACCTCGTGAAATCATACACGATCGACAGCCTGCGCTTGCCCTTTGTTATCTGCCGCGATTACGACCTCCCCGGCTTCGTTAATGATGGATCGCTTGTCATCGGCGCGAGCTACTCCGGCAACACTGAGGAGACGCTGTCCGCCTTCGCGCAGGCCCTCGAGCGCGGAGCCTCGGCGGCGGTTTTATCGACCGGCGGCAAAATAATCGAAATAGCCCGCGAAAAGGGGCTTGTCCATATCGTCTTGCCCTCCGGTCTTCCTCCGAGGGCGGCGCTGGGCTATAGTTTTTCGCCGCTTCTAACCTTCTTCGAAAGGCTCGAATTTGTCGCCGACCAAACGGCGTTCATCAAGGAAACAGTGAGCCTCCTCGAGGACGGCGTCGATCAATATTCCCCCGAAGCGCCATGGGAGAAAAATGTCGCAAAAGCCACCGCGACCATTCTGCACGGCTCCCTTCCGATTATCTTCTCGGACGACACGCATTTCAATGCCGTGGCAGTCCGGTTTCGCGGGCAGATCAACGAAAACGCAAAGCAATTAGCCTATAGCGCGGCCCTCCCCGAGAACAACCATAACGAACTCGTCGGCTGGAAGGTTCTCGGTTCGCTCTCGAGCCTCATTCTCGGTGTTTTTCTCGAAGACGAGGGGATGAACCCCAGAGTGAAGTTCCGCATGGCCTTTCTCAAAAAAACCGTGCAAGAGTGCGATGTCGAGACCGTCTCCCTGCGCTCGAGCGGCAAGTCGCTTCTCGCGAGGATGTTCAGCCTCATCCAGCTCGGCGATTGGATCAGCTATTATATGGCCATCCTCAATTCCATCGACCCGAAACCGGTCGAGATAATCGACAAACTCAAGACCGCTTTAGCGGAGTTTAACAAATAGGAAAGTATGCATAATCTAAAGGCCATAATCCCGGTCGCGGGAGCGGGCACAAGGCTCAAACCCTTCACGACTACTGTGCCGAAGCCGTTGTTGCCGGTCGCGGGCAAACCGATCCTCGCCCACCTCTTGGACAACCTCGAGGAATTAGGCGTCGAAAGGTTCATCTTCATTATCGGCTATATGGGCGATAAGATTCGCGCCTTCGTCGATGCGAAGTATCCCGGAAAGGCCCAGTTCGTCGAACAACAGACACTGCTCGGCCTCGGCTACGCCGTCAAGCTCGGTCTCGGTCTATGCAAAAACGAGCCCGTCGTCGTTGCCTTGGGCGACACGATCATTGAGACGGATATGTCCGAGTTCGAGGTCGGATCGGCGAATATCATCGGGATCCACCGTGTCGATAATCCGAAAAGATTCGGGATAGTGGAACTCTCCGGCGACCGCATCGTCGGAATGGAGGAAAAACCCTCATCCCCGAAAAGCGATATGGCCATGACCGGCTTTTATCTTTTCGAGAACTCCGATAAAATCCTACGCGCTCTCGATCGATTGATCGAACAGAATATCAAAACCCGCGACGAGTTCCAACTCACCGACGCTATGAGTTTAATGCTTTCGGAGGGCGACCTCTTCATCGCGCGCAAGATCGAGAACTGGCACGATTGCGGAACTGTCTCGACTATGCTCGAAACCAACGAACACCTTCTGAAAAAGGCGAAAACCCCGCCCTCCGACGGTTCGACGATCTTCATCGCACCGGTTTATATCGGCGAGGGCGCAAAGATTCGCCGTAGTATAGTCGGGCCGAATGTCTCCATCGGCGATGGCGCAGTTGTCGAGGATTCGATCATCTCGGATTCGATCATCGGCGACCGCTCCTCGATCGAGCGCGCCCACCTTAAATACAGTATTCTCGGGAACGAATCCGCCTATCGTGGCCGATGGGCAAAGATGATACTCGGTGACCATTCCGAGGGCGGCTATTACAACGATAAATAAAAATTATTGACGAAAGGAAAACGATGGACAAGTTCTTTTTCACCTCTGAAAGCGTCACCGAGGGGCATCCCGACAAGATTTGCGATCAGATCTCCGATGCTGTTCTCGATGCGGTTCTCGAGCTCGACCCTAAGGGCAGAGTGGCCTGCGAGGCTTTCACTACAACCGGTTTAGTCTTGGTTGGCGGCGAGATCACTACAAACGCATATGTCGATATACCAAACATCACGCGTGATACAATCCGCCAGATCGGTTATCACGACCCCCACGCCGGCTTCCAGTGGGAAAATGTCGCGGTCGTCACAACGATAGACAAGCAATCGCCGGATATTGCGATGGGCGTCGATCGCGACGGCGCCGGTGATCAGGGGATTATGTTCGGTTATGCCTGCAACGAGACTGAGGTCTTGATGCCACTCCCGATCACCCTCGCGCACCGCCTCACAATGCGCCTCGCCGAGGTCAGGCGCTCGGGCATTCTCGATTGGCTTCGCCCCGACGGTAAATCGCAGGTGACAGTCGAATACGAAAACGGCGTCCCTAAGAGAATCGACGCGGTTGTTATAAGCACTCAGCATACGCCCGATATCGATATGGAGGAACTGCGCCCGGCAATCTATAAGCATATCATTCAACCGGTTATCCCCGAGGAGATGCTCGATAAAAATACCAAGTATCATATCAACCCGACCGGAAGATTCGTCCTCGGCGGCCCCGTCGCGGATACCGGTCTCACCGGCCGAAAGATCATCGTCGATACCTATGGCGGTGTCGGAAGCCACGGCGGTGGGTGCTTTTCCGGCAAAGACCCCTCGAAGGTCGATCGTTCCGCGAGCTATATGGCCAGATACATTGCGAAAAACCTCGTCGCGGCGGGCTTGGCCGATAGGTGCGAGATTCAGCTCGCCTATGCTATCGGCGTCGCAGAGCCTGTGAGCGTGATGGTTAACACCTATTGCACCGGCAAGATCGCTGAAATCGAACTTATCAAATTGGTCAGAAAATTCTTCCCGCTTACGCCCAAGGCGATGATCAACTATCTTGATCTTCTCCGGCCGATTTACTTGAAAACCGCGGCTTACGGCCATTTCGGGCGCGAGCTTCCCGAATTCACGTGGGAAAAGACAGACCTCGCGGACGATATTAGAGCCAAGGCAGGTATCTAATTCGACCTCAAGGAGTGCAATGAGAATAGCTTTCGTAATTATGTCAATAATGACAATAATGTTCGCACAAAACAACGAGATTAAGCTCCCGGCTCCCGATTTGGATCGCGGTCTGCCTGTGATGCAAGCCCTTTCGCTCAGGGCCTCTGCGACTGAGTTCGATACCACAGATCTGAATCCGCAGGACATCTCCGATCTCCTGTGGGCGGCAAATGGAATCAATCGCCCCGATTCCGGCAAGCGAACAGCCCCTTCGGCGATGAATTCGCAGGATATCGATGTCTATGTTTTCACCAAAGAAGCTGTTTATCTCTATGAACCTCAAGAGCATAAGCTCGTCTTCGTAGCAGAGGGCGACAATAGACTTCTCGTTGCCGGTAGGCAGGAAGCCCACGCGAAAGCACCGGTCATCCTGCTTCTCGTTTCCGATATATCGAAATTCAAACTCGGCGAGGACTCGCTTAAAATGATCTGGGCCGCCGAAGATGCGGGCATTGTCTCACAGAATATCGCTATATTTTGCGCAGGGGTCGGCCTTTCAACCCGCCCGCGGGCCTCGATGGATATAGAGGCTATTTGTGAGCTACTGAAGCTCTCCGAATCACAGCATCCTATGCTGAACAACCCGGTCTCTAATTGAATTAGATCGGAGACCGCAAATTAGAAATGTTCCCGAGAATACCGCCCGGGGCGTCGGCCCAATCGGCGCTTCGCGCAGATTGGGCCGAGGCGGTCGGCGTGTTGACTTTATTCCCATAAGAATCTTTCGCCGACCGCCTCGGTGCGAGGTTACTCGCGCCGACGCCCCTTGTTGGGGCAATAAGTTTTAAAACCTCTTGACCCTATCGGTATTATGTATATAATATCTGCCTATTATGGGATCAAGAGCGGGGCCAAATATCATCCTTCCGGGGCGGCGAGCCTCGAAAAGTGTCAACAATGATTGTCAATGGAACGCTATGTCGTTCTTTACTCGACAGGAGTGTATAAATGAATTATGATATTGCTGACAAGTCTTTAGCGCCCAAAGGGTTAAAGAGAATCAGATGGGCCGATAAAAACATGCCTGTTTTGCAGGTCATTCGTGAACGTTTCGAACGGGAAAAACCGCTTAATGGGTTGAAGATGTCGGCCTGCCTTCATGTGACTGCCGAAACTGCTAACTTGGCGCGCACTCTCGTTGCCGGCGGCGCGGATTTGATGCTTATCGCGTCGAACCCGCTATCGACTCAGGACGACGTTGCCGCCTCGCTGGTCGAGGATTTCGGGATGCAGGTGCAGGCCATACACGGCGAGGATCACGAGACCTATTACAAGCATGTCCGCGCCGCCTCGGCACGCGGCCCGGTCATCACTATGGATGACGGCGCCGACCTCGTTTCAACGATTCACAAGGAATTCCCCGAGCTTGGCTCCAAAATCCTCGGCAGTATGGAGGAAACGACCACCGGTGTGATCCGTCTTCGCGCTATGGCTAAGGACGGCGCCCTCAGGTTTCCGGTCATCGCAGTCAACGACGCCAAGACAAAACACTTCTTCGATAACCGCTACGGCACCGGCCAATCGACCCTCGACGGTATAATCCGCGCAACGGATACGCTGATCGCGGGCAAAAAGGTTGTCGTCGCCGGTTATGGCTGGTGCGGCAAGGGCTTTGCAATGCGCGCGAAGGGCCACGGCGCGTTGGTCATCGTCACGGAGGTTGACCCGATCAAGGCCATCGAGGCCGCTATGGACGGCTTCGAGGTCATGCCTATGGCCGATGCCGCGCCGATCGGCGATATCTTCTGCACCCTCACCGGCGATATCCATATCGTTCGCCCCGAGCATTTCCAAGTTATGAAGGACGGCGCGATCGTTGCAAACAGCGGCCATTTCGATGTCGAACTCGACCTGCCCGGGCTCGCGAAGATCGCCACAAAAATCACCCGCGATGTCCGCCTTGTCACCGACGAGTATATCCTGCCTTCCGGCAGGAGGGTTTTCGTTCTCGCAGATGGCAGGCTCGTCAATCTTGCCGCCGCTGAGGGCCATCCGGCCGATGTCATGGATATGTCGTTCGCGGTGCAAGCCCTTACCAGCGAATGGGTTGTAAAGCACCCCGGCCTCGCGGTAGCCGTTCACGAGGTTCCCGAGGAGATCGACGACTGGGTCAGTCGCCTAAAGCTCCAAACCATGGGCATCTCAATCGATACCCTAACCCCCGAGCAGGTCGAATACCTCGCCAGCTGGGAGATGGGGACTTAGGAGAGGGTAAAAAGCAAAGGGGAAAAGGCAAAGGGCAAAGACAGTTTTACTTTGCCGATTCTTCTCAGGGGCGTATCGCATGCGCCCCTTTTTTATCCTACGCGATAAATCATATTCCTAAACTCAGAGGGATAGCTCAACTCCTTCATTGTTCATTAGATCATGCTATAAAAGCGCTTGCATTTTCACGAGCCAAGCTTTTTCATTCAAAACTCATTTTCCCACTTGACATCGAGGCCTCCCCGAATTATCGTAAATAGTGAACAGCGGTTGTATATAGGAATAGTCCCAAAACGCCGCGAATTTTCCAAGGAGGAACCATGGCGAAGCAGTGCGCCAAAAAAACCGAAGCCCCGAAAGCCGAAAAACCTAAGAAGGCTCCGGCCAAGAAGAAATAGCAATCCGGATTTTTGGGCACGCCTTTACGTCCCGAATTGAAGGATTTGCTTGCCATGATTATAACCGGCGTGCTTTAGGTTCGCCGGTTTTTATTTCAATAACAAGTCCATTATACTCACAAAGCGCGTTCTACTGATCGGATGATGGGCAATGATCCTTCCGTTCAGAATAAATCCAAATGCCAAAGGGGCAGGGGCTTGCCTGTGCCTCGGCAGGGCCTTTAGGCTCGACAAGGGGGATTTTTAAGCCCCCGATCCCTCGCGCGAAATCTACGATCTCTCTGACATTCTTCACTGTATATGGACACTGGTCGCTACGAAAAATATATAAGCCGTCGGAATACCCAGCAGGTCTTTACTCGAGGTCGGGCGCGAATCGCGGTGAGGGCGCCGTTGAATCAAACCTCAGCGCGAGTAGCTCGAAATCCGGCTTAACCCTATTTATTAACAACCTCGAAGCCGTGCTCCAAAAATATCCCGCTTCCGGCCATAAACGAGCACTTCCGCGCGACTACCGCAACACCGTGCTTACCGTTCTCACGGGACTCGCGCAAACACCCCTCGAGTAGAAGTGAGCTGTAACCCTTGCCCTTGTATTCATTTTTTAAACCGGTGAATAGGCAATGAATGAACATAAACCCTCCGGCCTCTAACGGCCGTCAACAATCTTCGCCGGGAATATACTCGATCATCCCCTGATTTCCGTCTTTCGCGGAAACAAGAGTTTTCAACCTAAGACCCTCTTTATAACGCGCTTCGAGCCAATCGGACTTCTCTCCGAACCCGGGCGTCTTTGGGCTTTTATATCCTCAAACCCCGAAATCATGGATATTCTCGCAGTTTGTGTTGATAATACATATTTCTTTCAATTTTTACCACAATGTTTATTTATAATAATAAAGTTATTTCTAAGTAATTCAATAGCGGTTTTTGAAAAAGCTTAGTCGATAAAAATTAAGCATAAGCATCGCAGTTTACCTTCAGAATTTAGATAAAGTTCTATCGAAAACAAAACTCATTCGGAAATCGTGTTCAAAACTGGCGAAATATCAATCGCTAACAACTATCCGCTATTCGAGTAAAACGCCATTAAGTAAACACTTAAACAAATTAACTAATCAACGCAATACAATCATTCGAGCTTGACATTTCAGAAAAAAAAGCGTATTTTATACGCCTGTTTTGTGTAGCGCGAGCGTGGCGGAATTGGCAGACGCGCTGGACTTAGGATCCAGTGGACTAAATCCGTGGGGGTTCAAATCCCCCCGCTCGCAGTTTTCCGTGAGAGCTTGCTCCACGGCCTAATTTAAAAGGAAACGCGAGATATTATGGAAAAAATTGTCCATGCCGACGGAAACTGCACCAGAAGGATCGAGATAAAGGTCCCGTCGGACGAGATCGAAAAAAAGTATCATTCTATGCTCGATAGCTTGTCCCAAAAGGTCGAAATACCGGGGTTTCGCCATGGAAAAGCTCCACGGCAGATACTCGAAAAGCGCTATAAGGATGTTCTCCTCGAGGATATGACCGACGAGTTGCTTCAGACGGCCTATAAAGAGGCGATTGCTGAAAACAACCTCATTCCTTTGGTTCCCCCCGAACTCGATGGCAAATCGCAACTCGTTGTAGGGGAGGACTTTACCGCAACGATCTTAGTCGATGTCAAGCCGGAGGTTGTCCTTCGGGAATATAAGGGCATTCCATTGACGCGCAAGATAGACCCTGTCACAGAGGATGATGTCGAAATGGCCCTCAAAGAGCTTCTGTGGAGGGCAGGTCGCCTCGAACCCGTCTCGGGCAGGAAATCCATCACCGGCGATTATGCATTCGTCGAGTTTCATCCAAATGGTGCCGAAGCGCCAATTAAACAGGTTTTAGTGTTGGATGATATCTCAACAAGCGCTCTAATAGGTATAAATATAGATGAATATGTTGAAGGCCACTTCGATTTTCCGGTAGATTACCCTGATCGAGACCTCGCCGGAAACGCTTACGATGCCAAAGCGAAAATACTCGAATTGAAAGAGCTGGTTCCAGCGGAACTCGATCAAGACTTCCTATCCCGTTTCGGAGAGGAGGTAATCGACGAGGCCGCGCTTCGAGAGGGAATCCAAAAGGATATCGCCGAAAATCGTAAAGATCAGTCGGATAAAGACATACGCAGACAAGCTCGAATCGAACTCGCTTCGAGAAATCCGATTGAACTGACAGAGAAAATAATTGATCGAGCAGTTGTCGGAACAATGTCGAGCTATTGGAAAATTGAGGATTTATCTGAAGAACAGATAAAAGAAATCAAGGCTAATCTCCGCCCAAATACGATAAGGTCGATGATTGTCGATTTTGTAATCGAGGAAATAGCGAAAGTAGAAAAAATTGAAGTAAGCGAAGAAGAAATAAAAGAGCGTATCGCTGAAATCGCTAAGGCAAATAGACTTCAGCCAGACTCACTCTATCGCCATTGGAAAAAAGAAGGCAAAATCGATGATGTCCGAGATGATATTATTGCCGAAAAAACTATAGAATTAATTGTTGATAATGCAATAATCAATGAAGTATAATGGAGAAAAATGGACAATGAAATCTATGACCAATTAGTTCCGATTGTTATTGAGCAAACAGGCAGGGGAGAGCGTGCCTACGATATATTCAGTCGATTACTCAAAGATCGTATCATCTTTCTCGGAACTCCTATTAATGATCAAATTGCAAATTTAATTATTGCACAATTGCTATTTCTTGATGCTGAGAATAATGAGAAGGACATATCATTATATATAAACTCCCCGGGTGGAATAGTTACAAGTGGAATGGCAATCTACGATACGATGCAATTCATAAAGTCCCCTGTAGCTACGACTTGCATAGGACAAGCCGCCAGTATGGGGGCGGTTTTACTCGCAGGCGGCGAACCCGGCAAAAGAAGTGCATTACCGAACAGCAGAATCATGATTCATCAGCCTTGGGGCGGTGTCGAAGGTCAAGTTTCGGATATAGAAATAATGACAGATGAATTAAGAAAAATAAAGACAAAATTGACAGAAATATTAAGTTGTCATACCGGCCAAACAATTGCAAAAATAAAACGTGATACAGATAGAAATTATTTTATGTCTGCAGATGAAGCGATGAATTATGGCCTTATTGATCGTGTAATTGCCCGAGATAAATCCAATAACAATGATAATATCGAAAGTGATTCAAAAAACAAATAGTATTAAGGATAAAGTTGAGTAATAAAAACAATGTAGAAATATGTAACTTTTGCGGCAGAGTATTAAAAAGCAACTCGAAAGTATTCGAGGGGATTAATGGCCTATTAATATGCGATGAATGTATTTCTAGTGCAAATAACTATTTATTACAAAGCGAAAAAAAAGAAGATAAGCAAGTGCCTTGGTCTCTGTCAAATCTCCCTAAACCAGCGGAAATTAAAAGTTTTCTCGACAATTATGTTATAGGTCAAGAGCGTGCGAAAGTCACTATTTCGGTAGCTGTTTATAATCATTATAAACGAATTTTACATAGAGCAATACATTCAGATGACGATATAGAGCTTGACAAATCAAATATTCTTTTAATAGGTCCGACTGGAACCGGTAAAACTCTACTTGCTCAGACACTCGCACGTTTTTTAGCCGTTCCATTTTGTATAGCAGATGCAACAGTGTTGACGGAAGCGGGTTATGTCGGTGAGGATGTTGAAAACATAATTGTAAGGCTTTTACAATCGGCGGATTATAGTGTTCCAAGGACTAAAAACGGAATAATATATATCGATGAAATAGATAAAATTGGAAAAAAATCTGGAGCTAATCCTAATATTACTCGAGATGTTTCTGGCGAGGGTGTCCAACAAGCATTGCTTAAGATATTAGAAGGAACAAAAGCTCATGTTCCACCACAAGGAGGACGTAAACATCCAGAACAAAAACTTGTAGAAGTTGATACAAAAGATATATTATTTATTTGTGGCGGAGCATTTAATGGATTAACAGATATAGTATCTCGAAGAATTGATGAGAAAATAATAGGTTTCGAGAAAGACATATCCAATAGCAAATCAATGAAAAGCAATAATATACTATTAAATATATCTCCTGAAGATCTCATCGAATATGGTTTTATTCCAGAATTAGTCGGGAGACTACCAGTTTCAGTTAATCTCGATGAGCTCGATTATGACGCAATGCGTCACATTATTACAGACCCCAAAAATTCGCTTGTTAAACAATATCAGAAGCTTCTTAGTATGGATGAAGTTGTTTTAGAATTTGAAAACGAGGCACTCGACTCTATTGTCGAAGAAGCATTAGAAAGAAAAACAGGTGCTCGTGCATTAAGGAGTATTTTTGAAAGATTTATGACTCCTATTATATTTGAAATTACACAAATGCAGAATATTAAACACTGTTTAATTACACTTAATACTGTTAAATATAATAAAAAACCAATAATAAAATAATGAAAAAATGGGCGTATGGCATACCGATATTATCTTTAATTGTTGCTTTAGATCAAGCAACAAAGATTTGGATTCAAAATAATATTCAACTTTATTCAGCTAACAATATTATCACCGATATTTTAAGAATAACTTTTATTAAAAATCCTGGCGGTGCTTTTAGCACAAAATTCGGAGGAAATTCATTTTATATCACTGTTTCAATAATTGCCACCTTAATAGTAATTATATATATAACCAAAATAAGCGACGATAATAAAGGATTATGTTTAGCATTATTTATAATTATATCAGGAGCAATAGGAAATTTGATCGATAGGATTAGAATAGGTGAGGTTATCGATTGGATTGATATTGGATTTAAATCTACAAGGTGGCCAACATTTAACATAGCAGATTCAGCTATAGTAATAGGTTTAATTATATTAATATTCAATAATTCAAATGGTAAAAGAAATATTTGTGGAAATGCATGTCCCTCAACAGATTCTACCAATAAGGTTGGACCACTATCTTTGCAAGACAGACTTGAATCTGAGCAGGAACCAAATACAGAAACTCATACGAGATAAAAAGATAGAAATAGTTGGGAAACGTATCAAACCCGCTTTTATCCTTCTCGGTGGTGAGGTTATTAATATCAAAATACCGGAAAATGAACCTCTCCGCATGATTCCAGAAAATATTCCGCTTGATATAAGATATGAAGATGAAAACATTATTGTTGTCAATAAACCACCCGATATGGTTGTTCATCCCGCCAGAGGGCATTTTTCGGGGACTTTAGTCCATGCTTTGTTAGCTCATTGCAATAAGCTTTCGGAAATCGGTGGTGAAACACGTCCCGGTGTTATTCATCGTCTGGATAAGGATACTTCGGGATTAATTATCTTTGCTAAAAACGATATATCACATAGACGCCTTGCTTATGATTTAGCTGAAAAGAAGATTCAAAGAGAATATTCGGGTATAATTTGGGGAAACATGACGGAATACTCAGGTTTTATGACAGGAAGTATTGGGCATAACCCAAAAGATCATAAAAAAATGGCAGTAGTAAATAATGGGAAAACAGCCATAACTGAATATAGAATAATAGATAACTATAGATTAGTATCATTTGTCGAATTTAAGCTTTACACAGGTAGAACTCACCAAATTCGTGTTCATTGTAGCGATTCAGGACATCCAATATTTGGAGACTTTGATTACGGTGGACGTGAAGAACGAATCTCAGGTTATGCGCCAGAATACAAACAGATAGCGATGAAAATGCTGGCATGTATCAACCGCCAAGCACTTCACGCAAGAAAGCTCTCTTTCTATCATCCAACTACAAAAGAATATATTACTATCGAATCTGAAATCCCAAATGATATTATTAATGTTCTTGATGTTATTAAAGCATTATAGATGTATAAATATATATTAGTAATTGCATTATTAATATCGAGTGCATTTTCTCGAAGAGAATGGGAAAGCACTGATGTTATGCCTTTAGTTTCAAGTCGTAATGCAATCGCGATTGAGTTTTCTCATAATTATTTATGGTTAGCTACAAATCAAGCTATACTGAGAATGCCCTATAATAGCGGAAAAGCAGACAAAGCATCTTGGGAATCGTGGAACATAGGCCTTGAAATAGTAGATATTAAAAACATGAATGATACAATCTATATATTTACAAATAGCATTGTATTAAAGTGCTATGAAAATGCTTTTCATGAGGGTGCATTGGAAACTGTTGAGGAAATACCACGGTTTCCACCGGATATCGGAATCACGGCACTTGAAGAACAATCCTTTTATTTACCTTACGGTTTGATTTGGCTTCAAGAAGGCAAAATTATTGATCTAAAAAATAACATATTCGAAATAATCGATTCAGAAAGAGACTTTGACGGGAACCTATACTTTGCAACAAACGGAATAGGAATCTATAGAATCGAGTCTTCATCATATTATGCTGAGGAATTTGTTTTTGGACCTTGTTGCGATTTTAACTCGATTGTAAAAAAGCACAAAGATAATATATATTTCGCCAGCTGTATTGGTATTAGTAAATGTATTATAACAAAACTGGAAAATAATACTTATAAATATATAAATTATGAAGATTATAACGAACAATACAATTCAAATATAATTAATGATTATATTTTCATTAATAATAAGATTCTTTTCGCAACGCCTACAGGCTTAGAACTATATGACACAGAGCACTCCTCATGGATCAGAGCGATAGGTATGAACTCGATTCCAATATCATCTGCTAACGGTTTAGAAATATTCGAAGGAAATATTTATATTGCATCAGATGAAGGTATTTACTATGCTGATACTAATTCAAGATTATTCACACACATGACGAGTATTCCCAAATATTGCTTTAAAAAAATTAAAAAAATATCAGGAAAGCTTTATACATATTGTGAACAGGGCGTTTGGATAATTGACAAAAATGATTCAAAAAAATACGACACACCTGATGGAATGATTACAAATTCTGTTTTATGTTTATCTGAAGGAGTTGGCGGAGAGGCAATTTTTGGCTCGCGTTACGGAATAATTATAATCTCACCTGACGGTTCGAGGGAGATCTACCAACGATCTACATACATCTCTGGGGCCTTCCCAAACGATATTGCGGCTTCGAGATCACATATTTGGGTCGCCACAGACAAGGGTCTCCAAGTTATTGATAGAAAATATAAAACTGTAAAGATATTAGGGGAAACGAATTATTTACCTGAAATACCTATTTCAAGTCTATTACTCGACGGCGATTGGTTATGGCTTTCAACAAGTAAAGGTGTCTTCAAATTCTTTTGGAATGAGCCTGACAGAATATATTAAACTTGAAGTCTTATTAAAAGACAAATGCTTAATTTACAAAATAAATAAAATTAATTCGTTCGATAATTATTATCATAATAAGCCATTAATGACAGTATATTAAAAAAAATTACAAATATAGTTTGACAAAGTCACTTCGCAGATATATTTATATAGTGTTTTACGCGCCCGTAGCTCAACGGATAGAGCGCCGGACTACGAATCCGTAGGTTGGGCGTTCGAATCGCCCCGGGCGCGTATTGTTATTTCAGGTGACGACGAAGAAATTCTTTAAGCGGTCATTGTCAAACTCTCATCGACCTGCACCTGAATATTTGGCAACAAGGACATGCTAATCCGTCATCTCCGGATCGAAATCCTCTGAGCGTAACATAACCAATCGTGTGTCCCTAACATAAAGCGATCTCATTGGCCCAGAGGAGTAAACAAAACGGTCTGAAAATCTCTGAAAACGCTCTTCCGAGATAATATATACAATCCAATCGATGCCGTATCTTTCGATCAATTTCTCCATTCGTCCCTCGGAATTCACAATTTCTACAAGCTCGAAATCGCCGATTAGGCCGTTTTCTGCAATAAAATTTCGCTCGCCGAAATAGCTCATGCGCCCGGAATCATAGCAAGTGAACAAATCATCGGGATCGGTGTTTTCGCGAATGAATTCGATAAGATCGAAAGCCTCGAACCTGTGTTGCCGATAGTATCTCGGATAGAGCATTAACTCGCCAAAAAGCAACATGATAACTATGGCGACAGCGGCTAAATCGAGGCCTTTCTTGAGATTAGAGTTGAAAAGGTCGATTGCGTCTGTGAGGAAACTGATCGAGAGAAGTGTTAGAACAGTGATCTCCGATACAAGATACCAGAACGAATACACAGCTTCAAATTGCATAAAGGTCGAAATAAAAGCATAATGCAAAATGATCGCGGTTGCAAAGGGTGCTAATCTTTTAAATGCGGATTTTAAGGTATCCAGTTTATCTCTTTTCAGCAGGATGACGATAGCAATTGCAGTCCCTGCGGCGATGACAGACATAATAATGTAAATAATGTTCGACGGAACTCCTAAGTAATCAGCGACCCTTTTTGTCCAAAACCAAATAAACTCACCCAGAACTTCGGGTATCTTTGTCAAGAGATTACCCTCGATTTTAATCTTACGAAAACCGGAAACCGGCAGTATTCTGCCGAAATAAATAAGGTTAATAGTTAGATAGGGGAAAGCGAGAATCGCAATTCCAGCGGCGTATTTTAATGAATCGAAGATTCCCCGCTTGAAACCGGCGCGCTTGATTCCACCTATTAATAGGAAAAATCCGAGAGTAGTAATCAGAAAGATATTGTCTGTTCGAGCGAGAAAAGCCAGTCCCGCGGCAAGGCCAAACAGAAAGGCGCCTTTCGATAAGTTATACCTGAGCCAGAGCAAAATAAGAATCTGTAAAGTAAGTAATACCATTGAGGTTTCCAATAAACAAAACCATAAGGTGAACATTCGAAAGTTCAGAAAAAGCAAAAACAATCCAATAAATAACCCGGCGATTCCCACTTTAAGCTTCTCGCAAATTTTGATATAAAGGAAAACATTAACTAAGCAAATAGCAATTAATAGTAGGTAAACACCCTTAAGCCCCGCATCCGTCCCCGGAAAAACAAGATAGATCGGGAGGATCGTCAACTGCCAAAGCGGGTGAAAACCGTTGGTAACGGTCACATTGTCATATGTGAAAGTCCCTGTTTTCGAGAAATTCTGGGCGATTTTCGGATAATACAATCCATCGTCAATAGATGAGAAGATTGCGCAATCGAGCGGTGATTTGATCCCGATCCATAATACGGCTGGAATCAAGAAAAGCGCAATAACAATAAGTTTTAGCGGCCAACTGAAACTCGCAGAACGATTTAGTGAAACACTCGGATTATGCAACTTCATTCTTTCCTCCAAAAACTTTCCATTACAAGCCTTGTCCCTCAGTTTTACTAAGTTTTGGACGAAAAGCTTATACTTATGCGCTTGAAATCCCCCTCAGGGGAGAGGATTGAGTGCATAAACATGAAACAAACTCGTCCCAATAGCAATGTTCGGACCTTTCATGTGTGTAAAAATCGTCATTTTTGCATTTATTCAAGCTCAATTCTCTTCAGTTTCCTTAATATAGAACGGATTAATAGCTCTTGCAAGGATTATTATAACGATTCCCCGATTTAAAAGATAACGCTCGGGTTTAAAAAAGGATTGTTTAACCCCGCGTTAACCTCTACTTAATATACACAAGCCTCAGAAAAGCCGTCGAGCCGCCCTCGAAGCGAACCCGCGCCAAGTAAATCCCGCTCGACAAACACTCCGCCGGCGACCACAACACGGGCGTTGCACCTTCGGCGTTCGCCGAAGGCGAGGGCAGATCGGCTATATGTTTGCCGTTTAGATCGAAGATTTCTATGCCGATCTGCACTCCGGCCCTATTCGGGCCTGCAACGCCGGTGTAGTGTAGCAAAACGCTTGAATTGAACGGGTTCGGGGAGGCAAAGAGCACAGGAGCCTTTGGTAGCGCGGATTCCGAGATATAAGTATCCCGATTCATTGCCACTCGTAAATGTGTCGGCGCGCCGGTCGAAACGAACACCGAGTCGATTGTTGTAGTGAAATAGTCGCGCGCTTTAACTTGGATTGTGTAGTATCCCGAGCGAAGCCAGCGGCGATTTGTGCCGTGGATCGGATCGACTGTTCTCGGGGGAAAATAGGCGTGCTGAAGCTGAACAACCTCGACCTCGGCATGAGTAATCGGGGCGCTTGTTGAGGAATCGACAACATGAGTGACGAGCATCTGGCTCATCGCGCGATCGAAGAGACTGTAAGTTCCGCGGCCAACCCTCGCGGAGATCGTGTCGATAATCTCACCCGTCCAAAAACACTGATTTGTGATTTCAAGGACTATGCTACATATTCCGAGTGAATAGTATGTCCATGTCTGGAGCTTCGGTTTATCGTGGTAGCTGGCCGCCCTCGCGTAGCTATTGCCTTCTTCATCTAACGTCGCGTCGGCGAATGAGTTACGAATATCGAGCCAGCAGTTTGACATGTCTGGTGAGTAGCCATAATATGGCCCCTCGTTGAACCACCATGAGAACCACATCTTGTTTCCGCCGGTAGAATCCGGAGAATGATAATCGACCGCAAAAAGCGGCCGTTCGCGCATATAGAAATCACGCATTGTTATAACACATTGCTCGCTAAAAGGATAGGGACCTTTAGTGTTATCGGCATCTTCGGACTCGTAAATATCCCAAAGGTAATCCCAATTGCGATTCGGATCGACACCATCGATATAAAGTTCGCAAATTCCATCTAAATTATTGTCACGTTTTGTCTTACGCCATTCGGCATAGCCGGAATCGAGGCACATAATCCGCCCGTCGGGGTTCATCTGAGGGATAATCCAAATCTCGAGTGCACGCCACCATTCGGTTGCAAGGCTGTCGCCTGCATGAATGCGCTGAAGCAGGTCGCGAGCCATCCACATACAAACCTCGACACCTGCAGGCTCGTCGGCATGTTGCCCCCCGACGAGGGAGATCGATGTTTCATCCTCATCGAGTAGGGGGTTTTCAGATATCTTCAAGCCCCATATAATGATAGAATCGACACCGGAGTGACCGAGGGATTCGAGGGCGCAGTAGGCTGAATATGTATCTGCAAGGGCGGTTATCTCATCGATCACCTCTGAGACTGTATGGTATCGGGAATCGAAGCTTGGGTGTTGAGCTAACGCTATGGATACAAAGAGGATAACAGCAATTGAATATTTTCTGAACAAAACATCTCCTTTAGGCGCGCAATGCTCATTAGAGCCTACATTATTGTATAATGAATATTCTAAGGACGATATTGTATTTTTCAAGCATTTTTGTGCCGAAAACGAGACGCAGAGTTTGCCGTTCTAAATAGTTATATAAATATAACAATTATAAACAAGCATAAAGTATTATTAATAAAGACGATATATGATATGCAATATAAAATAGTTATAAATATATAACATTAATATAAATATATCCACTTAAAATATATACGAAATATTCGTAACATATTGATATATAAGATATTAGAGTGTTATAAATATATGGCATATGGAATGCTAATAATATAACGAAATAAAAACTATAAACCTTTATTATTTTAATAAGTCAAAATATATGAAACAAAATTATACCAAGGAAAGTGGCTTGAGTAAAACAAATAAATTTCTCCTTAGAATGCTTATTCCGCTTGCCTTTGCGGCTTCAATTCAAGCCTCCTTTTTCATAGATACAGTCCACACTGTCCGAGTCTATTTCGACGATCCCGATTATTGGACAAGCCTGCTGGCAACCCATGAATCTGAAGAGTATATGCCTTGTCGCATCATTATCGATAACATAGATACAATCGAAAATGTAGGGATTAGACTTAAGGGTAACAGCTCGTTTGGGCACCCAGGGCGAAAAAAGCCATTTCACCTCAAATTCGACGAATATATCGATGATGCCGATTATCGCGGAAATGATAGGCTTACATTCAATAACGGCTTTAAAGACCCGACATTTCTTCGCGAAAAGCTCGCATCGGAAATCTTTCAAGGCCTCGGTGTTCCATGCCCAAGGGTGACATGGTCAACAGTATATTATAATGATGAATATTGGGGATTCTACGATGTAGTCGATCCAATCGACAAGAATGCGCTTACCCGATTCTTCGGCCAGAACGACGCAAACTTATATAAAGGCGATCCAAACGGCACGTTCGAATGGTTAGGTTCGCTTGACACTCCTTATCGAGGGCGATATGAAAAATCCACCAACGAAGACGAGGACGATTGGAATGATCTAATAGAATTATGTAACTTTGTAAATAATACAAGCGACGAAGAATTTTCTAACTTCAGAACAAAGTTCGATTATTACGGCTTCGCGCGTATGTGGGCCGCTAATACCTTCGTTGTTAATCTCGACAGTTATCAGGGGTCGGGTCATAATTATTACTTATATTTCGATTCATCAAATATCGGGCACTATATTGTTTGGGATATAAACGAGGCCTTCGGAGTCTTTAATATCGGCATGACGAGCGCAACGATGCGCACGATGGCTATCGACTGGCATCAAGCGAACAGGCCTCTTGCGCAGAGGCTTTTCGAGGACATGCCCGAGTTTAGACCGCTTGTCGAAATGGCGATTTCCGAGCTTCTCGCGACAACACTCGAATATTCGCGCTTTTCCGCGCGTGTCACGGAACTCGCTGATTTAGTAAGGCCGTATGTTTACGCCGATCCCAATAAAATGTTCACAAATGCGAACTTTGAAACCAACCTCGATAATGATATTGGCGGAGGTTCGCCTCCATCGTCATCCGCGCCCGGTTTGCGGAGCTTTGTCCGAGATAGGGGGGCCTATTTAGCTTCAATCGTAGGAGAATACAGCCCCGTCGATGTTTCCGGCGCGGTGCTTGTGAATGAGGTTATGGCCTCGAATGCCTCGACGATTGCCGGCGAAGGTCAGCTCCCGTGTGAGTTCGCGCTGGCGGCATACCCGAACCCCTTTAACTCCGCTGTTAGGATTACTTCGGCGGTCTGGGCGAATCGACGGGGGTGTGGCGCAGGTCGTGGAGACAAGGGTGTTCGACATCACCGGCAAGCTCGTCGGCGGACGGCCTTCCCACAGTCGATGGCAGTGCCGAAAGAACTGAGATCACCTCCGCGATAACGGCTATAGTTGGTTCCTCGGTCTGCGTCGATTTCGAGGAGGCCTCGCGGGATGAGGTTTTGCGGGAGGTCTTGGAGCTGTATCATCAGCACAACGGCTATTTCGAACATGCCCAAAAGGTCCGTCAGTTCGCGGTTCAGATCTTCGACGCCACCGCCGATCTGCACGGCCTCGGCCCGCGGGCGCGAAGGTTGCTCGAATTCTCGGCGCTTCTACACGATATCGGAAGGTCGATGGGCAAAGGCCACGAGCGCCACAGCTACGACCTGATTTTAGACTATAAATTCAAGAATCTGGCGAAATGGGAGAAGCGAATAATAGCGCTCGTTGCGCTTTATCATAACGGTTCGGCGGAGAATGTCGATTACTCGCGTCAATGGCGTTTGCGTTCGGAGGAACAATTCGCGGTTCGCAGGATGGCGGGGATTTTGCGGCTCGCCGATGCCCTCGATTCTTCCGACAAGCAGGCTGTAACGAGGCTTCGTATCTCGCGGGAGCTGGGCGCGGCCTCGATTGTCCGCTATCGCTACTCGCTGAAGTCGCCGAAGGAGGCCAGCTCGCTGGTGATCGCCCTCGGTGTTGGGATGGCGTGCGGCGTGGGGCTTTACCCCTTGGCGATAATTGTCACACTATTTATGGTGATAATCTTCAACCTTTTCGAGAATCTGCCGGTGGGGGTGAAGCGCGCGCTTTTCCCGAGCGACAAAACATGGATACTGAAGTTGCGAGTGTCGGACAGCGAAGCGGGAATCGCGATGATCAAGGAGAAACTCGGGTCGATCGGTGTTGACTACAAGATTCGCCGGGGGCATCTCGGCTTGGCCTTCGATCCGAACGAGTATCTTCGCCTCAAGCTTCAAACGAGCTATATCGACGACGACGGCGAGTCGCCGCGCGGCGAGTTTTCGGCACAGGTCTATGCGAGGTATTAGATGAGAGCGGCCATTTTTGCGATAATAGTTATTGCGATGCTCTTTGGAGCCTGCACCCGCTCGCCCTACGGCCAAGACGGCGAAACGCCGGAGCTTTGGAATACAATCGTGATCTCTGAGGTCGTTTCGAGCAATATCTCGATTGTCGCCGACGAGTTCGGCGATTTCGACGATTATATCGAGCTTTATAACCCGCGGGACAGCGCAGTTGACCTTAGCGGTTGGGGCTTGAGCGATGTTTTGGGTTCGGTGAAGTTCGTTTTTCCGGCGCCCTGCCCGCTTTTGCCCGATTCGGTTCTGCTGATCTGGTGCGACGGCGAGGCCGAGGAGGGCGATTTTCACGCGGACTTCCGAATTAGCGCTTTCGGAGAATGGGTCGGGCTTTACGACGGCGACATGTCGATCGTCGATAGTCGTAGTGTTCCGGCGCTTTCCGGGGATCAGGCCTTGCTTCGAGGGGCCTCCGGCTGGATTATCGGGACGCCCTCTCCGGGTGTTCACACGCCCTGATCAAAGGAAATCCGATAGCGGTTTTCCCACTGAAATCCCACATTCGTCGATGAGCCGGTAGGCGGTCTCGAGGTCGCGGCCGACCTCCTCGGCGCTATGTGCGTCGCTTCCCACGGAATTCACCGAGACACCGCAACTTTTTGCCATTTCGAGCAACCTCTTTGAGGGGTAAGGCTCGGTGAAGCCCCGCCGCAACGCGGAGGTATTGATCTCGATGCCGACGTCGAGCGAGGTCATTTGCGCAAACACGGGTTCCGATTTTGCTTCGAAAAGTTTCGTAAGGCTATTGCCATAAAAGGGATAGCCATACTTTTTAATGCCATCGAAATGGGCGACTGTTTTGAAGAGGCCGCTCTCGACGAGTTCGCTCATAGCGCGAAAGTAGTCTTCAACAGCGCGCTCGGGGGTTGCCGCGCGGTAATAACCGGCGGCCTCGCTTTTGCTGGTGATGCCGATATTCTCGAGGCAGTGGATCGCGCCTAAATAGAAGTCCGGCTTGAACTTATCTATGAAGTCCTTAACAAGTTCCTCAAAATGGCGGCCATAACTGAACTCGAAGCCGAGGAGTATCCTCATACAGCCATAATTCGCGGCGGCACCGCGGATTTCGGCGATGTAACGCTCGATGAGGTCGTCGTGGAGGTATTGGAGCTTGCCGCCGACACGAATGAAGCGGTCGAGTGCGGTGCGCTTCGGGTTGAGGTCGATATGCGTGGTCGGGCAGATCGCGGAAAGGCCTTGTGCGGCGGCGCTTTCGATCATGTCCGCGAGGCGGCATCGAGAGTCGATGCTGTGGTTTGGATGTAGATGAAAATCGATCATTATTTTAGAAGGACAATAGAGAAATCCTTTTGCTGACCTGAGCTGTCGCGGATGCGCATGAGATAGGTTCCGCCGGCGGCCTCGAGGCCGCGATTGTCGCGGCCGTCCCAAGTGATGCGATTTTGATCGCAGGATTCCAGATAGATTTCGCGAAGGCATTGCCCGCGGATATTATAGATTTGCGCCTCGATAGGGAACTCCCCGCCGGGCTCGATCTCGATCAAGACCGAGCTGTTGAAGGGGTTCGGTCGAGGGGGAAAAATCCTCATCTCGCGCGGGAGGGTCTCCGCGATTCGCGTCGGAGTGAAAAAATCCACCGAGAAAAGCAGGCGTTGGAGTGTGGGGTTGTAGCTAATTGTGTCGATCGCGAACATGGTTGACCATGTCGAGTCGAAGAAAGGCCGCTCCGGAATCGGGTCGAAGACATCTATGATCTTGAAATAGAGTGTTGCGCTGTCCTCGGAGAAGATCGCGCAACTGTCCTCCCAAAGGACGTAAGCGCCGAACGAGGTGTTCGACTTGTCGATCTGCCATATCGAGCCGAAGGCCGAGGTATTTCGGAAGTCAGCGCTCAGCTTGTTAAAGGGATAAACGGTATCGACTGCAAAATAGTAGCCCACCCCGAGAGGCGGCGGCAGGAAGAGGTCGAAATCGGGGTCGAAGCCCGAAGAGGCGAGGCTGTTCATTCCAAGCGTGATCCCCTCTCGAGTAAGGGGAGAGGAGACCTCGTAGAGATTCAAAACGAGCGAGAAATCCCCGACCGGGGCTACTGCGAAAAGGTTGGCTGATAACAAAGTAAGGGTTAGCGCTTTAAGTATTTTTTTCACCACGAAGCCTTTCCAAATCGCGAGGGCGTCATAGAAATGGCGCCCTCGCTGAAAGGTAATTGTTATTAAAGCCGGAAAATCGCCTAACGAATTAGCGTGATTCTCTGGGAATGAATCTCTCTGCCGACCGAAAGCCTGCAATTATAAACCCCGCTCGGGAGGTCTCTTCCGCGGTCGTCCCTGCCGTCCCAAACCTTCTCGTGGAGTCCGGCGGAGAGGATTCCCGAATAGACCTCGCGGACATGGCGTCCGAGCATATCGGTGATCTCGATCTTCACCTTGTCGTTCGTGACGAGCTGGAAGGGGATGGTTGTCGTGGCGTTGAACGGATCCGGGCGGTTCGGCATAAGCTCGACCGAGAAGGGGAGCTTCGCCTCTTCGACCTCGGTGCTGAAGACCATGAAGGAATCGATGACCCATTCGCCCTCGCTGAACGCACAGAGCGTTTTCGCCTGAATCACGAAATAATAGGTGACTGCGCTGTCGAGGACGAAGTCGGCGGCCGGAGAATCGAAGATCAGCATCGTGTCCTCGATGATGAATCCGGCCGAGCCCTCGGTGAAGGTGTTTCCTCCGACCGAAAGCGAGACGCTGTCGAGCTCGCCGTCGCCCCATGTCCAATGAATCACGATAAGTGAGTCGTCGAAGTAGCCGGTTCCGGGGTCGAACAACAACCCCTCGACCGTATGCCTCCAAGCGGGCATATCGAGGTCAACAATCCACGAGCCGTCGATCGGCGTCGCGAGCGTGAAGCCGTAAATATCCTCCGCAGAGATGAGCTGGGCGGTGATATAAGTGCCGTCGGTCCAAGGCGTTGCGGGGGAGTAGCTCAGGACGCCGGTCGATGGGGTGTAGGTCAGCTCGGGGTTATCGGTTGTGAGGGTATCGCCGTTGACGACTACCTTTATCGAGGATTCGACGACGCCGTCGGGGTCGTTAACCAACCAAAGAATCGGCCCTGAAGGACTGCATATGAAACCATCGGCGTTGCCGATGAAGCGCGCGCGCGGGCCTTGCATGACGATATAAATCGTCATCGTCTGATCCAGCCAGTTCTGCGGGCCGACATCGATGAGGTCGCAAACGCGAACCCTGATTGAGGCCGTGTCCGTCGAGACATCGAGGGTGAAGGTCGCGAGGCCGGCCGCCCAAGAGGTGGAAACCGGTATGTCGTTGACAGTTATTGTCAAAGATTCCGGATTCACACCGGAGTTCGAGTCCGCAATCGCGATCGAGACCTCGAGATGATCGACGCCGATAGTGTCGCCGTGGCCGATTGAGCCGTTGACGATGACCGGCGGGCGTGTATCGATATTGTAATGCCATGAACGATGGCTACTCATATCGAGCGGGGTGAACAAGCTGTCGTAGGCGTTGACGACCTCGATATTCACGCGATAGCCGTGGGGGAATCCCGTCGAGGGATCGACGATAATAGTATGTAGCGAATCCCGAGGGCCGCCGTGGGTGGTTATCACTCCACCGTCGAGCATGATGCGCGAGCTATCGGGGATCATCGAGTTGCCGTCGTAGAGGTAATAGGTTATATCCGTGTCGGGCACCGAGACATAGTCGCCGTCATCGGGGATGACCGGTTTTGCGCGCGGGCCGTGCGAGTTCATTATCCATGTCCACCCGAAGGGGACATCGGGGCAACGGTTTGGTATGCCGTAGTCGGGATCGTCGGTGAGGTCGGCGAGGATATTCGTGACCCAGCCGTCGGGGATATGGCTGAGGCCGCTGGTCCAGTTGCGGGAGTTCCAGTAAACGGTATCCGGTCTCATCAGGTCGGAGGAGGTTGCGACCCCGACGCCGTCGCCGGCAATTCCGCCCCAGACATTGACGGGGGTAATGAAACCGTCGAGAATGAAGCGCCAATTGATCGTTTGAAGGCGGATCGAACCGAGCATATCCTCGGCGTTTATCCAAACTCTGAGCAAGGAATCGGTTTGGATGGTGCTATCCGGCGGGAAGTGGTTCGGGCCGAGCACCGGGCCGTTGAGGTCGCAGAGGAATCTGCCGGAGTCGGACTCGGAGGGACAACCGTGAATGTCCTCGGCCTGATCGAGAAAGAACCAGTAATATGAGCCGTCCATGAGGGGTGAGGGGGGGTTGAAATACAGAGTATCGTTCATGAACGACAGCTCAGGGGAATCGATTCCGACATAGTATAAGCCGTCGGAGTTGATGAAGCCGAAGAATATCCTCGTCGAATCGACCGATGAATGGGCATCGTGAATATACATCTTGATAACTTGGTTCGGGTCCGAGGTGATCGTTGCCCAGAGCGGCTCGACAGTATTGGCCTCCGGGCCGATATAGTCCGAGCCTTTGATGTTAACCAAGAACGGAGGCGAAACGGTGAAGGAGTCCGTAGTGTAGGCTCTGAAGAAGACCGTATCGATGATCTCGTCCAGAGGCGGCCTGTTGACCTTCATGCTCCAGAACGCGAAACCGGTTTCGCCCTCGGCAAGGTTGCGGGGGGAGGTGGGTTTGTCGGCGACCTCGTCGGTGGCCAGCGAGCAGTGAACCGCACTCGACAGGTCCACAGTAACATGAAGGTCGCTGACAGTGCTGTCGGAGTTGTTCGTCACGCCGACTGTCATCGAGAAGGGATCCGGCGAGAGGGCGCAACCCCTAACCAGCAAGAAATGCGGATAGGCAACCCTCATGCCGTAAATGCCCCCGACCGAAGCGGTGCTGTCGGCGAGGCCGTAGCTTGTTTGAATGATAATCGTAGCCCCCGCTTCAACAGTCACCGGATTCCACCACGACAGGACGGCGGAGTCGAAGTATTCGAGCATCGTGATTTCAGGCTCCCAATAGGCACCGAGGAAATCGTGAATATCGCCGAATGCGAGGCGATCGGGGGAGGTATTCGGGGGAAGGCTGATGACGGCCTTGGCGACGAGGCTATGATCGCTCGTGTCCGAGGGATCGCCCTCATATGCCTCCCAATAGGGCGGAATATCCCAGCCGCGAACCGGATCGGGAAGAATACGAACGCTATCGGAGATCGGGATTCCCGGTGCGACTATCCTTGCGGTGTCCGAGAGACTGATCTTTGTGTCGAAGAAGAGCATCATGCCGATGTCGTGCGGCCTCGAGCTTTCATTATGTATGATCCACTTCATAATGGCAGTTCCGCTTCCGCCGGTTTCCACGGGCTGAAGTATTTGAGAAACCCTTATCGAGTCGTTTCCGTAGGGGTCGCCGACGAAGAACCATTCCGTTTTAAGCCACGAGTTAATGGGGTCGTAGTGAGTGGGGGAGATCATATAGTCGTCGATATACACCGCGGAATCGGGATACATAATCGGGATGATCGGCCCGTTTGAATAGATAGTCGAGCTGTCGATCCATAAGCTGAAATAAGCGCCTTCCGGGCTTTCATGCCTATAGCTACTATGTAGCAATTCTCTAACTTCCGGGAATTCCGGCGGACTCGGCGGGACGCCGATACTGAACTGCCCATCGAGACCGGCGCCGACACCGATGTGCGGGTTTATCGGATCGCTGTCCATCCAAACAGCCATAGTGCTCAAAGCTAATGCGATGAGCGATAATATGATAGCGAACCTTTTCATGGTCCCTCCTCGATTAAAGATTCTATATTTATATTTTGTCAATATCGACTAAAATTCTTATGAAAGCTGTTTTTGCATCGGGATTTTTAATGAGCAATATTTCCTCGAAGCGCCTAATATCGGTATTTTCCGGGATTGTGATCCTAATCGGAAGCGGGCCGCCGCCCTCCTCGATTCCGGGGATTACGATCTCCGAGGGGTATTCGATCCATTCGGGATTCTCGAGGCGCTTGTAACCCGGCATTCCGAGGATAGTGATCTTTGCGACGTCCGACTCGGGGTCGAGCCTTTCGACGGAATAAAGCATCGATTTGGGTTTGCCATGGAAGAGGGTTGCGGTTGCGGTCTCGCCGGCGCCGGGCTTAACCTTTTGGAAGAATAATTTGCTCGGGACCGAGACGATTTCGTTGTAGGCGCAAGACGGCACGACGCCGTCCTTTGGCTCTGTTTCGATCCTGAAAAGAAGGTATCCGCCGACTTGGATCTGTGAAGCGCCCACCCCGACAGCGATCGGTGAGACCGGAACTCCGAGGAGCCAATTGTGGTTGTAGAGGGCGTCGTCCTGTGGCAAATCGAGCCACATCGGTATCTCGGCGACCTCGTTTTGACGGACGAATACAGTTTCGACGGCAAAGGAGAACCAGGCCGGCTCGGGGAAATCGTAGTAGCCGGTTGCCGTGCTGTTGCCCGCGCTGGGTTGTTCGGCGTGAAGTTCGTAGGTGATATCGCTCTCCGTCGGGCCGATTCGGATAGTCTGGTTTCGTTCAGCGGCAAAGTCGAGCGGCCGCCCGACAGGCGCGTCGTAAACGAGGATTGTCCCGGGCGAGATACGGAATCCAAGCCCGAGTAGAGCGCTGACCGCAGTGAGCGCCGACAAAAGGATTATAAATCGATAATTGCTAAGCATTCTTTGCAAGCTCGACCTCCGGTTTATACAACATTAGTATAATTTATAAGCTTAGGAAGGCAAACGCAAGGGTTTTTAGTAAAATATAAATACCTAAAAAAAAACAGGGGAATTACGAGCCGGTGTAAAATCTTAGAAATCATAAGCTTCAAGAGATTTGGAATGGAAAAAACAAATTAAAGGTTTTTAAACCTTGCGAAGCGGAATTATATAAAATATATTAATATGATTGGAATTGTGTTAGTTTGAATTAACGGTAGGAGTCCTATGATGAAAAGCGATGGTTTTCTTTTTTCCAAAAACCTGTTCGTTATCGCTTTCGCCCTTCTCTTTGCGGGTTCGATCTATGCAGGTCCGCTTGAAATCACAGATATCGATGTAAATCGTATCGGGGTTAACTTGCCAAATGCCGACCCCGATGCGCTGTCGAATTTGGGCGAGAAATTCTCGCTCGAAGCCTACAGTGATATATATTACGGCGAATTCGGATGGGAGGTTCACTGCCGGCTCGACACCGGAGCGGTGGATATTGTATTCGTGATCGACTCCTCCGGCTCGATGGGCGGGACTATCTCCAATGTTCGCGCCGCGGTCGGCGGCCTCATCACCGCGCTGAATGCCGCCGGATACGACTATATGCTCGGCGCGATTACCTACGCCGACGGCCGGAATCTCTGGGATTTCAACACCGGTCTTCCCGGAATCCAGATGACCCCCAATGCCGCGACATTCCAATCGCGGCTCGCGGGCGTCGGTGCATGGGGGGGCGATGACAGCCCGGAACAGTCCCTCGACGCTATCGCTGACGCAATCAATCGATACGAATGGCGACCGGAGGCTATGCATATTGTGATCGGTTTCACCGACGCTTCGTATTGCCAAGTCGGTAATACTTGTTCGGGCTTTTGCAATCCCGGAGGGGGAGCTTTCGCATTGCCGGCCGCCCAGACCGACGCCGGTGTCGCGGCGCTTATCGCATCGACAGGCACTGTGGTATTTTGGGCTTGTCCAACCTATATATATTCAGGCTATTGCGAAACATTCACCTCGCCCGTTCCGCCGCATCCGCCGTGGTCAGGCACAGGTTTTCTCGGCTGGTATCAGTATTTCTGCTCTGTCTCCGGCGGCAAATGGTATGATCTTTATTCGACAAGCTGGAGCACAATCTTCGCCGATGTCGCGGCTCTTATCAGCACATTCTTCACGATCAGCATTGAGGTGACCAATAACACCGCCACGACGATTAACCCCGTGACTGCGACTCTGGTTCCGGGGGCTTGTATCTCGGTGCTTTCAACCAACCCGATCTCATTCGGGCCGTTGACCGGCGGCGCGATGCATCGCTATATATGGCGTATCGATTACGATCCGACCTGCCCTCCCGGTCCGATGCTCTGTTTCGATGTTAATGTTGCGGGCGGCGGTTATGCCGATACGGCGGTCGGATGCCTATATATGGAGGACTGCGAGTGCGCGGGCCCTGTTCCGACAGTGATTCGGCCGCTCCCCTGCGGTGTTTGGACTGCGTGTGAATATCAAGATATTGTGATCGAATTTCTCGATGACGATGTCGGAACGAACCCCGCCTCGATTCAACTGATGGTTGACGGTGTGCTTTACAGCTATCCTACCTATATGACTTGGACGAGCTTGGGAACGACTACGGGGCGCCTAACCTTCACGCCGCCGGTTCCTTGGCGGCATGGTGAATGTATCGATTTTTGGGTTGTCCGAGCGGATGACTGGAACGGTTGCCCGAAATCGGGCGATGCTCATTGCTCTTTCTGTATGGATCTCGAGCCGCCCGAGCTGATATCGTGGTTACCGGAGTGCGAGACTTTTCTGTTCGATAGCTTGGTAACGATTTCGATGCAGATTCGCGATTCGGAGTCCGGCATAGATATTCTCAGCCTTTCGACTACGGTCAACGGTGTGACGTTCCCGCTCGGCGGCGGCCCGCCTGCAATCGATTGGGTTGGCACAACCGACGAAGGCACTGTGACAATTCGCGGGACTTTGGCCCAGCTCGGGCTGACTGGAGCCGATTCGGCGATAGTTTGCCTGAACACTTGCGACAGGGTTCTGTCAACATATTGTGGTCCTAATTGCACAACCTATTGTTGCGTATATTACCTAAATGAACCACCGAATGCCGAATTCGTTTATCCCTTCGACGGAAGCTGGTCGGCCTGCGATCCACAACCCATCGCATTACATATTTGGGACTTGGCCGGTGCTCCTATAGATCCTTCTACAGTAGTGCTGGAGGTGAATAGAGTTCCATATACGACAGCCCATGCCTGGCTCACCGTCACTTCAGATAGCATATTCTTTATGCCCGCCGCAGGATTCTTCCATGACGGAGAAGAGGTGACATTGTGCCTGACAAGTCTTGCAGATTATGCTGGTGCGTCTATGGTTGGTTTGCCTTTGTGTGAGATATTTTATATAGACTACAGTCCGCCTATAGTTGTCAATATAATTCCGCCGCCGGACACGACAGTGTTACTGCTTCCGGACTCGATAGTTTTCGATCTGTTCGACAGCCTTTCGGGCTTAGGGACATGGGGGATCACGGTGACGATTCAGGGTGTAGTTTTCCCGTGGTCGGGAGATTGGATCTTGCCGGATTCGCTACTTCATATCGGCTTCCGCATCGACGGCTCGATTTGTATGAGTGCCGGCGAGCTATGCACAGTGGAGGTTTGCGTGACGGCCCCCGATCGCCCGGACTACTGCGGGCCTAACGTAATGGACACTTGCTGGATGTGGTTCTTCGAGCGGTCCGGCCCTGTTCCGAGCATAGTTTTCCCGATGCCGGGGACGATATCCGCTTGCGAGGACAGCGGTATACTTATCCGCATAGATTCGACGCTTGCGGCGGTAGATTCGTCAAGTATTGTTCTCAGGATAACCCGAGGTTCTGGGCCGACGGAGACCTATTATTGTTCTGACGCGGAACTCGGCTGGTCTTCGCCGATACTGCTTTTCGATCCGCCCTCGGGCTATTGGGACGACGGCGACACGGTGACGGTCTGCCTCGATTCCTGCGCGGATATCTACTCGACGCCTTCGCCCTCGGTGCCGATGTGCTGGGAGTTTTACACAGACTTCAGCGCGCCGGTATTCTGGGATCCGTTGCCTCCGCCGGACACTGTGATCAACGATATTACCCCGGATATTTCGGTATTTTTATTTGACAGTATCAGCGGTGTGTTGGTGTTGAATATAGTGACTACGATCTCTGTAAACAGCGCTCCCGCAGACACTTACGCCATGGGGATGGGCGTCGAGTGGAACGACTTGACCGGAGAATACACCCTCGACGAGGATATCTTGGGTATAGCGTTCGCAGATAGCGACACGGTAGTGGTTTGCGTTTATGCTCACGACC
>DIWU01000005.1 GCA_002428525.1 bacterium UBP14_UBA6098
GTCCGTTTTTTCGGGGGAAGATCATTGTTCCCCACCGAAATCAGATCGTAAAAATAGTATGCACCAGACCAAAAATCATAATATTCAAAATAGCACTGCATTGTGTTATCGGCAATTTTGCAATCGACAAGTGTGATTTTTGAGTCCGACGCATATAATAAATTCGCTTCTCTAATGAAAAACCCTTTTAAAGAACAGCCTTCGAGCCATAAAACCGATTTATTCCGGAAGTCTAATGCGGTGCGATCCCCTGTCATTTTAGAGTGTAGGACTTCTACAGATACACTATCCTTCGCATTAATCGTTGTATTATTAAAATCGCAATATGAAAAACGAGATGAATCCGGTGAACAAAGTGTGTCAGTTTTAAAACTTAAATTACAGTTTTCAAAGAATATTGAATCAACAACTGTCCCATCTGCTATAAGGCATCCATAAACCGTTAGCTCTCCTGAAATATCGACTCCCGGTTCTATAACAAGAGTTTCAGCGCAAGGAACGAATGCATCAACGAGAGTATAAGGCGATAATTCCACACTAAAAGTCCCGGAAACTTCACCAAAAAAAGGACTGGTGTTGTAGCCATTTAGAATAAACAAAACAGTATCGCTTAAATCATTAACATACCAAATTAAAAGGGCAGTATCACACGAAGTTACATAGTCTGGGAAATAGCTAAAAGTTAAGGTATTATTTACTAAAACCGGCAAAGAAGAATCGGCTATACCGGCAAATCCGAAAGGCGGTTCTATAAGAATCCTTATGCTATCGGCATTGGATGTTCCATTATTTATTAATGACTTGGAAGCAAAAGAAGTATCTCCAATAGAAGCCAAAGGGAAATTGACCGTGTAAAAAGTGTTATAAAAAACACATCTTTCCAGAGCGGTATATGGACTTTCAAAAGCACCAATATCAGGGCAATCCCCATAAAAAGTGTCGGGAGGATATCCGTAGCTTGTATCAGCCATATCTATGTAAAGCGATAGAGAATCGAGTCTATAATCGCAAAGCGAAGGATTAACAAAATCAGGATAATACTCAGGCCCTAAATCGGGTATATATGGCGAATTATAGCTATTAAATCGATGCCCCAAATATTCATCACAAATAAGAGAATTATAAACATAAGTCAAGCTCGTTGCACGTTCCCAGTAGCCTCCGGTTCCAGACCCCCAATAGTATTCACAAGTTGTTCCTTTAATCGAATAGTCGTTATCCACAAAAGTGCAATAGTAAATACGTGATTCTGCCGTTTCGTCGTAAAGACAACAAGCTGAATAAAGCCCTACATTATTGTGGTGGAAGATAGTCCTATATATTTTTAAAACTGAACGGTCTACACTTGCTGTTGCTCCTGTAAGACAATTCATAATATTACAAAATTGAACAGTAGCAGTCATATCGGTTACGTAGATACCATAATGACAATTGGTTATTTCAACATAAGTCATATAAATAGGATTTGTAACTGCCGAATGGCAAGAATCGATTTTGCAGTATTCCATTCTAAATGGTCTATCAATCCTAACTCGCGTATCATATATCGGAAATGCCGCCGAGCCTTGCATCTTCAGCCTGTTAGCGCCAAAAATCACCGCATCTGCCGTATCCCCGCTGACAATTCTTACCCCCTCCTCGATAAAAAGCGACTCACCGTCGGCGACATAGCAATCGCCGGTTACGATATACGGATTGCCCGCCATCGTCCACACACCGGAAACCGTGTCCGAAACCCATGTTGTGTCCGCCTTGGTCGAGAACGCGGCTAATGCAAGAAAAACCAGAAACATCTTGATTTTCATTTGAGAACCTCTTGTAGAATATAACTCTATTTTAAATATAAATATTATAGAGATATACGCAAGAATAAAATGATAAGCTAAAAAACCATATACTCCTTAGTTTTGAGGATGGAAAGGGAAATCTTTAAAAGAAAAATAGGGGTAGGCCTGAGACCTACCCCTCGAAACGATATTATACTGCCCCCATTTAAGGGGATGATTATAATAGGGGGTATGACATCACAAAAAGTAGCAGTTTTATGAAGAAAAGAAATTGGACAGGCAAGGAAAAGCTAATGATCATGCTTGAGGGCCTGCGCGAGGATACCAATACCGCCGAGGTCTGCAATCGCCACTAAAGCACTCAGAATTTGTATTATTGGTGGTAAACTTTCTTTATTATCAAGGGGAATAGTGTTTACGACATGACAAAGATCATGATAGAAGGCTCCGGCTGGGTCTATCTGCATGTCGTTCTCGACTGGGGCTCGAAAAAGCTTGTGGGATATAAACTCAGTCGCAGAAGCAAAACCGAGGATTGGCTTGAGGCACTGGACAATGCCCTCAACGCTCAATTCCCCGATGGAATCGAAACCACGAGGGATTGAAACTTGTCAGCGACAATGGTTGTCAGAAGGCTTGCAACACCTTGAAAGTCGAGCAGATATTTACAAGCTACTCGAATCCCAAAGCGTTGTCCTGAGCTTGTCGAAGGGTCGAAACGCCCTTGCCTGCAATAAAATTGTGGTTTAGTGAAAAAACTACTTGCGCGAAACCAAACCGCAGTATAAATTGTCATTTACGATGACGAACGCAAGGCAATATAAAGCACCGCCCGGACCCGCCGAGGACTATTTTGCGGGCGACGCACGCATCGCCCCTACAATCGACGAATCGGAATTAACGGACCGTATGGTCGAGGCGTGCCTCGACCGAAACCCCATAACCAAACCCATAACCAAACCGGAGTTGGGGATATGAGAGATTTTTTTGAAAAACCCCTTGCGCTCCCGCAAAAGGCAATTTAAATTGGTTTTAGGCTGATTATGAAAAAGAACATAACGACATACGCCGCAAACTCCCAACCCGCGAATATAATCGACGGGGACCCTGCGATATGAGCGCTGAAGAGAAAACATACGCAGTAGCCTTCAAGCCGAGAGCGGTGAAGGATATTTCTAAACTCGAACGAAGCGAGCAAGAACGAATTATCGACAAAATCGAAAAGATGAAAAAAGGGCTTCGAGGCGATGTGCGCAAACTGACCGCATGGACACCCGAATATCGCCTGCGCGTCGGCGATTTCAGAATACTCTTTGAAATCGAAAATGAAAACATTATAATCTATCGGGTTCTCAACAGGCGCGCCGCCTATAAGACGAGGAGATAAATGATAGACCTGCACCCGAATTACATAATAAAAGACGGCAAACGCGAGTTCGTCGTTTTGACCTACGAGGAGTTCTCGCACATTCAAGAGCTTTTGGAGGATTTGGAGGACCTGCGCGACCTGCGCAAGGCGAAAGACTCCGAAGGCGACGCCCCCGGAATACCGCTCGAAGAGGTAAAGGCAAAAATCGGCATGGCATAAATGCAAGACCATAACCCGAAATACGCCGCACACCCCCAACCCGCGAATCTGATTGACGGGGACCGTAGGGTCGAGGCGTGTGACCGAGTTAAACGAGGAAACCCGCAGGGCCTCGACCGAAAACCCATAACCAAACCCCAAACCAAACCGGAGCCGGGGAGATGAAAACTTTTTTGAAAAAACCCCTTGCGCTTTTTCAAAATGCAATTAAATTGTGTTTAAGTTTATTATGAAAAACTATAGAATGAAATACGCCACCCGCTCCCAACCCTCAAATATAGTTGACGGGGGGGGGATTATAGCTATACTGATTTAGCCCGCAGGTCGCATACACGCGACCCCTATCGATTTTACCGGAAAATTTCTTACGAATTTAACTACCGCCACGGGCAATTCCGCCCGCGGTGGTTTTGTTTTTAAACGAAACCTTTAAGGAGGGGAAATGAAAAGATTTGTTAACGTTGTTTTCGTCACCATTTCGTTGCTTATGGTTGGTTCAGCATTAGCTGACCTTACGAGCAACCGTTACGCTGTAGTTACTAATAGTGCTACAGCAAGTGACGCTGGTTGGGCTGCTGTTATTGATACGCTTGAAGCAAGGTATGCCGCAACAACGTTCACATTCACAACGTCGCTATCTGAAGTGCAAAGTGCTTTGGCTACTTACGATCCGCATTGGGTATGTTTCGTGATGAAACCGGACCAGATCGTTTCTTACGGCGCAGAAACATTTGTAAGAGAAGCCCACCAGTTTGTTCGAAATTTCGATAGCGATATTTATGGTGATGCGATTTGGGCAATACTTACCGGATATGACGCGACGGACGCCCGAAATATTGCGCGAGGGCCCGATACACTTTGGGTAAGGAATGTTTTAACAAAAACGGCAGGCGGGTGGATTACGAAATTTAGAGAAGGCGATTATTTCTCTGAGACCGACACAAGGGCCTTTTGGCACAAGAATCCATCAGGCACGATAGACACTTTGGTTGAGCCAACTGACTGCACAGATACCTTAGTCGGACTCTTGAACGCAAACGACGTTGATATAATGATCACAAGCGGTCACGCAAACGTTAATAACTGGCAATTACATTGGCCTTCTGCGGACGGAGAAGGATATTTCTACTCAGGTTCAGGCACTGTATGGGGAGACCCGGTTACGGGGTCTAACAGGAATGTAACTTCGAGCAACCGTAAAATTTATTGGGGTCCCGGAAACTGTCTTATTGGCCAAGTTGCCTCTATTAATTGCATGGTTTTAGGATGGATTCATTCGGGTAACGCAAGGCTTTTCTGTGGGTATGCCGTTTCTACTTCATACGGTTATATGGGCTGGGGCATTGCCAATTATTTCCAATACTTGCAGGATAGGTTCACTTTCCCCGAGGCTTTCTTTATCAACAACCAAGCGCTTCTGTTTGACGATAACTACGACACGCCGGGTGTGGATCCAACAGCATTATCCTATGACCGGGATGTTGTTGCGCTTTACGGAAATCCTAAATTGGCGGCTAAGGTTTTCGCGACGACAACAGCGCAATATAGCCAGACGATTCACTGTGATACTTTAGGAACTGGGCGTTATAGTTTTAAGTTCTCGATTATTATGAATGAAAATGCGAACCTTGACCGCCCGGCTTTCCAAATTTTACCTTTCGAGATAAACCCGATCTTTGTAACGATAGATTCGACGAATGCGCATTATCCGACAGTAACGGATGATTTCGTGATGATGAGGCCGTGGTATTCTGGCGACGATTCCCTCCGCACAGGTGAACGTTATTATATGGCCTTTACATACGATATCTCTGATACCGGGGTAACCCCCGTAACCGATTTAAGAGGTTGGACGCATCCTCGCCGGGACATAGCGGGGTCGAACTATTATCCTTGGGGTTCAACGGTTCTGACGGATTCTGTAGCCGTTCAATGGAGTTGGAATATTCCGACTTTTGGACCATTTAATGGGAGGGATAATATACTTACGGGGGATGTAAATGGCGACCATCAATTTGAGGTAGTTACCGTTCAATCGGACACGCTATATATTTTCAATACTTCCGGGACTCTCCTTCTACATCAATATATAGGGGTATCTGGTAACAATTCTTCTTATTTATCTATGTTAGAAGACTTAACCGGAGATAGTATACCGGAGATCGGTATAGGTTATAATAGAACGAGCTATGGTAATTGGGTTTGCCGGATTTATAACGCGACGGGGACTATGCTTAAGGAATTTACGAAGACAGGAAGCCGCGATGGAGGAATGTTCCCCTATACTGTAATAGGAGATGATGTTATAATTTCAGAATGCTCCGGGTATAGTTGTGGTTCAAGGGGTCCATCGCGCTGGGACTATGCGACTGCAACCGAGCTTTGGCAATACGATTTAGGCCCTTGCGGGAGCATAGGTTCAATAGCCGATATTGACGAAGATGGTTTACAAGAGATAGCTTGGGAAGGCTATACATGCCATAACGGATGCTCCGGGCACAGCACGACCGACGGGGATGACTATACAATAATAACGGATGAAACAGGGATTAACGTTCTCACGCAGATTTATGGAGGTAGCACTACTGAGCGGGATGGATTATTAAGCGACATGCTTATGAAATTTACGGCAACAGGCCCTTATCGTATTCTTTCTTTCAAGCATTATGGATCCCCGACTTATTATAGTGGTCGCTCTAGGATACACATACGCAATACCTCCGGGACGATATTGTCAACAAAGACGGGTTTCTACAACAGAGGTTGGTCGTTCGCGTGGGCGGATATGGACGGAGATGGGGTTCAAGATATTGTTTGTGGAAACGATACAACTGATAAAACAAAAATATTTGTGTTAGATACCCTTCTCGCCGTTAAAGATTCTCTCGTAACATCTTCGGGGTATTTAATACAAGCCATTTGCGATATTGATGGCGACGGGAACCAAGAAATACTCATAGCAAACAAAGATTCTGCACGGGTAGTCTGCTTAAGCAACGGACTCGATGTTAAATGGCGTTGGACAGCTACCGGAGTTGATACGCTTGAAAAAGTTATCGTTTCGGATAACGATGGCGACGGCAAAATTGAGATAGCCGTTCTCACAAGAAATAAAATTACAGTCCTTGAAGGTATAACTTCACTTCCCCCAGTTGCGGATAAAGGTTGGACGCATCCTCGCCGGGACATAGCGGGGTCGAACTATTATCCTTGGGGTTCAACGGTTCTGACGGATTCTGTGGCAGTAAAGTGGACTAACACTGTTCCTGGTGCGTCTGGAATTTTCAGGTGGCATATGGTTTTATCAGGGGATGTAAATGGGGATGGTTATTTGGAATTAGTAACAGTCCAAAAAGATACTTTGTTTATTTTCAGCTCTACAGGTAGTGTCCTTGTTCATACATATGTGGGGATCACCGGTCAGACAGGAACAAGTTGTGCTCGGATGCTAGAAGATGTTACTGGAGATTCAATACCTGAGATTGGTATTGGTTATGGTAGGGCATATTCGAGCGGTGGAGACTGGAAAACGCGGATATATAGTGGAACCGGTGTTTTACTCAAAGAGTTCACAAAAACGGGTAGCCATGACGGCGGTATGTATCCAGTGGCTATAGTAGGTCAGAATTTGATAATTAGTGAAGGAAGAGATTATCTTGGTTCACCTCGCGGTTTTTCAAGCTGGTCATATTCAACTGCGACGGAGAATTGGCAATACGATGTGGGACCACATTCGTCATACCAATTTTCCATCGCTGACATAGACGCCGACGGTTTGAAAGAGATGTCGTGGGGAAGCTTCACACCACATAATGGTTATTCTGGTCACAGTATTGACGATGGTGATTGTTATACAATTATTAACGATGAAACAGGCGCGAATTTTCTTACGCAGATTTGGCCAACAAGTGAAAGAGACCATGTTTTAGATGACATGTTCATTAAATTCACCGTTTCGGGGCCATACCGGTTAGTTTCATTCAAGAGTTATTGTAGCACCTATCCCGGCAGGTCACAAATTCGTTTAAGAAACACTTCAGGGACGGCAATCGATTCGATATTAGGTTACCGAAACGCTTCGTGGTCTTATGGATGGGCGGACATGAATGGTGATGGTATTCAGGAAATAGTTTGCGGGAACGATACTACGACGTGCACTAAGATATTCATATTGGATTCTTTGCTCGATAAAACAGATTCTCTCGTTATTTCTCGTGGGTATTCGGTTCGAGCAATATGCGACTTCGATGGTGATGGCGATAATGAGGTTATAATTGCAAACAAGGACTCTGCGACTGTGGTCTGTCTTAGCAATACCCTTGATGAAAAATGGCGTTGGCACGATACATCGGGAGATACTCTCGAAATGGTCATTGTCTCCGACAACGACAACAACGGAAAACTCGAAGCGACCGTCCTTATGAGACATAGAATAACCGTGTTAGAAGGTGGTTATATACCTTCTACATTCTCTATATCCGGGAATATAACCTTCTGGGATGACACGCCTGTTCGTCCTATTTCTAACGCTTTCGTTCATTCTTGTATCACAGCCGCTGTAACGGATACAACTAATACATCGGGCGATTATATTCTTACAGGCCTTACAACGGGTAACTATGGCGTTTATCCGGTAAAACCGGATTTCTCCCTACCTGCAATTACCGCCGCAGATGCTTTATTAGCTCTTAGAATATTCACGGGGAGCCTTACCCCTAATCCTTACCAATTAAGAGCCGCCGATGTGAACGGAGGTGGAGTTGACGCTACCGATGCGCTATTTATTCTAAGAATGTTCACAGGTTCGTTACTGGCATTCCCCGGCGGAAGGACATGGTGTTTCGAACCCGATACATTATTCTATACGCCATTAAGTGCTAGTTGGATAGACCAGAATTTCATAGGAATACTTTACGGGGATATTAATGGTAGTTGGTTGGGAGCGCGTGTTACTTTAGCTAAAAATGGTTGCGATTTCTGCAAACCAAATGAAAAAGCGTCCGAAGTTAAAAAAGGCATGATGCTGACCGAAACCCCGCAAGTCAGCGTAAGATCGAAAAACGGTGGGCCAAATAGTTATTTCAAAATCCCAGTTGACATTAGCGATTTCACCGATATTGACGTATATTCTTTCTCGATTAAACTTAGATATGACATTGCCGATTTCATAATAGATTCAGTGAAAAAAGAATCGGGATCGCTTTCGGCTATACCCTCCGGTTGGTCATTCGATTCACACGTTAGCGGCGATACTATTACGTTTGGCGGATTCGGGACGTCATTACCCTTAAATGACCAAGGCGTTCTCTGTAATATTTATGCTCATGGTTCAGCGGTCACTTGCGATAGCTCCGACATCGTTTTCCATTTCACTGAATTTACCGATTTCGACGCTAACCCTATAACCGGAATAAATCTAAGACAAGGAAGGATAACCTTCTCCAATCTTGCTATAGATAACTTCGGTTTCCCGGAAGAGACGACCTTCATTGATTCTATGATTATCTGCGATGCGGAAAATGTCTGCTCTTTCTCATTGCGTTTTTCTTATGATCGCACTATATTGCATGCAGATAGCGTATGGTTTTCAAGTGCGTTAGCGTCTGCCGGGTGGATGACTTCTTATGGAATTGATAGTTTATCGGGGAGGATAACTATCGGGGGCGCTTCAGTGGATCCACTAGGTTCTTATTGCGGGTCATTATGCAGTTTCAGCTTCACCTATAGACCTGGACATGGACCTACTATCGGGTTGGCTTTGCCGTTTACTTATGTGAAACTGACGAATTTCGACGGAGATTCCCTCGAATGTTGCTATAGAGGTGCTAATTATATCGGTGAAATTCTAGGAATAGAAGGCCCTGAAAACGAACAACTACCAAAAGACTTCGATATGACATTCTATCCTAATCCGTTTAATTCTTCTATAACTATTCTTTTCGAAATTCCGTATCCTACTCCGTTAGCGATTGATATCTTCGATATAACAGGGCACAAAATAAATACGCTAAACCAAGAATTCCAGAAAGCAGGAAAATATTCAACGAGATGGCTTCCCGAAGAGGATATAAGTTGCGGAATTTATCTTGTCCGGGCGACTTTGGGCGATCAGGCGGTTACCAAGCGCGTGGTGTATCTGAAATAGTGTGTTTTTTATGCAAACCAATATCACACATAGCATTACGGGCGCGGCTGAGGGCGAAAAGGGCGGGCCATATATAGAACCGAGGGCGACAGTCAAGAAAATGAACGCGCCAAACAGCATTCCGAGCGCGACAGTCGCCAAAAAGAGCCTGCCATATATAGAATCGAGCGCGACAGTCAAGATTATTAACCTGCCAAACTCCATTCCGAACGCGACAGAGGGCATTCCGAATCTCGGAACGGGGTCTGGCAGCTTCGGCGCGGCGTTTGGCAGGGTCGCTTTCGGGTCGGGCATCATCAAAAAAATAAAAACGAGCCAACGCAGGAGCATCGGCACGAGAGGCTATGTTAAATTTTCAACCAAAATGAGGTAGTCATGGCTATTCTCAAAAACAACCAGTTTAGCTCCGACGACGACGACACCCGTCAGGCGCGGCTCGACCTTCTTTCCGCGAACATCGACACTTACGCGGTTGAAATCGGGGTCGCCGGCGCGCTTTTGCTTTGGGCGCAGGGGGCTTTCGACGCGTGGGTTGACGCCCGCACCGATGCCGACAAGGAAACCGGCGACGCGCAGGAGGCGTATCAGGAATTTCAGCTGTCGTTCAACGCCGCCCGCGCCTACTATGTCAACGCGAAAGAGCTTCTTCAGGCGGTTCTCGACAGCATGCAGAAGGGCGACGACGCGGAGGTGAAATACGGCATTCGCGGGAGGACGCCGCGTTCGGAGGAGGAGCTTTTTGCGGCGGTCGCGCAGTGGAAAAAGACGCACGACGAGTTCACCGCCGCGAGCGATCCACGTGTTATTTCCGCGGCTATTGTTGCTAAAATGGTTGCCGACGCGGACGCGTTCGACGAGCTATGGCGGACTGCGATCACGGAAAACAAGGAGGCGCGTCAGGCGTTCGATGTAAAGCAGACGCTATTTTCGGGCGATGCTGACAACCTTCGGTTGATTTATCAAATGGCGAAAATGGTTTGGGGGGATGACGACCCGAAATTGAAGGAACTCGGTTTCGTGCCCGCAAGCGAAATTTGGACGCCGGGGCAACCGGAGCCGGGCGAGCCGGGGCCCGGGGGGAATGTCTTTCCGGAGGTGCCGGAGAATGTCGCGATGGAATATATGACTTTCCCGAAAAAACAGTTTTTGATCAGCGCCGAGGGCTATTCCGGCGAGGAGGGGTTCGATGTCCGCATCGTCTATGTCCCGACCGGAATGCCCGCGCCTTCGATGCCGGATTACGACACGCTTACGAATGCGCCGTTCCCGGTGGTTTATAGCGAGAATATTCAGCCGGGGATGACTTATTACGCGTGGGTTCGCGCCCGTAACGGCGAGGAGGTTTCGGACTGGGCGGGGGTTGTGAGCGCGGAGGTGGTGTAAATAGCCGCACCCTGAAGGGCGCGGTTGCGGAGGGGGCTTCGATACGGGCATGAGAATGCCCTACTCAGCCACCGGCACTTCGACTTCGCTCAGTGACCACCGGTCGTTGAGTAGCCCGAAGGGCGTATCGAAACGACATTTCACGAGGGGGCCGGGGGCGGCGCGCTGGCGCGGGGGCGGTCTTTGGGTGGCGGAGGGGATTTTTGTGCGGCAAAGTCTATATATCAGCGCCGGTTTGACGAATCGCAAAAATCGTGACAGCGCGCGGGGGGCGGGCGAAGGAATCTGTTCCGGTATTGATGATAGCCGCACCCTGAAGGGCGCGGTTGTGGTTTTTAGGGCGGCCGCCGGGTCGCCCTTTTTTATTACAAAATGTCATTTTGGCAATGGGAGATAGTCCTTTATTATTACCCTATTAAATATCCAAAAAGGCGTTTATAAAAGCTTCTTCCGGTTTGGCACTTCGTTTGCAATTACCCATCGTGAGATGTTAGAAGTTAAGAAAATACTGATTGTGGAAGACGACAGCAATGCCGCGGAAACGCTCTGCGATTTCCTAGAGTCCTACGGAGTCGATTCGGTTACCATCGAAGACGGGAATGCCTTCGACTCAACTTTCTCATCGGAATTCGACGCGGCTATCCTCGATATAAATATCGGTGGATCGGCGGATGGATTTGAACTTTTAGCAAAAATCAAACAGTCCCCATTCCCGGTATTTACTATCATCGCGACAGCCCGGGACATTCAGGAAAACCGCGAGAAAAGCATCTCTTTGGGTGCCGACTATTTCTTCGGCAAACCCATAGACCTCGAAGAGCTTACGCGCGTTCTCGGCCTCCATCGGAACGAAGGAGGAAAGAATGAATAGTATAAAAAGGAATACCGCTTTCACGGCTTCGATAATCCTTTTCGGTTTTATATTAGGTGTCCTCGCGACCGCGAATCTCGATATGCTTTTCAGACAAGGCGCGGTTGCGGTTTCGACAGCGGAAGCGCAGGATACGCCTTCTCATCCGGCATTCGACGGCAAGAGTTTCGCCGACATAGCCGAGGAGGTTATGCCCACGGTCGTTACCGTTTACTCCGAACAGGTGATCAAGATTCAGCGGCCGGGGATGGTCTTCCCTGACGACGAGTTCCTGCGCCGCTTCTTCGGGATCCCGAACCAAAGAAGAAACTACGAACCTCAATACGACGAATTCCGTCAGGAGGGTTTAGGTAGCGGGGTTATAGTATCGGAAGAGGGATACATCCTGACGAACAACCATGTGGTCGCCAACGCCGACGATATTAATGTAAAAATAGGCGAGAAAACATACCCGGCGGAGATTGTCGGGACGGACGAGAAAACCGACCTTGCAGTTCTCAAGGTCAAGGCCGACGAGCCTCTCACCGCCGCCGTCTTGGGCGACTCGGATAAGATCCGTGTCGGAGAATGGGTGCTCGCAATCGGCCACCCGTTCAACCTCGATCATACGGTTACCGCGGGTATCCTCTCGGCCAAAGGCAGGAACCGCATCGGCATCACCGACTACGAGGATTTCCTTCAGACTGACGCCGCGATCAATCCGGGCAACTCGGGCGGCGCACTGGTCAACACCCGGGGCGAGCTTATCGGCATCAACACTGCAATAGCCTCCCGAACGGGATCATACAACGGCGTGGGATTTGCCATCCCGAGCAACATGGCGAAAGCGGTTATGGATCAGCTTATCGAACACGGCGAGGTCAGACGCGGCTATGTGGGGATCAATATTCAAGACCTCACACCCGATCTGGCGGATGCCATGGGCCTCGATGTGGATGAGGGCGTCATTATTACGCAAGTCCTTCCAAATCTCCCGGGAAGCAAGGCGGGTTTGGAGTCCTCCGACCTCGTCGTGGCCATCGACGGTAAACCGGTTAAAAACGCCTCGGAGCTTCGCAATATCATTGCCTCCACGATGCCGGGGAGCAAGATCGAGCTGGAGATCCTCCGCGACGGCAAAAAGAAGAACATAACCGTAGTCCTCGACAATTCCCCGGATTCACAATCCACGGAAGAGGGAACTCCGGCGCATAAACCGTTCGATTTGGGCATGAAGTTGGAACCGGCCGAGGCCTCGGAGCTTTCTCTTTACGGTTACAGTAAAGGCCTCGTCGTTACCGAAATAGACCCGCAATCGCCGGCCGATAGGGCAGGTATCGCGGTTGGAGATATTATTTTTGAAGTCAATAGAGCCGAGGTGGGCACCGCATCGGAATTCGATAAGAATGTCCGCAAGACCCCCTCGGGAAGACCGCTACTTTTACTTATCGGTAGAAACGGCGGCATGATGTTCGTTGCTTTGAATTTAGAAGAAAAATAGTCGTAGCCCGAGGCACGAATGAATACTCCTTGGGAAAATGTTCGGGCTACTTCAATCCGGGAATGCCGCTTGAAAGCTATGCGTAATGAGGATCGCGAAAGATGCGGCGGACGCATTCGAGTTGTGCAAACCGTAAAGCGGTATTCCCCGAAATTAGCAGAAATATAGCCTCTGGAGGTTATAATGGTATTTATTTCTGTAATGTTTCTTTTATCCTCGGTTTTGCTTGCGCAGACACCGGCGGACTCGGTCTCGGACAGCCTTCAGCCGGTTCAGGAATGGGGCAATATCGAGGCCGAGGGAAAGCTTTCCGCCGATTCGCTAGCGCAAAACGACACCCTCATCTTCACTATGAGGCTACGACTAACGGGTAATCCCGACGATTACGCCATCGCGGAACCGGGAGCACCGCCGGTCAGCAATCTTAACTTCATTGCCACCTCGCAGGCCAACCGCACCGAGAGAACCGACGACGAGACAGTTCTGATCAAAGAATACAAATTCGTTTTCACACCGGTATCGATAGGCATGGCATATATCAATCCGCTTAGGATACAGTATGTCTATGTCCCGAACGGCGAGAACCGTTCGCTGGCATCCAGCCGGATGGAAATCGAGGTAACCGAACCGGTTCTGCCGAAAAAGGGCGTTCGCGTTTCACACCGAGACCGGTTCTTTTTCCTTTTCGAAGACAAGTATATCCCCGGGCTGGCATTCGAGGGTTTCGCAGATTGACTCGAGTGTCGAAAAACGAATCGCCTTGGCCTTGCCGGTCTTCAGCACAGAGAGGTTTTGCGGCGTAATTCCGACCGCGTCGGCGAGGTCGTTAAGCTTCATCTTGCGAATAGCGAGCATGACATCGAGGTTGATAATTATCGGCATCTCATGCTCCTAAATTGTAAGTTCCTGTTCTTCGCGAAGCGCCCTGCCCTCGTCCATCACCCAGGAGACGACATAGATGAGCAGGCCGATAACCAGCGCGGTGAGGTTGATCGTCACACCGACCGGCGCTTCGACCTCCTCGGAGAGCAAAACCGTTGTGACGACGAAGCTTCCGATGGCCTTTATTATCGCGAAAAGAACGAGCGTTTCGCCGATACGGCGGATTCGCATGATATTGTCCGCGAAGAAGATCTTGCCCTGTTCGTAGAGGCGGAAAAGCTCCTTGCCGTGCCATATCCCGCGAAGAAACACCAAGATAGTCGCCCACAGCACGATCAAGATCGGAATTCGCGCTGAGATGTCGAAATCCGAGATCGGAATTGTTTGCTGGTCGAACTGGAAGTGCACGCCCTCGGGGATTTCGCGGAGAAACAGCATGAATACGGTAAGCGCGATCAGCCCGACAACGGTCATCCAAAAGACTATCTGCCCGCCGACTCTTATGATCTTGCTTGCAATCCGAATTTTTCTCATCTCGGAATCCTATAGGAAAATGGAGCCGGAGACCGGTTCGAAAAGTAGGACTATCGCAATAGAGAGCATAAGCATCGGGAACATCAACACGGAAACGAAGCGCTCGGCGATGTTCTCGGCGTTCTCGGCGCGATCGTTTTTCGGGCGCATCGTTGCACCCTCGTTACGGTTTGGGCTGAAATCGGTCTTTGTCTTTTTCGACATGGTTGAACCTCCTTGAAATTTTTTCAATCTTCGTCTTCGTTTGAGAGGATAAGAATAAAAAAACGAAAATCAAGTATTATTTCTCGATAAACAATAAATTTTTTTCTATAAGCGATAAATAATGTTTGATAAACGAAATATGATACTCAAGTAGTTAAGGCGCCGTTTCATCGAGCGAGCCATAACGCCCGGCAGTTAAAACAAACCTTTTTGAAGATGCGCAAAAAAGGGTCTTGACTTATACGACAACGAGATTATTTTTAACATCGAACGCGGGCGTAACTCAGCTGGTAGAGTTCCAGCTTCCCAAGCTGGCTGTCGCGGGTTCGAATCCCGTCGCCCGCTTTTTATTAAAGAGGCCGAAGGCCTTTTTTTATTAGGGGGAGTAATGCTTCGAGTCGAATCGGTCAATAAGAATTCGCCCGCGGAAAAGGCGGGGATTCGAGCCGGGGATAATATACTCTCCGCGAACGGTCGGCCGATCCGCGACGCCCTCGACCTTCTCTACTATATAGAAAACGAAAGGCGTTGCGAGCTTGTCATCTCGCGATTTGGCGTTTCGGTTGAAACTGTGTTGCAGAATCCGCGCCTCGTAGGAAGCGGCATCGAGCCGGAGCAGTTGAAAATCCGCAGATGCGGCAACAAATGCGTTTTCTGTTTCATCGATCAACAACCCTCGGGCCTCCGGCCGAGCCTATATATTAAGGATGAGGATGTGCGCTTTAGCTTTATTCACGGCAATTTCGTCACTCTGACGAACACCCCCGAATGGGAGTTCGAGCGGATAATCGAGCAAAAGATGTCGCCGCTATATATCAGCGTTCATTCGACGGATGAGACGATCCGCCGCAAGTTATTGAATAACTGCAAGATAACGCCTATGCTTCCAACTCTTAGAAGGCTCACTTCCGCTGGAATAGAGATTCATTCGCAGGTTGTTGTTGTTCCGGGATACAACTCATCGGAGGCGGCTTTGCGCAAGACGATCTTGGAGCTTTACGATCTCGGAAAATGCAGTGTTTCTTGCGCTTTGGTGCCGGTAGGATTGACGAAGTATCGAGATAATCTTACTACAATCGAGCCAGTCAATCAAGAAATAACAAAGCAAATCATCGAACTTACGAATTCGATACGCGACAGTCTCGACAGGCCGGAGTTTCTTCAAATCGCTGACGAGTTCTTTGTCTTGGGGAATGAAGATTTCCCTATGGCGGCCTATTACGGCGACTTTCCTCAGCTCGAGAACGGTGTTGGAATGATGCGTCTTTTTATCGATGATGCTCTTAATATATCGAGTGAAATGAATAACATTAATGCATTGAAAGATATAAAGATAGATATAGTGACTGGGGTTGCCGCATATCCTGTTTTTTGTAACTTAATTTATAAAATATTTGGGTTGAAAGAAAACAATGTAAGAATCATTAAAGTGAATAATAGATTTTGGGGAGAAGGCGTAACTGTTGCTAATTTATTGACAGGCAATGATATAGCTGAATCGCTTAAAAACTCCGATGCCGATTTGATATTTATTCCCCCTAATGTGTTGAATAACAATAACTTATTTCTCGATGATCTAAGTTTTGACGAATTGCAATCTCAAACCGTGGGAAAGATTTATACCAATATAGCTTATCTATCTGAAGTATATAATGTTATCAATGATCACTTAGAGAATAAATCAGATTGATAATACTCATAACATTCTGAATAGTAATAAGTTATAAGGAAATTATAATAATATACTTTAAAACGGCCTTGACTTCCTCCGTTTTATTCTTATAATCTCAGTAGTTACGGTTTGGGGTTGATTAATTAATGCAAAAAAATTGCGTAACTAATTAGAATATAAGAAGAAAGTGTTATGGAGGTTTCTCGATGGGATTTCCCGTCGTTGCAATAATCGGACGTCCTAATGTCGGTAAGTCAACGTTATTCAATAGGTTAACGAGGACAAAGAATGTAATAGTCGATGATACCCCGGGTGTCACTCGTGACAGGAATTATGCAATAGTGAACTGGAACGGGCGCGATTTCGTTGTCGTCGATACCGGCGGTCTTGTTATTTCACCGCGCGAGGGAATGGAGCTATCGATTGTTAAACAGGCCGAGCTCGCGGCACAAGACGCCGATTTAGTTCTTTTTGTCGTCGAAAAAACAATTACTAATGAAGATAAAGATATAGCCGATAAGCTTAGGAAAGAAAATTTTCCGATAATATTAGTAGTAAATAAAGCCGACAATGAAAGCGACTTCAACAATGCGGTCGATGGTTGGCGGCTTGCAATCGGCGAACCGAGGCCGATTTCCGCAAAGAATGGAAGGGGAGTCGGCGACCTTCTCGACGAGATAATCGATACAATCCCCGAGAGCGGAAAAGGCGAAGACCCGCATGCAGAGATACGAATCTCAGTAGTCGGGAAACCCAATGTCGGGAAATCGAGCTTTGTTAACAAGATGCTCGGCGAAGAAAAGCTAATTGTTGACGCAAAGCCCGGCACAACACGCGATCCGATCGATACATACTTCAATTATAACGGCCGCCGGTGGGCCTTGACAGATACCGCGGGACTACTTAAAAAACAGCAGACCGGTATCGAATATTATAGTTCGTTAAGAACTATATCTGCAATCAAAAGAAGCGATGTTGTTCTATTGTTGACCGACGCGATCGAGGGATTCAACCAGCAGGATAAACGAATCGCCGGAATGGCGGTCGATTTTATCAAGGGCCTCGTGATCGGTATCAACAAATGGGATCTCGTCGAGGCCGACTCGAAGACCGCCGCGCAGAAAGAGAAGGATATTCAACACGGTGCGGGATTCCTCGATTTCGTCCCTATCACAACCCTTTCGGCCCTGACCGGCCAAAGAGTCCGAAGAGTTTTGTCGATTTTGGAGGAGGTGGCGGACGAGCGTAAGCGCCGAGTTCCGACCGCGGAATTCAACTCCTTCATCGAAAAGATAACAAGAAACAACCCGACACCGGTCGTTCAGGGCAAGAGATCGAACATCTTATACGCCACTCAAGAGGGCGTCGATCCGCCGGTTTTCGTCTTTTTTTGCCGGGGCGCTAAGTTTATCCCGATGAATTATCGCAAGTTTCTCGTCAATTCGATTCGCTCCGAATACGGTTTCACCGGCGTTTCGATCAAGATTGTTTTTCGCGAAAATAGAAAGGGCGGGGAATAGATGTCCTTTCTATTCATTATATTAGGCTATCTGCTCGGCTCGATACCCTTCGGTTATATCTTCTGCAAGCGAAGCTCCGGAGAGGATATTCGGCAAAGCGGAAGCGGGGCTACCGGCGCAACCAATGTTGCGAGGCGAATGGGTTTTAAGGCGGCGTTGGCGGTTTCGGTATTGGATATTGCGAAAGGCGTTGCGGCGGTTTACATTGCTAAGGTTTTTTTACAATCCGATCCTTGGGTTGCGGTCGCCGGCGGATTCGCCGCAGTTTTAGGCCACTGCTTTCCTGTGTGGATTGGGTTTAGAGGAGGCAAGGGGATAAATACCGCTTTCGGGGCGGCTATTGTATTATCATGGCCGGCCGCGGCTATCGCTTTGGCGGTCTTTGCGCTTGTTTTTGCGCTTTCCAGAATCGTCTCTATCGCCTCGATTTCGGCGGTTTGTGTTTTCTCGATTGTAGTCTTAACGCTCGGAAGGTTCATCGATGCGGATTCTATCGAGCTCGAGGCCTTCGCTATCGCACTTCCGGCGTTAATAATCTTTACACATAGGAAAAATATCGCGCGAATTATTCGCGGAGAAGAGCTGTCGCCTACAAGGTCTTGAGGGGCCCTTGTTTGCGCGGCAAATAGAGATTGGAGCGGTTATGTCGAAACCTACAAAGATGTATTACTCCATCACCGAAGTTGCGAAGCTCGCGGGGCTCAAACCGCATATCCTGAGGTATTGGGAAACTGAATTTTCGATCCTTCACCCAAAGAAAAACCGAGCGGGAAATCGCGCCTATCGGAGCAAGGACATCGAGATTGTCAAGCTGATAAAACAGCTTCTCTATGCCGAGGGCTATACGATCGAGGGCGCAAAGAGGCAGATCCGTAAGCTCCGCTCCGAGGGATACAAGCCCGGCACTGTCGCGCTCGACGATTTTGAGCCTGAAGAGGCCGATGTCGAAACCGCGAATATCACCGACGATTTCGAGGATAAACTGAGGGAGATTCGCGACGGCCTTCGCGAGGTTCTGACACTGCTCGGGAAACAGCCAAAGTAACTATTCCCATGTTCCCGCGGACTGCCCGAATGAGGCGATTGAATGTTTTATCACTTTTAGTGATATGCGCACCGCTTTTTTCCGCGATGGTCTCCGGCGTTGTCGAATACTGGGACGGCGATCCTGCGGTTGAAATCGAGGCCATGGCCTTGGGGTATATCAGCCCCATGCCGATTCGCGCGGAAACCGATTCTCTTGGCAATTATTCAATCCCGATGCCCTTTCCGCTCGGGTTCAGCGATTCTTTTTTTATAATATGCTCACCTCCCGACGGCTACATCTCGTCTCCCGAATATTATCTGGAGCATATCTCATCGATCGATACCCTTGTCGGCAGAGATTTTGAACTACGCCCCGAGGGCTTGCCGACATATTATCTGGTCGTGTGGCTTGTCGATTCGGCGGGGGAGCCCTTCCGAACCGGAACCGTTTCTTGCCTGCGAAACGAGGCCGGCGCTGTAGCTGATTACGGCACACCGGATTACGGCGGCCGAGTCGTTTTTTCGCTGTATCGCGAAGCCGAATATATAGTTAGTGTCTCGGCCGAGGGTTATTTCGTCGTTCCATCGGCGGAAACAGTTTTTGTGGGCTCCGCCTTTCCGAGGGTTGAGGTTTGGTTCTCGATTCTGGATTCGATATATATTTCACCATACCGGCTGGTTATTTTCGCAGGCGATTCTGTAGGCGATCCGGTCGAATCGCTTTTCGTCGAATGGGCGCCGGGCGGCACCGCCGATTGGCTACCTATCTGGACTGGAGCGGACGGCTTTGCCTCTGTGAACCCGGACAGCGGGGGGATATATCATCTGAGGGCGGCCTATTTTCGCCCCGGCTTTTTTGTCCGGCCAAATTGGGGGGAGCTTGAACTTACTCCGCTCGAACCGGTTGATACCGCCTTCTTCGCGGTCTTGCCGGATACTACAGGGGTCGGCGAAGGCCGAACTTTGCCTGAATCATCGCTCAACGCCTATCCAAATCCCTTCAACTCGTCGATTTCAATCGAATTCCCCGACGAACCGGTCGTTCGAGCCGGTATTTCCGATATTTCAGGGAGGGTAATCGTCGATCTGAACATAGAGGCGAAAGCCGGCCTTTCTTTCAGGTGGACTCCCGAGCCTCGATTGCCGGCCGGTGTGTATTTGCTTAGGTTCGAGACGAGCGAACGGCTATTTTCCGCCAAACTGCTTTATTTGAAGTGACTTAGCGAGAAGAACTCTCAGATGGCATTTGAAGAAATCCTAAGACAGCTTTATCGACAGGTTCGATGATTAATCGCCCTATGCCTCTTTTATAGTAGCAGAATAGCGAGTGTTTTTTTATGCTATGGATTAATAAACGCCTATAAAGCATTATTATATAAGCGTTTGAAGCGCGGCGAAAATCTCACTTTTTTTTAAAAAAATCGCGGAAAATGAAAAAAGACATTGACATATGAGAAATGGAGGTTTATAAATTTCATTAGTAAAAGGCCTTCAAGAAGTTAGGGCGAATAGAGCAATGAAAAAGAAGATTTTTTTAGTTTCAATTATCGCTTTTTTTTCGCTATTGATTTTTGGATGCGCCGCCACCTCCGAGGTTCAGTCGAAACCTGTGCGAATAAAGGCGTCGAGCGTGTCCGGAGAACAGACCGGATCGGCCTATGAACTGCTTCGTTCCGCGGAGGCGGCCTACGCCGAGGGAGTCCTGAACAATATGAAGCGGGATTGGGATTCGGCGCGGGAGTATTTCGATGAGGCTCTTCGATTAATCGCACAGATCGATGTTGTCGATGATCCCGATCTCTCGACGCTTACCGATTTGCTCCTTCGCGAGATAGCCTACGATTACCGTTTTGCGCTTGCTCATACTGACAGCCTCGAAGCTACTGCCGCCCCGATCGTTCTATCGGCTATCCTCGAGGGATTGGCGACTACCGAATCGACCAAACAGCGTTTGACCGAACTCGCCGGTAATTTACCCATGGCGTTGCGAGGAGAGTTCGATATTCCGGTGGTTTGGAACGATCGGGTGAAAGAAAAGATTGTATATTTTCAAACAGACTTGCGCGAACCGTTTTCGGAATGGCTTAAGAGAAGCGGTCGCTATATCCCTATGATCCAAGAAGTTCTTGCCTCGAAGGGGTTGCCCCTCGATTTGGCCTACCTGCCGCTCATTGAATCGGGTTTCGCGAACAGCGCCTACAGCTGGGCGCATGCGGTCGGGATGTGGCAGTTCATCAAATCGACGGGGCGAATTTTCGGACTTGAGGTCAACTGGTGGGTTGACGAGAGGCGCGACCCTGAAAAATCGACTATCGCCGCGGCCGATTATTTCACGAGCCTTTACCGTAAGTTCGGGAATTGGGAGCTTTGCCTTGCGGCATACAATTGCGGCGACGGCCGAATAAAGAGGACTATCGAGAAGCAGGGAACAGACAATTACTGGGAACTCGATCTCCCCACGGAGACGAAAAACTATGTTCCGCTGTATCTCGCCGCGCTTATAATTGCAAAGGACCCCGCGGCATACGGCTTTAATATCGAATATAATCAACCGCTTGAATTTGAAAGCATAATTGTTACCGAACCCTCCAATCTCGAGATTATCGCGCAATGCACCGATACATCATTGTCTTTTATACAGTCCTTGAACCCCGAGGTTCTGCGCTATTGCACACCGCCCGATGTCACATCGTATAAGGTTAGAGTTCCGAAGGGCAAGGCCGACGGCTTCAAGGAGCGTTATGCCGCCGTTCCGCAATCGGAGAAGACTGTTTGGGCGCGGCACAAGGTTAAGAAGGGCGAGACCTTGTCCGAGATCGCGATTCATTACGGCACTACAGTTGCGAACCTGACCGAATCGAACAAGCTTAAAAGCGCTCATCAATTGAGGATAGGGCAGGAGCTTGTAATACCGGTTTCCGCCGCGGCGGCTAAGAGCCTTGCGTCTAAGGGAACTCCCGCGACACCTGCGATCGCGACTGTCAATTCATCGGACAACGGCTACTCGAACAGTCATGTCGTGAAGAAGGGCGATACGCTTTCGGATATAGCCGCCAAGAACGGTGTTTCGCTCGAGGATTTGCTTTTAGCGAATTCCCTCAAGCGCGGTTCAGTAATAAAGCCGGGAATGCGCCTTAAGATACCGGTTGGAAGGTCTTCCACGAGCTATATTGTTTGCTCGGGAGACACGCCCGGGAAGATCGCCGCGAGGTTTGGGGTTTCCACAAGCGATTTGCTCGAATGGAACGATCTCGATTCGAGATCGACTATCTTCCCCGGGCAGAAATTGACGGTCTTGGCCTCCGAGTCGAGAAAAGAGCCGAAGGGCAAGATAGTTCACACTGTCCAGAAGGGCGAGACGCTCTGGGCGATAGCTCGAAGATACGATGTCCATGTCTCGAATATCGTCTCATGGAACGGCCTCTCGAGCAAAAACGCAACTCTGAGTGTCGGCCAAAAGCTCGATATTATCGGAACGACACCTGAAACCCACGGCGGATATACCGAAGGCAGAAACAAGATCACCTACACTGTTCAGAAGGGCGATAACTTAGGCAAGATCGCCGAGAAATACAGTGTCACCGTCGAGGCGATTCAGCGCTGGAACGATAAAGAGGATATTAAATTACAGGTTGGCGATAAACTCATAGTTTATACCGACGAGACCGTTTCGCCGCCCACCCGGACTACCGAGGTTGTTCATATTGTGAAGTCCGGCGAGACTCTTTCCGGGATCGCCGAAAAATATGGGGTTTCTTCGAGTGATGTTAAATCTCTGAACTCGAAATCCTCCGATAAAATAATCGTCGGCGAGAGCTTGAAGATAAGGGCCGGTTCGTCGTCCGCCGGGTTGAAGACAACAACTCATACTGTGAAAAACGGCGAAACAATGAGTCGCATCGCTTCGCAATACGGTGTAAGTGTTGCGGAGATAAAGGCTTGGAACAATAAGAAATCCGATGTTATCTCCATCGGCGAAAGCCTCGAGATACGCGGTGTTACTGCGCCGGTTGCCGTGCAAACTACCAAGCGACAACGTGTTGTTCGCCATACTGTTCAGGCCGGCGAGACGATGAGCGAGCTTGCGGCCAAATACAATGTTAAAACCGCCGATATTGTGCGCTGGAACGAGAAATCCGGCTCGAATCTCCATATCGGCGAGGTGCTCGAGATTCGGACCTCCGAAGAGGGCGGCGCTTTCGGGGGTGGAATCGCGCAGGTTTTCACACATCGTGTCGAGAAGGGTGAAACACTTTGGACGATCGCCCAAAAATATGGAACGACGATCGATGCGATTATCCGCACGAACTCGAATATCAACCCGAACAATCTACGAATAGGCGATATAATCCGCCTTAAAACCGAATAAGCTTAGAAAACATATTGTAAAAATGGAAACAACGAGTATTATATAACCACAAAAGATTGGAGCATGATGGATCTCGAGACGACGAAATTAGTGACTAAGGCCGACCTTGTCGAGAGAGTTGCGGAGATGACCGGTTTCACTAAGACTGAAACAGCGGTTATCTGTGAGAGTTTTCTTGCCGCGATCAAAGAGGTGATGGCGGAGGGCGCCAATATCGAGATTAGAAGGTTTGGGACCTTCAAGTTGAAGGCTCGCAGGCCTCGTATCGCCAGAAATCCGAGAACCGGCGATCCGGTTCCGATCACCGAAAGAGTGATTCCGGTTTTCAAGCCGAGCAAGGCCTTTAAAATAATTATACCACAAGAGTAAGGTTTTTCTGTGGCCGGTATTCAAAAAAACAATGCCATAAAGCTAAAGCGAGTGGCATTTATTATTGTAATTGGCCTTTGCGCCCTCGCTGTCGTCGAGGGCGTGAAACTGGGAGATTTCGAGGAGGTTCTCACGAATGCCTCGATTCTGTGCCTTTCCTGTATTGGGATTGGATAAAAAGTATTCGTATAAAAATCTATGATTCAAAAAATAATACGGCGTATTAGCCAAGTTTTCGGAGCGCTTCTCGCTAACTCTTATTTCACGGCGTGGGACGGCGATCCGCAAATATATCAGGGTCGGCTCAAGGGTATCGTTGGGCCGATTCTGAATTGTTATGCCTGTCCTTCGGCGCGTGTTTCTTGCCCGGCGGGTAGCGCTCAGCATTTCGCCGCGCTGAAGATTATTCCCTATTATGTCATCGGATCGGTCGGGCTTGTCGGTGTCCTGATCGGCAAAGCGACCTGCGGATGGATATGTCCCTTTGGGTTCCTTCAGGAGATTTTATATAAACTTGGGCGCTGGGTAAAACTCCCTAAGGTTAAAATCCCTCAATGGACTAAATGGGGCAAGTATATCGTCCTTGTGGGCTTGGTGATACTCGCGCCGATTTTGACGGCCGAACCCGGTGAGTTCGGAGCGCCGGGGCAAACGATATTCTGCAAGGTTTGCCCGCAAGGGGCGCTCGAGGGCGGTATTCCGCAGGTTCTCCTGCATCCGGACCTGCGAGGCCTGCTTGGGGTTCTTTTCACAAGCAAGATGATCATCCTTGGAGTTTTTCTCGTGGCCTTTCTATTCATCAAGAGGCCGTTCTGCAGGGTTTTTTGCCCGATAGGAGCGTTTTTAGGCTTGTTCAATAAAATCAGCCTACTCCAGTTCACCGTCGATGGGCATACCTGCACCAAATGCGGGCTTTGCAAGAAGGTCTGCCCGGTTGATATATCGATTTACGAAGACCCGAACAGCGCGGAATGTATTCGTTGCGGCGATTGTATTTCTGCATGCAAATTCGGCTCGATCAAGGTTGGAACGATTTTCAACAAAGCTATTCAGGTTAAGGAAGAGGGTTCATGTTCGGTAAAGTAGTCTTGGTTTTTGGTGTTGCGGTTTTTCTAACGATCCTTGCCTGTGGGGGGAACGGCACGGATCCCGACCCGGATATGGGAACTCTTGTAGTGCTGTCCGATCCGGACGGCGCTTTTGTTTATATCGATGGAGCGCTGAAAACCGCTTCCACGCCTGCGAGTTTCGAGCTGGAGGCCAAGTCCTATAATATTAAAGCCGCAAAGCTCGGCTGGTCGGCCACGCCGGAAAGCCTCGTCATCGCGGTCGCGAAGGATCAAACAGATACAGCCTATTTCGAGCTTACTCCAGCAAGCGATACCGCATATTTCGATGTCGATGCGAACTACTCCTTCGCCTCGATTTTTATCGACGGTGTTCCGACGGGGCAATATACCCCGGCCGTGATCGCCGTTCCTTCGGGGTCGCACAGCGTTTCAATCGACGGTTGGGCCTTCGAAGGCCCATTTTCGATGTCGGCAAATGCCGCCGCGGGGGAGACCACGGCGGTCGATCTCGTGCTCGAGTTCGGGCCGAGGGTTCTTATCGAAGAGTTTTCGCATGTCAACTGCACGAACTGCCCCGACGCCGCGGAGGCAGTCCATACAGTCTCCGGCAATTTCTCCGGAGCGGCCATTGCGATCGAGTGGCACCCTCAGCAGTCCGGCGGAACCGATCCCTTCCACGCCGCCAATCCGGCGATTCACGACGGCCGTGTTTCGTATTACGGTTTTGTCGGCATTCCGCGTGTCTTTGTCGCTGGAAAGATGGTTGCCGATCCAACATCGGTGGCGGCTATCGCGGCGTTCGTGAATAGTTATCTCTCCCCGACAAACGACGCCGCAAAGATAAACCTTTGGGGAGTTGTTCAAAGCGGCAATGTCCATTTGGGGATAATCGCGCGGGGGATTTCCGCCGAGGGAGTGATCAAAGTCGCGGTTGTCGAGAAGCACAGAAATTACGCTACCGCCCCGGGAATCAACGGCATGAAGGATTTCTATAATGTCCCGATGGTTTTATACACGCATCCGTCGAGCGGGACTATCACCCTCTCGGACGGCGTTGCCCAATACCTCGATTTCACCGAAATAAACATACCGACCGGCGGAACGCCTTCGGATTATTCATATGTCGTTTGGTTCCAACGCGATAGCGATGGGGTTTATTCCGCCGGCGAGGAGATACTCTGTTCTCCCGGCATCCTCGATTTTTAAACTCTAAATTATAAGGAGAAACGAATGCGTATCCTTAAGCTCTTCTTGGTCTTAGCCCTTATTGGAACGGCATTTTGCGCAACCAGAGTGCCGCTTATTGAGCGCTTTACCAACACCGCCTGCGGCTATTGCCCGCCCTGTGGTGATTTGCTGGATTCGCTTTGGGAGGTCCACGGCGATAATCTCACTCTCGTCGAGGTTCATGTGAACTGGCCGAGTTCATCGGATCCGTATTATCTCGACGCACCGGTTGCCAGCGCGGCGCGTTGGAATCACTATGGGGTCGATGGTGTTCCTTGGGTATCGATCGACGGCAAGAGCCTCAGCTCATGGGGCACCTCCGGCACCGAGATCGATTCGAGGCTCGCAACGACTACCGATCTCGGGTTGACCGCTGTCGCTACAGACTCGGGAATCCTCGTCACCCTCGATGTCGAAGCGCCGATTGCCGGAACGAACAACAGGCTGTTCGTCGCGGTTGTTCAGGACGGCTACTATCTGCCCTCTGCGCCAAACGGCGAATATTACTCAGATGGAGTCTTGAAGGGGATTTTCCCCTCCGAAACCGGCCAGCCCGTCAACCTCGGAACTGTCGGGGTTCAGGAGATCATTGTTCCCGTGTTTCCGGCCTCCGAATGGTCGGTTCCCGACTGCCGGATTATTGTCTGGGTTCAGAACATGTCGGCGGCAACTACCGGCTATAATGTCCACAATTCGACAGTGATCGATATGCCGCCGATGCCCTACCTTTTCTCCTTCGAGCCCGGAGTCACCTCCGGTGTGATTTGGTCGGACACGGTCATGTATGTCCTCGGCGACGGCCTGATCGAGAACATAGGCCCCAACGACGACCAGTATATAATGACGATTGAAAAATTCTTGCCGGCCGGTTGGTCGGCAAGTTTCTGCGCCGGCGCGACCTGTTTCCCCGACTCAGGGATAATCGATCTCGCGGTCGGCGCAAGTGCCGATGTGACAATCGACTTTTACCCCGGAGGCCCCGGATCGGGTTCGGTGAGGTTGAATATTAGATCGGTCGGTAGCGGATTGACGCTCAGTGCGACATACAAGCTCGTTCATACCCCGAGCGTGCTCGTCGTCGATGACGACCTCGGGAGTGCCTATGAAACCTATTATTCAAACTCGCTGACCGATTTAAACGAGTCATTCTTCGTCCACGATCTCAGCGCGGGGGATATTAGCGGCGCGGAGCTTTCGCGCTATGAAATAGTGATCTGGTTCACCTCGGCGGACTATAGCACAGTCCTTTCAGCCGCGGACAGGACAGCAATCGATGCCTACCTCGACGGCGGCGGCAAGATGTTCATGAGCAGTCAGGATCTCGGCTACTATTGCGATGCCGACGGAATCAATTCATGGTATAACAACCGCTTCAAGGCGACCTACTTCACCGACGATTCCGGCGTTCGAACTGTCACCGGTTCGGCGGGGGCGATTTTTGCCGGATTAGCGCTCGATCTTTTTACCGGAGATGGCGCTTCGTTTACACCCTACCCGAGCACGATTTCTCCTACCGGTGGAAGCTCCGCTTGTTTCCAATACGGCTCCGGTAGCGATGTCGCCGGTGTCCAATACAACGGCGCTTGGCGCATCGTCTATTTCGCCTTCCCATTCGAGGCGATAGATGGTGCGGCTACGCGCGACACTGTGATGAATAGGACTTTGACTTATCTTCGCGAGGGAGAGGATGTTGCCGAGGGAATCGATTTGCCGGAGAAACCGCTCATCGTGTCGGCCTCTCCGAACCCCTTCAACTCGGCGGTTTCGCTCGATTTCGAGCTTTCCTCCGATACCGATGTTACGCTCGATATTTTCGACCTATCGGGAAGGCGCGTCGCAAGAGTGATCGACGAGAAACTGCCGCTCGGCGCGCATAGCGCGGTTTGGAACGGCAGAGGTTCCTCGGAGGGCGAGCTTCCGAGCGGGGTTTATTTCGTTAAAATCAAAGCGGGGGACAAGACCGCAACAAGCAAAATATTGCTCGCAAAATAGTCCGACAGAATTCAAGGGGGCGAAATGGGAAGGTCGATTATAATCGTTCTGCTCAGCGTATTGTTGATCTCCACAGTGTTTTGCGCGCCGAGAGTGCCGCTTTTAGAGCGCTTCACGAACACCTCCTGCGGATTCTGCCCGCCCTGCGGGGTGATGTGCGATACTCTGTCAGTCCGCTATGGCGAGGCCTTGGCCGTGGTCGAGGTGCACTGCAACTGGCCGGGTTCCTCCGATCCGTATTATCTCGCCGCGCCGACGGATAATCAGGCGCGCTGGACTCACTATGCAATAAGCGGTGTTCCTGCGGTGTCTGTGGACGGATACCAGATAGCATCGTGGTCGTCCGCCGCGACACTCGTTGGACCGCTTATGTCGGACCTCGCCGCGATCGATCTGACTGTTATTCCCGGCGACAATATTCATGTCCAAGTCAATGTCGAGTTCCCGATAAGCGGCTCGAACAACAGGCTTTTCGTCGCGGTGATCGAGGACAGCCTGTATTATCCCTCGGCCCCGAACGGCGAAGTCTGGGCGAATAATGTCTTGCGCAAACTGCTTCCCTCATCGAGCGGGCAATTAGTCGATCTGATGACGGTCGGCACTCAGAACTTCAGCTTTCCGCTCTCACTCAATCCTTCTTGGAATACCGACAACCTGCAGATTGTGGCATGGGTTCAAGATATGTCGGCCCCTACAACCGCCTACAATGTCCACAACGCGAAGGTTGTCGAATGGCGGCTTATGGGTTATTATCACACCTTTGTCGCTGAACGGATGAAGGAATTGTCTTCCCCCGGCGACACCACGCGCTTCGTCGCAACTATCGGCAATATAGGCAGTTACGACGACACCTATAATATCTGGTTTCGCACCGAGGTTCCCGCCGGATGGGAGGTTTGGGCGAAGCGCGGGACAGAGACCTTCGACAGCACCGGAGTCACTCTCGCCAGTCTCGCCGATTCCGATGTCGAGGTTTTTGTGAAGACCTCCGGTTTCGGAGGCCAAGGTGAGGTCAAGCTTTTACTGAAATCGACAGGCGATACTTCGGGAACTATCGATACGCTGACGTTCACGGTCATGGCCGGCGGCGATGTTTTATATATCGCCTCGCAGGCGGCCGTCACGGCATTGCCCTATTTCCACGACCTCTTCGCAGACAACGGTGTGCCCTATCACGAGTGGTCGATCTCCCGAGACGGAAGCCTTCCCGACCTCTCCGACGCACCCTATAATGCGATAGTTTGGCATGAGGGTTTGAATCTCGAGGCTTCGCTCACACTTCAGGACAGGACCTCGATTAAAAACTTCCTCAATAACGGCGGAAAGATGCTTGTGACATCCTCGAGCTGGGCGCGCACCGTTGGAAGCATCTTCGATTTTTACTACACCCATATCGGCGCGATCAGCGATGGCACCGAGTCCGCGCCCTCCTCTGTGACGGGAACCTACGGCGGAACAGTTTTCACTGGCTTTTCCGCAACGCTTGGCGGAGAGGTTGCTGAGGGGTTCGCAGTAGTCTCGCCGAGCAGGGGGATTCTTCGGCTCTCCAGCGGCAAAACTTGCGGCTTGATTCGCGATTACGACGGCGGAGGAAAACTGGTTTATGTATCATTCAAGCTCGAGGATATCGCGAACGAGGCCTCGCGCGATGATTTTTGGGCGAGGGTTGTCGAGTATTGGGGCGGTTACGATGTCGATGAATACGATATTCCTAAAGCGATGTCCTTGGTTTCGGCCTACCCGAACCCCTTCAACGGCGTCCTGACGATCGAGGTATCGCTGGAAACAGCTCAGGACTATACTATCGAGGCCTTCGACATCTCCGGCAGATTGGTTGAGACTATCTATAACGGCACAGTTCCTGCGAAAGGTTTCGTTGTCAGATGGGAAACCGACGATCTGCCGACAGGACTATATCTGGTAAAGGTCAGCGGCATAGGCTTCTCGAAAGAGCTTAAAACACTGCTGATCAAGTAGGAGTTGAAATGAGAATACGACCTTTTCTGGCTATTGTAATGCTGGTTCCAATTATTGCCTTTGCGCAGGGGCGCTCGGTTTCGACCTTTCCCGATTTCACGCTGAACAACATGAACGGCAAGGCTGTTACACTCTCGGCGGTGACCGCTGAAGGCCCCGCGATTGTCACCTTTTGGGCGACATGGTGCAAGCCCTGCGTGAAAGAACTCGGCAAGCTCGAGGAGATGGCCGATTTCCTCGAAACGCACAATGTCACAGTTTTGGCGGTCAACGAGGACGGCGCGCGCACCCGTGCGAAGGTCAAGCCATTTGTTCTCAAAGAGGGATGGAGCTTCGAGGTTCTGATGGACACGAACAACAAGGTCAAGAACTCCTCCGGCGTGGCCGAACTGCCCGAGTTCTTCATTGTCGGTGATGGCAACGAGATACTCTATCGCCATTCGGGATACAAGCCCGGCGACGAGGCCGAATATCGCGAGAAGATCGAGACACTGTTCCCGATCACCGAAAAAGAATAATACTCGGAGGGGCAGTTGAAGAACATTTCCCGACTTGCCGTAATTCTATTATTTTCAACGGGTTGCCTCTTAGCGCTCTCGGTTAACGGGCGAAACTCCTTCGAGTTTCGCCTTGCCGGTTCCTCGGAAAGCGACGATTTCTTCGAGAATCGTTTTGATCTGAGGGCCTCGGAATCCTTTGTCACGCTCGGCGCGCGCGTCGAGGCGATGCACCCCTCGCGAAGCTCGGCGATTACCCGCCCCGGCGAGGAATACGACGAGATCACACATCTTTGGGCGAAGGCCTCGCTTGAAAAAATCGAGATAACCGCAGGAACGATTATGGAGTCCTTCGGAAACGGCCTTATTCTCGATGCCCGCGAGCGAAGCGAGATTCAGGAAGACCGCCATATCGACGGCGTCTCGCTTGACCTCAAGTTGCCCAGTTCCTCGCTTTCGCTTCTCGTCGGTGTGGCGGATTGGAACTCGATCGATAATTTCACAATCAAGGGCTTGGATTACTGCACTCAGGAGTTGCCCTATTTGAATCTCGGTGCGGGATATCTTTCGTTCGAGAACAAAGTCGCGGAAGATTTCGCAGTCCTGCCGGATCAAGTTGGCGAGATAGTCGCCGCGCGCGTTATGCCGGAGGTCGGACCGTTCTTCGGCGAGTTTCAATACTCGAAGATGTGGCGCGACAACTCAGCCGGCGGCGGCTTTACATCCGGCGATATTTATTACGGCAACGCCTCGTTCAATGTCGGGCCAATTGTTGTTTTCGGCGAGTTTCTTCAGGCGGACAGCTTTTCGGCGAGGGGCTACGGCGACAAGTCTTGGCTGGTCGCCCTGCCGCTTATCGTCCATCAACCGAGCTACACGCTGATGAGCCGACACCTCGAGGAAATCAACCCCTTGAACTCGCGCGCTATCGGCGGCGAGGCTTCATATTCCTTTGAACGGGGCGATGTCACTGTTTCGGCGGCCTCTGTCGGCGAAATCGAGGGCGACGATAATCCCTATTTCGAGCTTTACGGCTCGACCTATCTCGATTTCGAGCGATACAGCCTGCGCTTCGTCGGCGAATATCAGGACCTTTCCGGCGAAGACGAGGCATACAACTTCGTTATCGAACCGCTTTTCTATATCACCGAGCGCGCCTCGATCCTTTTCGATTTCGAGCTTCAGACAGGCGTCGAGTTCGGCGAAGATATGACGAACCTTTATGGGCTTACCGAGTTCACATTGTCGCCTTATGGCTCGATCGGTGTCGAGGGCGGGAGGATCGGAGCGGAGGCCGAGTATTTCGCTCGCGCCTATGTCGATTTCGCCCTCGGAGAAAACAATAAAGTGACCTTAGCTTATGGCAAACGCCCCGGCGGATTCACCTGTAGCGGCGGAAGTTGCCGCTTTGAGCCGGAATTCGAGGGCTTCGAGTTCAAACTCGTCACGACTTTCTGATCTTGGGCGAGTTTAGACGCATTTTCTTGAAGTGGGAGCGTTACACGCTCCTTCTTTTTTTCGGGTTTGCGACAACCTTTGCGGGTGTGCCTATCGAATTGGACTACTCCGGTAAGGATTTTTCAAGATTACAGGCGAGGATTTCCGAGATTGCCGATAGATTTCAAACTCGTGTCGGAATCGAATGGCCCGGCGAGGATTCGGTTCTTGTTCGGGCTGTTTTTTCACGGGCTGAATTCGATGAAACGACCGGAGGGGCAGTCCCCGATTGGGGGATTGGCGCGGCGCTTCCCGAGGCCGGGGAGATAGTGCTCCTACTCGACGAGGGCGCGCTTTCGGCGAAGGCAACAGAGCTGATAGCGCACGAGCTCGCGCATATTCTGCTACACCGCGCGACCGACGGAGCAAGAATTCCGCGCTGGTTCGACGAGGGCTTTGCCCAATGGGCATCAGGGCCGATACGCCTCGATCAATCGACGCGTCTCGCGAGGGCATTTGCCTTCGGGCGCACAATCCCGCTACATTCGCTCGGCGAGGTTAATTCTTGGGATCAGGACAGGGCGGAGCTGGCCTATGCCCAGAGCAGGGCGGCCTTCGACTATCTACTGACTCTAACGCCGGAGGGCAGGCCCTCGGTTTTCTTCGAGGCGATTCGCACCGAGGGTGACTTCGAGGCGGGGTTTCTCAGGGCTACGGGAATCACTCTATACGAGTTCTACCGCCTTTGGGCCTATGAGGGCGCGCGCAAATTCAATTATTTCTTGCTTTTGGCCGACTGGCGATTAACATTTCTGGCGCTGACGATTTTTTTCCTTATATTCGGCACAATAAAGCTGATTCGAATAAAGATCGCGAAGCAGAGGTTGGAGGATGAAGAGACTCAGGCACGCCTTTGAATATATTTTGATGAAGATCATTCTGCTTCCGCTGAATGTTCTGCCGATTCCGTCGGCGGTAGCGTTGGGCGGTTTTTTCGGTGGAATCCTATGGTCGCTTGGTGTGCGGCGAAAAGTCTCGCGTTTCAATCTCAAGCTATGCATGCCGGAGCTCGACTGTTTCAAAGCGGACAAAATACTTCGCGAGAGCTATAAAAATTTCTGTCGGAGCATGGTCGAATTCGCGATTTTGCCGAGATACAAGGGAAAGACCGCGGAATTCGTCGAACTCGAAGAGGCGGCCGAGATACTCGACTTGGCGAAAAGCGGTGAGGGGGCCTTGCTCGTCACGGGGCATTTCGGAAGCTGGGAGCTTCTCGGCGCCGCTCTTCGCGAGGCCGGCGTCCCGCTCGATTTTCTCGTCGGCGAACAGACAAATCCATCCGTCGATGGCTTTATCAATGGAATACGCTCAAAAATGGGTATCGGGATTATTCATATGGGTGTAGCCGCCCGCGGGATTATTCAATCGGTCAAGGGTGGCCGAATGGTCGCGATGCTCTCCGATCAGGACGCCGGGAAAAGCTCGGTAATTGTCAATTTCTTCGGAAACCCGGCCTCGACTCCGCAAGGAATTGCGGCCTTCGCGTTCAAGCTGAAATGCCCGATTGTCTTCGGCGGGATTTTTCGCAAAGATTCCTCGATATATCACACTGTTTTCGCCCAAGTTCTCCGCCCCGATTACGAAAATCTGTCCAAAGACAAAGACGAGGCAATCCGCGAGATAACTCAGGCCTATACCTCGAAGCTCGAAGAGATTGTCCGGAAGGCTCCGCAGATGTATTTTTGGCCGCATCGCCGGTTCAAACGGACGCTCGAATATCCAAAGTAATTAACTTTTCGCCAAGTTAATACGGGCGGCCGCGGCGGGATTTAGTTAATACGTGACTGTTTTCGCGGCCTGCGGGCGCGTTGCAAAGCAACGCCCGCCCCCCGAAAAGTGCTTTTAAAACTGCGATTTTTTTATTATTATATAAGATTAACTTGGGGTCTTATGAAAGAATCGAAAAGAACTAAAACGACACCGCTGATGGAGCAGTATTATCGCATCAAGGAGCAGGTTCCGGATGCGCTACTCCTGTTTCGTATGGGCGATTTCTTCGAGCTTTTCGAGGAGGACGCGAAGATCGCCTCGGAGGTCTTGGGAATCACACTGACTCAGCGCTCCCACGGCATGCCCGAGCCGACTCCGCTTGCCGGAGTTCCGCATCATTCGCTTGAAAAATACCTATCCAAACTGCTCTCGGCGGGTTTCAAGGTCGCGATCTGCGAGCAGGTGGAGGACCCGAAGAAGGCGCGCGGTATTGTCGAACGCGATATAATCGAGGTGATGACCCCCGGGACAGTAACTATTGAGACCGACGAGAAAGAGCCGAACACTATAATCGCTCTTATCGAATCGGGCGATGAGGTTGCGCTCGCTTTGGCCGATTTGCTCGGAGGCCGTTTTGAGATTAAAACCCTCACTCGGACGCGACTTTTCGAGGAACTCCAACTCGCGCTACCCAAGGAGATCCTTGTCTCCGAGGAGATTTCTCCGGCGCTTCTCGACGAGCTTAGAAAATACTGCCCAAACACGCATATTAGCTATCAAGAGCCGTGGAAATTCGAGCGCGAGTTCGCTGAAAAGAGGCTCACCGAGCATCTCAAGGTGAACTCGCTCGAGGGCTTCGGCAAATTGACTGATTTTGAGATTTCGGCCGGCGGCGGCCTTATTGCCTATTTTAAAGACCTCAAGAAGGGCGAGATGGCCCATATCAGGGCTATCACTATAGGCTCGTCTGAAAACGCTATGCTCTTCGACGCCTCGACAGTCCGCAATCTCGAGCTGATTCGCTCGATTGCCGATGGCAAGGTCGAGGGAACCCTACTCTGGGTGCTCGACGCGACATGCACACTTATGGGGCATCGAAAAATCGTCGATTGGATTCTCAAGCCGCTTATCGACAGCCCTGCTATCGAACTTCGGTTGTCGGCTGTCCAATCGCTCGTCGAAGACCCGATGGCGCTCGCATGCTTGCGGGAGAGGCTCGCCGAGATTGGCGATATGGAGCGACTTATCGGCAAACTCGGCAACGAAAAGGCGAATCCGCGCGATCTGGTCGCACTTCAGGCCGGTCTCGAAAAAATCCCCGAAATAAAAGAGATACTCACAACCCGAATCTCCGCGATGATCGAGCGCCTTAACTCCCGCCTCGATCCGATGCCCGAGGTTGCCTCGACAATCGCCCGAAGCATAGCCCCGGATCCGCCCTTTCAGATAGGCGAGGGGGGCATCATCGCAAAGGGGGTATCGCCCGAGCTCGACGAGCTTCGCGAGATTCGTTTCGGCGGCAAGCAATATCTTAACGAAATGCAGGAACGCCTTCGCGAGCGCCTCGGCATTCCGAAGCTGAAGATAGGCTACAACCGCGTTTTCGGCTATTACATCGAGGTCGGTCGCACGCAGGACACGAAGATCCCCGAGGATTTCGAGCGAAAACAGACCCTCGTTTCATCGGAACGCTATATCACAGCTGAACTTAAGCAATACGAGCAAAAAGTTCTCTCCGCCGAGGAGCGCATCTTCGAGATCGAGCGCGAGCTTTTTCTAACGATCCGCGCTCACCTTTCGCAGTTCGCGGCCTCGCTGTTATTAGTCGCGCAGGGCCTTTCCGAACTCGATGCGCTTTGTTCGCTCGCAGAAAACGCCCGTAGAAAGGGGTGGACAAAGCCGCAATTCACCGACGAACCGGTAATCGAGATCATCGAGGGGCGACACCCGGTTGTCGAGCAGATTCTCGGTGATCGCTCTTTTGTCCCGAACGACACGAGGCTTTCCTCCGAAAACAGCCAACTGCACCTCATCACCGGCCCCAATATGTCCGGAAAATCGACATACCTTCGGCAGGTTGCGCTTATTGTGCTGATGTCGCAGATTGGGAGCTTTGTTCCGGCGCAATCCTGCCGCTTGCGGCCGGTAGATAGGATTTTCACACGCGTCGGCGCGATGGACAATATCGCCCGCGGCCAATCGACCTTCCTCATCGAGATGATCGAGACGGCGAATATTTTGAACAACTCGACAGGAAGAAGCCTTGTTCTCCTCGACGAGATAGGCAGGGGGACGAGCACTTATGATGGATTATCTATCGCATGGGCAGTAAGTGAATTTCTGCATAATTCCGAAAATCACCGAGCGATGACTATCTTCGCTACACATTATCATGAATTGACAGAGTTTGCAAATATTTATTCCCGCGCGAGGAATTTTCAGGTCGCTGTCAGGGAACACAAAGATGGTGTGCAATTCCTTCATAAAATTGTCCCCGGCGGTTGCGACGACTCCTATGGCATCTATGTCGCGAAGATGGCCGGAGTGCCGGATTCAGTGATCACACGCGCGACGGACATCCTCGCCGCCCTCGAGTCGGGCGAAAAGCTGAACAATGAATCGATTGTCCGAATCGGCGGCCGACGGGGCAAGGCAATCCGAGCCGAGGGCATCCAAATCTCACTCTTCGAGCCGGAAAACCACCCGCTTGTCCAACAGCTTCGCGACCTCGACCCCGAGCGCATGACCCCGATGGACGCACTCGAAATACTTACCCGCTGGCGTAAGCGCTGGGTGAAGTGGTGAGGGGGAAGGTGTTAGGTTCTGGGTTATCGGTTATAGGCTTTACACGAAGGGCGCTTGGAATGCGCCAATCAGCCGCCGCCGTCATTGCGAGGCGATGTCCTGAGCCCTGTCGAAGGGAGCATAGCGACGAAGCAATCTGTTCCGATATAACTGATTTCACCCTTAGGGAAGGGGCTTGTCCCCTCCCTTTTTTTTAGATTATTTATTAGGTATTACTACTGGAGCGTTTGGTAAACACCCTTTTATTTCAAATTAACAACCCGTTTCATCTGCATGACCGCCGGCAAATGTAGGGGTCGTCGTATGGGCGGTTCGTGAACCGCCCGTTTTTTCGAGTCGTTAGCGAACGCCCCTCAACGGGAGCAGGGCCATGCCCTACGGTTATTTCAGATAGACCACCCTCTTCACCGACGCGCCGCTCGCTTCGACTCCGCTCAGCGACCGGGAGTCGAAGCGTGCCCTGACGAAATAGACACCGGAGGGGAGGGTTTCGTCGGGTGTCCAAGTAAAACAGCGGGTCGTAGGGGACGGGCTTGCGCCGTCCCGTTCGTAATTGTCTGCGACATCGTTGAGGGCGGGCGTAAAATCCGTCCCTACGGATCCGTCGTCGGGCAATTGCGCCACGCGCCGCCCGTTCAAATCGAAAACCTCCACGAGGGCGGGCGCGAGGTGCGCCCCTACGCCGTCGAGTGTGATTTTCACCGCGGAGTTGAAGGGGTTTGGCGAGACATCGAGCCCGAAGGAACGAGGCCTGTCCGAGGGGTTCGGCTCGGTCTCGCCAAGCGGATCGGGCATGAGGAAACACGGCGCCGACCAGATCCATTGGCCGTCCGGTTGAACCGCTTTAAGATATATCCAATTCGAGGATCCGGGGTTTATCTCGATAGTAGTGTCGAGGCGCGACGGATAGGGTGCGAGAGCGAGGAGGGTCGTTCCTCCGGCGCCGAGAACAGTGATACTCGACCAGCCCTCGCCGCCTCCGTCGTCAAGGATAATCCGCAGGCGCATTAGCGATCGGCGCTCGGCGGTTGAACCCATCGGCGTTTCATCCAGCTCGAGCCAAACCGAGGCGTTTTTATCTTGAGTGGAAAAGACCCTGCGCGATTTTATCGCCTCGAAAAGCGATTCACGAGTGAGGGCTGTCGCCCAAATACCCGCCCTCGAGTCGTTTTTCGTCCCCCAGTTCGCCGAATGATTATCCTGATTGGCGACCGGAGCGACATGCCACCCAGAATCGAGAGCCATACGATAGAAGGAATCCTGTTCGAAAACCTTCACCTCAATGAGGGGAAATGCCGAGTCAACGGCGGGGGAGATGTAGGCCAGATTATTCCAATTGAGTGTGACATCCTCGCCGGGGTGGTTGAACTGCACGAAAGCCGGTTGTGCATCGAGTATATCGCTGTAAAAATCGGGCAAATCCCAAAGGGTGCTGACAGAGAGAAGGTCGGGTGTGTTGAAAACATTGCAGTGGTTATAAATCGGCGAGCTCCATTCAAAGCCGGCGATCGCAACGAAAGCGCCATCGACATTGAAGTCCTCCGCGGAATTTTTTGCTAAGACCCAATTCCACGGCTCGGGCACGAGGTGCTCCATATGGTCGGTCACCGCGAGGAAATCGAGGCCGGCGGCATCGCGGGCATAGGCAAAGGCAATATCGGGGGTTTCCACGCCGTCGGAGTAGCTTGTATGGCTATGAAGATTGCCGTAAAACAGCGAATATTGCGCATTTAACCCGCAAGCTAATATCGAGGTAAGTGCAAGGACGATCTTAGTGTTATTTATCGGCTTCATAATTTTATTTCAGGAAAATTATCCTATTGGTTATCTTCTCTTTTTCCGAGTTTATCAATCTCGATTAGGGAAAGGCTCTCGGCGTTGATCGCCGTCCAATCCCAATAGTCGTGTTTGACCCAATCGAAGGAGCCGCCGTCAATTGCGGTGCAAATACGCCAGTATTCGCCGGGGTAGGTCCCCGTAGAGATCGTATCAGCATATTGGCCCCAGATGCCGATATGTTTGGTTTGGCCGAAGGCGGTGAACGCAATTAGAAGAACGAAGATGAACCCGAGTAGCCGTTTCATTTTGACCCCCCCGCTTTTTCTTAATCGATTCATTCTATATAAAATAATACAATTTGAAAAATTTCGCAAGTTTTATTGTTAGATAAAAAAGAAAGGCGGCACCTTAGCGCCGCCCTTTTCGATTAGATAAGAAATCTAATGGTTTAATAAATCTCGGCATGTTTGAAGGTCATCCATGCGAGGCCGGCACCGGCTGTGGTTTGCAGGAAGATGCCGAAATCGCCGGGTTGCCCTGTTGTTCCACTGTTAATTGCCTGCCCCGCTACACCACCGCACCTGACGAAATTGCCCCTCGTAACTGCGGCGTTGCAGAGAACCTGAACCGCTCCGCCGATAGCAATTCTTACAGGAGCCCCCGAAGACGCCGACTCTGTCGCAACACCGATAACAGTTTCACTGCCTGTGAGGGCTTTGATAACGGTGAGGTCTGCTGTTGTCGAGACCGCGACGATGTCGCCGAGGGCGATATTCTCGCCGGCAGTTAGGGTTATGCAGAATGGGTTCTGTCCGGCGTCGATACTACCATCGACTTTAACCTTGCCAACGAAATAACCGGCGTAATGGTTAGCCTCAAGGGCTAATGTGTTGTTGTCTATGCCCAATACAGCCGCGCCGCCGCCGCCATTATTTGGCAACTTTCCATATACACCGGCATTCACTATGTTTCCACGGGTTCCCGTATAATCGGCATAGGTTCCAAGAGCGCCGTAGGAGTAATAATTCGTCGTGCTCGGGCCTTCATAGGCCTCGATTGCGCGCGTTCCGAAAGAATTATAGTGAATAACCTTTATACCGCTACTCCCGTTACCGGCGATATAAATCGAATCCGTCGCTGGAGTAGTGTTTCTGAGGGTAAATCCCCACAAGCCGGTTCCAGTCCAACTTTCACCCCAATGGTCGTGAAGATAATCGCCGTCTATCGTCAGATCGCCTGTGATATGGACATTGCCGTTGAAGTAGCCGGCCCAGACACTTGCGTCGGTGTGTTTGTAGGCAAGGGTTCCCCAAATCGAACCGTCGTTGGAGAATGTTCCGATAACACCGGCTGTCGGGCTTCCAGTATCATTGGAATAGGTGTCGCCTTGAAGGCCGAAGTGGTAAGCATTACCCCAGAGACAATGGCCTTTCACAGCAGAGATCGAAGAAGTATATCCATAACCGGTTCCATCAGTAGAAGTCCCAACATAGCCGTAAACACCGGAAGCACCGGGATTGGAGTTGCTTGTGCTACTAAAAACACCATATTGATTCGAACCTTGATAATAAAGCCCGTAGGTTTGGCCCTCATCATAGACTTGCGCGCTGGGATTTGTGTTTGCGGAGATGTATGCTCCGGCGTCGGTCCAAAGTGAAGCGCTGGGAGCGGCGATCCAGTCCGTTCCAATTCCCGTGGAGGAGAGAATCTGCCCTGCCGTTCCGGCATCGCCGGAGGTATCAAAGTATTTTCCTGTGACACTGACATCGCCGCTGAAATAGCCGGCATATTGCGCGCCGTCGAGATCATAGAATAATGCTCCATAAATCGCGCCGGTGCTGTTCGAACCGACTACACCGGCGGTATGATCGCCGTAATCGCCCCAATTCGAACCAACAATACCGGCATGATACGATGCGTTGATCTCGTTTAAACCGTAAACACCGGCCCCGAAATTGTTGTGATTCCAAGATGTGCCGGGAGTATTGCTACCATACAGGTTGCCTCCGAAAATTGCGTTCTTGTCTGAAGTATCATCGCAATAAACCAACAGATTTGATTGCATCGATCCGGAGCCCGATGGGGAAAGGATTATCTGATAAGAATCCTGTGCTAACCTCGAATTCCCGAGGGTGCTTCCGTCGGGTGTCCATAAAGGTATAACATTCGCAGTTCCGCTTCCGCTGATTCCGCCGCCGGCTGTCAGATCGACCCAACTGGTGCCGTTGTGGAAATAAAGTTTATTGTCGGTTCCGTTGGTGTAGATGTCGCCTAAAGCAGGGGTAAGCGGCACGGTTCCGGGGGCGATATGGAATAGTCCGTTGAAGAAGCCTGCATATTCGCCTGTCGCTTGGTCGCCATAAACCGCAACCTGAAAACCATAATCTCCAAAGACCGATTCAGGGCATAAATTTGTTCCGTAAACCGCGAAGTTGCTGTCGCCCCATTCGGAGCAGGCATAAACTCCATACTTGTTTCCGCCGGTAAGGCCGCCGGGATAGTCCCTGCCCATAGCGTAGACACCATAGGCGTCGGCTGGGCCATAGGCCTCGGCGATAGCCTTGACACCGATCTTCACCGATGCGTCTCCTGAAGCCCAATCGGTAATAAAGAGCGCGGTAGTATCAACTGTGCCGCCCTCAGCTCCGAGATAGGCATAGGCAAGGTTCTGACCGGATTCGTAGGCGCGCAGTTTGTCGTTGCCGATGACTCGTTTATAAGCACCTGCGTCTTCCCATTGGCTGGCGCCGCCGCCGGGGGTGGCGGTCATATCGACCCAATCGACGCCGTTGAAGAAATACATCTTCAGAGAGGTTTCATCGGTATAGATGTCTCCTAAAACCGGCGAGAGAGGCCTGCTCATCGGGTGGAAGTGCACAGCTTCGCCATAGAAGTAGCCGGAATACATGTTCCCGTCGCATGAGTAGCCCAAAGCACCGAAGAATGAGCCGTCTTGTTTAGCGCCAAGGACCGCGGCGCTGGTATCGTAATCGAAATAGTTATACCCGACGATCGCGGCTGTATATTTGTTTCCCCAAAGGGTGTAACCCTTAACAGCCGCATCGACATCGGTATAGTCCCAGCTTGTTCCGCCGTTGTCGATTCCCGATGTTCCAGTCCTGTAGGCGTAAATATTGCTGACATGCCGGCCGTTATTCAAGCCGTCGCGATAGACATAGATGCCCGCGGAATTGAATGCGGAGTGGTCCATGTTGACATAAATGTCGCCTAAATTATCGCCGTCGTCGCGGACAATCACATCATCGTTGTTCTTGGCGAAAATCAAGGGATCGGTTGAATGATCGGCCCAAAGACATGTGTCGCCTCCGGAGCCGCCGACGACGCTGTCGGCGATAGCCGCGCGGTAGGAATAGGGCGAGGTCGTCAGCAAAACCCTCGGAGCGAGGATATTTCCATCGACCGTTATCTCGAGATAGTATGTCGCATCGAAGGGAAGGTTTATGGGGGTTATCGCCCCGAGAGCGACATCGAAGAGACCCTTGTGAACGAAAACCTTGTTCGCGCCTGTATGAAGCTCTGTCCAAAGCGGTGCTCCGACAAGGGGATCGTTGAAAAGACGAAAACTCATCTCGAGGCTGTCTGTGATTCCAGCGCCGGTATTGTCTGTGAGTTTTCCTTGGTAATTAATGACATTGGGCATCCCGAGCGCGCAAAAAGCGATGCTTATTACGATCGCAAGAGATAAAAAAAGCCTTCCGAAAGACATAGTCCCTCCTCGGTTAACACGATTAAAGAAATTTAGATCAATATAAACCTTTAAGAACTTCAAGACAAGCATTAATTTTAAGCATTAATTTTAAAGTTTATATTCGATGCCTTCGATCCGGAGCTTTCAAAGAATACTTAAGTTTATATCTTGACAAACGATACAGATATTCATTTATTGTTGTTTGTGAACACGCAAACCGAAAAGGATTGGAGTAAGCCCGTTTTTATGCTCATCGGGTTCGTGGTCGTTTTCTGGATACTCAGAGAGCTATCGAGCCTGATCCTGCCGTTTGCATTGGCGCTTTTCACCGTTATGCTACTTCAACCGCTTTTGGCCTTTCTGATCCGAAAAAAGGTTCCGAGCCTTATCTCCGTGACACTCGTATCGATATTTACTTTGCTTCTCGTGGCGATTTTCGTCTCGATAGTCTCATCGACCGCCGCTCAAGTGGCGGATAACAGCAAACTGATTGCCTTCAGGTTCGATCACAAACTCGAGATCTTTCTGCAATGGACCAATTCGCACCTCAATTTCCAACTGAATCCCACACAGGTGAGAAACTTTATCGCCGAGCCTTTCAAGGGCGATTGGCTCGCGCGCGTTTTAGGCGATCTCGCCCTTTTTCTCGGCTCGATGACAGGCTCTTTTCTCATGTTCTCCATCTATTTCGTGATTCTCTTATCGGGCATCATGAATTACGAAAAGTATATCCACTATGTCTTCGGTGAGAAGAGCGGTTTGCATTTTGTGAAGGAGTTCGAGAACACAATTAAGGCCGTATCATCCTATGTAGGCATGAAGTTTTTAATAAGCTTTGTAACGGGCTTTTGTTTCTGGGTGATATGCACTGGCTTTGGCGTGCGTTTTGCCCTTTTTTGGGGTTTTCTTGCGTTTGTTTTAAATTTCATTCCGAATATCGGCTCGATAATCGCAACAATTCTACCGATACTTCTCGGAATTATCTATCTCGAATCTGGAACGAGTATAGTTATCTATTCTTCACTGCTAATTCTAACCGAGTTTATCATTGGGAATATCCTCGATCCTATCCTTATGGGCAACCGCATGAACCTCAATACCTTAACTGTTTTATTGGGGTTAGTATTTTGGGGCTACATTTGGGGTGTTGCCGGTATGTTGCTTTCGGTTCCGCTTATGGTTCTTCTTCGTATTGTCTTAGAGCAAAATCCTGACACCGCTCTTATCGCGCGTGCGATGATCTCGACCAAGCGATTGAAGCTCGATCGGGTTGAAGATCCTTCAACACAAGAAGCGCTTTAGGTTTGCGTAAGAGATAATTAGCTTAAAGGCTTAAAAATGAAATACTTGTTAGCTTTTTTGCTCGTTACGATTCTGTTTACTGTCATAGCTTGCGAGAAACCGACAACTCCCGGCGATAATACACCGATGGCAAGTCGTTTCTATGTTCTCGATATCACCGAAGGAACGCCGCGAGCCGGTTTGACCCCCCCTGATGTCGAATCATATCAGCAAACTACAGAATATGCATGCGGTGCGGCCGCTGTTGTCACATTACTTCGACACTACGGTCGAACCGGCGACGAGATGATGCTTGCGGGGGAGATGGGCACCAGCTCAACCTGCGGAACACCCCCCGCGCAGATGGCCATCTGGCGGCCCGACACCGTCGAGAATCGCGGCGATTACGCCGTCACAGGCATCACAAAATTCATCAAGCTTATTAACGCCTTCAGCGACACGATTCAGATCGGCCTCTCCGTTGACGACAGCGAAACATTCTGGAAACTCGCTACCAATGTCGGCGACACGGTTCGCCCCTTCGATTCGACGCTGTGTTATTATAATTGCTATTCGCTGAGCGCAGTGTTTTCGGATTGGGAACCGGCGGCCGGCATTTTCGACAACCCATTGAACTTCATCCAGCCCGACAGCCTGAACTGGATGAGCGATTCGACCTTCGGCGGCACTTTTTACATCGAACCCCGCGACAGCATTTATCTTTGGCTTCGCATCGGCACACCGCCGTGGTATTCGATCGGCGACGAAGTGATAAAACTGAGGATCAGCCACCGTATCCGGACGGAATAGGGCGAGAGAGAATTTAGGAAAAGATCCGGCGGTAAGCCTACCGCTGAAAAGGCTTGATTTCGATTAGACTAATATTTCGATAGCGTCCGCAGTTTTTGCGGCTAAGAATCTATTGTAAATATTCCTCGGTTTTTCAACGAATTTAGGCTTGCAGGGTGCGCAACAGAAATAGTATCTTTTTCTGCAAAATCGCGATAAAGTATCGTTTTTTTAGCAAGTGGAATAACTTGTAATTGTTATCGCGCTACCGAACTCCGCCATGGACACAATCGGGACATCGAGGAATCAGGATTCAGCTTTTTCGATCCCTCTTTTTTAAGGCGGATTATTCGCTTGTTCTTTAAAGCAAATGAAGTTATAATTTATTTTTATTAAGGAGGAATATGAAAAAGATTTTCGCGCTGATTATCGCTATTGCCTTGGTCGGAACTGCCCTCGCCGAGGTCTCCCCACGAACGGTTCATTATCCCGTGACTCTCGAGCGCATCGGCTCCTTCATTAAGGACCTCGGATATACTTTCGATAAAGTGAACACTCAAAATAGCGCGGGCAAGGTCGCCGAGCGCCTTGCGCTGGACATCCGCGGCGATGAGGGCACATGGACTGTCGGCATCGAACTTCTCGAGGATGTGCAAATTTTATATATTTATGTCGAGGACTACCTCGACCTGCCGCTGGAAAACCCCGGCACCGTTCCGATGCTCACCTATCTTATGAACCAAAACTGGAAGCTGACCTTCGGCAGGCTCGAATGGAACATCTCGACCGGCGAGGTGCGCCTCGGCCACACATTGCCCATCGACGACGGCCTCTCCGCGGAGGTCTTCGGCGCATATCTCAGCTCGATAGTCAGCATCGCGGACGAGAAATACCCCGAATATATAATAACTATCGAGAATTTCGCGAGATAACGGAGATTGAAATGAGAGCGCTTGTGATCATCGCTTGTTTATTTTTAGCTATCGCGGTTTTCGCGGATAATCCGCGCGGGATCACGACAACCGAACAATCGCCGCTGATTCCCACCGGAAGCTCCGCCGATTATGGTTTTCTTCCACAGGACTCGCGGGACATCTCCTATAAAACCCCCTCGGCGTTCACCACAACCCTCGACTCTATCGGCCTTCGCGTTGTTTTAACACCGGGGGGATATTTCGCGGTCTTCGTCGATGCCGAGGCCGGAACACTCGGCTTCGAGCCGCAGGAGTCGCCCCTCGACAGCGCACTCGAATGGTGGGTCTCTCGCGCGCCGGATTTCCTGCAAACCCAGCTTCGCCTGAACCTCGCCGATGTCGATCCCGGCTATTCTGCGCTTTATATCTCAGTCCTCGCCGAGGCCGACCCGCTTTGGCTCGACGAGATTTTCTTCTGCCTCGCCAATCTCGCGCCGGAAATCCTCGACATGCCGGAACTTGCATATCTTATTCCCGAGAACGCCGAATATATCTACAAATTCGACTCGCTCCTGAACTATGTCGAGATCGTCGAGGTCGGGACGCCGGGGATGCCCGACCATCGTAGCTTTGCGCGCTATTTCACAAAGGACACCGGCATGGTCGCAATCGACACGGTCGATATCGACCCCGAAATTTATTACTGGCAGGTGATGTTCCCGAAAATCAGCGACGAACTGCCGCTCTATATCGACCCGAACACCGGCGACCCGGTCGATCCGTGGTCGGGGGCTTTCTGGCGCAAATGGTTCTGGAACATCTCCGAGACGGCGATTGTCGGCGCGGACACCTTCTTCTGCTGGCCGCTGGGCGATTCGCTCATGGCGCAGGATGTCCTCTGGAACGGAATCGCAAACACCGACGCCGACAACGGCGCAATCGGCATCATCACAAAATGGATCCGGAGCGTTCTGCGCTTCACCTCCGACGACGAACGCCCGCACCAGCCGGTGCGAATCTACCGCAAGCATATGGGCCGTTGCGGCGAGCATGAGGATATCACCACCGCCGCCGCGCGCATGGCGCTGATTCCCTGCAAAAACATCGAAGCGATCAGCCAAGACCATGTCTGGAACGAGTTCTGGACGGGCTGGCGCTGGGCCGGATGGGAGCCGGTAAACAACTATGTCGATAACCAGTGGGCCTACGCCGACGGTTGGGGCAAGCAGTTCGCCACGGTCTTCGAGCATCGAGGCGACGGCCGCTTCATTCCCGTCACCGACCGCTATTCCCACGAAATCGCCACAATCGAGATGACCATCTTCGACAACGCCTATCTCCCGGTTGACGGCGCGGAGGTTATGGTCGCCTCCGCCGAGGGGACGAGCATATATTACGACTGCATCTTCCACACCGACAGCCGGGGGAGGGCTATCAACTATGTCGGCGACGGCAAACAACTCTATTGGCGCGCGGACGCTGTTATCGGCTCGAATCCGGGGCCGGGCTATGTCGATAACCTCGTCACGAGCACCGTCGATGGCGTCACTTTCACGCGGAATATGAATATCTCAGCCTCGATGCCCACGCACAACTGGACGCCCGCGACTCCGACGGCCTCGCCGGTCGCATACTTAGGCTCGCGCATAGCGCCGGTGGAGGAGTATATACGCAGAAGCGGCCCCTTCGACGATACCGAGACGCATTACTATCTTCGCAACGACGACGCCTACGGTTTCGCGCTCTTCACCCTCGACGACGCAGAGTTCGCGAATTTCGCCTCGGGCGGCGCCTTCTCAGCGCTGGGAATGATCGAGCGCACAGACTACGGCGGCCTCGAGGTGCCGGTCGAGGCCTCGTCCTATTGGCTGGTCGTGTCGAACAAGGAGAATGTCGCGAACACATTGGTCGGCGACCTCGTCGTCGCGCTCCACGACTCCTCGACAAATATCGATGAAACCGCGCTTCCGTCGGCCTTCGAGATTTCCGTCCACCCCAATCCCTTCAATTCGGCGGTAACGATTACAATCGACGCGCCCGTAGGGGCGTATTGCAATACGCCCCTACAAATCGAGATCTTCGACTTGAACGGGCGGCGCGTGGCGGAACTACCCCGCCTCGCTTCGCTCGGCACCCCTTCGCAAGCGAAGGGGAATTCCCCTCTTTTTAAAGAGGGGTGGCCGAAGGCCGGGGTGTTCCTCTCGGGCGACACAGGCATCGCCCCTACGACCCGCGAATTCACATGGACGCCAAATGAAACGGTCACCTCCGGCGTCTATCTCGTCCGCGCGCGAGTCGACGGACGGTCGCTGAGCGGAGTCGAAGCGTCCGGCGCAGTGGCGGTGAAACGGGTGGTGTATTTGAAATGAGAATAGAGGCCGACCAACGGGAGGCCTTGCGGAGGGCTATGATAATAAAATGATCTTGGCAGAGTATTTTGCCGAGAGCCATGTTGCCGTCGGCCATGCCGACCGACCAACGGGAGGCCTTGCGGAGGGTAAAATGATCTTGGCAGAGTATTTTGCCCGGAGCCATGTTGCCGTCGGCCATGCCGACCGACGGGAGGTGTATCTCAAATGAAAAAGGGCGCACCCCGCGCCCTCGTGAAATGCCTTTTACCCTTTACCCTTTGCCCTTTACCCTAAAACTTATAGCTTCCGCCGACGACTATGGTGCCGCCGGAGGAGGAGCCGACGAGATCCTGCCGGTAGGCGAACTCGATCAGGAAATCCGAGAAGCGGAACATCAGCCCGCCGCCGAGGCCCGCGCCTGCGAGTGTCACCGACTTGAAGTTGTTGTAGGGCGAGTCGTTCAGCTTCGCCGAGCCGATTCCGGCCTGCGCGCCGACGAAGATCAAGACCGGGTTTTTAAAATAGAGGTTGTAGTCCGCTCCGGCGGTCAGGCGCCATGTGTCCACCGAGCTGACCTTCGGGCGGACATCGTCTTTCGTTTGAGTTGTATCGGGGTCGCGGAGGAAATAGTTTTTCCCCGAGGAGTTCGAGCCGAAGCGCACCGCGCCCCTGTAAAAAAGCGCGCCCTTAACATAACCGAAGCTGATCCCGAACTCGTTGAGGCTCGTGGCGTAGGTTTTGAGCGAAAGCGTATCGTCGATGACCTCGTCGGGGCTTTTGGCGATGAAGTCTTTATCGTCGGCCATGCCGATCGAGTAGAATCCGATGCCCACAATGAATGGCTTTTCGGTGCGGAAGCTTTCCTGATCCTGCCTCATCTCGGCCTGTCGCCGGGCTTGTTCGGCCTGAGCGCTTAAATACTCGTTCTGCAGATTTTCTCGGCTTAGGCCCTGCCGCTCGAGGAGGCCCATGCGGGAAACCGCGGCGCGGCTTTGCTCGGCGAATTCGCCGTCGGGGAATTGTTCGAGGTAGGCTCGGAGATAGCGTTTCGCAGTGCCGGCGAGTTTGGCGTCGGCATCGGCATCGGCCTTGTTGGCGTAAAGCAGGCCGATGTTCGCGTTATATCGCGGCTCGATTCCGACCAGCTTTTCCCAGACCTCGATATACTCATAGTGATTGTTAATGGCGGCTTCGTAATAGAAGATCGCCGAATCGCGTTCGCCGATCGTCAGGAAGATATCGCCGACACGGGCATTGAGGAACGCCATGTTCGGTTTTTGTTCGAGGGCGAGTTTGGCGTAGCGAAGGGCATCGGAGTTCATTCCGGCCTCGAAATAGGCCCACGATAGGTTGAAAAGCCATTCGGGGTCGTCGAGGTGGCTCGATGCGCGCGGAGCGAGGCTGGAGTAGTCTTCGCCGGTGCGAGTGTATTCTTGCGGCGGTGTGAAACCGAGGGCGATTCCGATTGAAAAGAGTAACGCTATAGCAATGAAGTGTTTCATGTTCCCCCTAATGATTCTATAACTATTTGTGGTTAAAGGCATAAAGCGAATTATATAAATATAAATATTAAGTAATATGATATATCTCTATATAAAACAATATGATATTTATTCCCATGAAATAATTTCTATGCTGTTTTTCGCCGATGGATCGAGGTCGCCCTCGTCCAGCCAAAGGGTCAAATGTCTCGCGGTGAAAGAACCTATCTCGCCGGTTGTGGCGTCAAAGGGAACCCAGCCGGGCTTTTCGCCGATCCATACCTCGAGCCAATGGTGCCGAATCCAGTATTTGTTCTCGAGGAAATATCCGCCGACAACCCTCGAGGGGATTCCCGCCGCTCTAAGAAGGGCGCAACAGAGCCTCGATTTCGAGATAGCATCGCCGCCGAGAGCCTCGAGGGCGGTCTTTGCCGCCATAGTCCGAGTGTTGGTCTCGATCGAGTCGCTGACGAAGCGGCAAATGTTTATTGCGGCTTGATAAAAATCCTCGCTCTCGGCGGTTATTGACCTTGAAAGCTCGACGATTCGGGCATTGTCGCTTTGTATATTTGCGGAAGGCGTCAAAGAACCGGCGTGCGGTTCGTTGATCGGACCGGCCGGCATTTTAATCGCGCCTTTAGGTGAAAAATCGGTTCTTTTAAGGGTGACCTCGCCGGAAATGCCCTTTACATCTGCTGTTCCCTTAAAGGTCTGAGTTGCTGTTTGAACGTAGATCTCAGTCGTGCCGCGCGGGAAAAGCTCTATCTTAAGCGAGATTTTTTCAGGAAAAACCGCGGGGTCGAGGTCGGAGTTCGAGGGGATATGCGAGGTTGTGCCGACCTTCGACAGGATATCGACCTTCGCGGAGCCCTCTACGAACTCGGCCTTATCGAGCTCGGGTGTCCATTTCGCAACCATCCCAGAGGATTTCGGATTCCAGTAAATAAGACGATTGCCTCGCGTCTTGATGAAAAGGTCGGTATCGAGGCCGCCGAACTCGACGAAGTATTGGCGCATCGCACCCGCGGCGTCCTGCTCGATATGGCCCGGCGTGACAGTTAGGGGCATAGTCCTCGCGAGTTGGGGGGAGAGGCAGGTGAGTTTGACGGTGCTGTCGCGCGCGGTATCGATGCCTTTCGCCAGCAAAACCCAACCGTCGGGCGTGCTTGTGTCAATCAGGAAAACCTTCTCCGAGACCGGCAAGTTCCTTTTTGTCGAATCGATTATTACCTCCGCCGTCCCATCCTTGATCGTCACAATAATCCTTTGACGCAAGTCCTCGCCGGAGAAGGTCTCGAGCGTGTATCCCGTCGGCATCATCGTTTGATCCAATTCCCATGAGGATACAAAGCGAATTCGCCCCGGGATTCCGCCGGCTAAAACCGACATAAATGTCTCCCCGAACATCTGCCATCCGCCGGGAATAGGCTTGAGTGTGTAGGTATAATAGCCGGCCTTCTGATTGCCCCAATACAATATATAATTGTTCTGCTCGGGGGGGAGATCCAATTGTGCGAAACAGCTGGAAAGCGCGATGAATAATACCAGCAGTGGAATATATCTAAGACCATTTTTCGATAGAATATTCATGTGTTTTTCTTTCGTGTGACATGCATACAATGAAATTAGTCTGTATCGTGCGGGGTTTTACCGCGCGTCCTTACAATGCGAGATTTATGCCATAGCGCCGGTTGCCGCTATTCCAGAACGACATTTTCTAGAAGCAGATTCCCCGCGGTCACGGGAGGGAACTGCGAGCCGATCCAAAGGGATATATGCCCGGCATTGATCTTATCCGCTTCCCCCAATGTCGGATCGATCGGCCCCCAGCCGGCCTTTTCATCGAGATAAACCTCGACCCAAGCGTGATCGATAGGGCCGTCCGCCCAAATGACTCCGGAAACAACCCTCGCCGGAATACCGGCGGCGCGGCACAGAGCGGTGCAGAGCAAGGCCTTCGCGCGGCTGTCGCCCTTTTGGGAATTGAAGGTTTCGAGGGCGCCACCGGTCGAGGCGTCGTATTCGATATTGCGGTGAACCCAAAGATTGATTGCGCGAGCGGCATCCCAAAGGGTTTTAGCCGGTTTGACGGTGTTCGCGGCGCGCTCCATTATTGCGGGGTTGTCTGAATCGACGCCCCGCTCGGGAAGGAGATAAACCTCGTCATAGCCCTTGAGGGGATAGAACAGCGGCCAATTCGGCGTGTTTGTCACCTTGTGGCCGATATTCTTCACCTCGACGAAGCCCATGATCTTGTCGCTTAAGACCTCGCCGGCAAACTCTTGAGAGAAATGATTTAGATATAGCCGTTCGAAATCCTCGGGGGAGAGATTAAATGCGAGGCCGGCCTTTAGATTCTTGATCGAAGCGACGCGTCCCATGAGGTCGCCGTCGGCGAGATTGTCCTTTGAAAGGGGGTGATAGCCTTGCGGTTTGGCCTCGACCTCGCCGGCCTTCTCGGCCTGAACTATCTCGGCCTCGAATTGCCCCGCAACAGTCAATCTGCCGAGTTGCTTCCTCGCCGGATCCCAATATGCGCTCCAGCTCCATCCGCCCTCGCGGGCACCGTCTATCTTGAGATATTCCTTCTCCAGCTCGACCGCGGTCAGCGTCACCTTGGCGGAGACACCTTCGAGCGGAAGCATAACCTCGAACTCGCCTCTCGAGCCTACACCGGAAAGGTCTGCGCGGTGAAGTAGGGAGATGATGCCGCACAGCGAGACATCCTCCAAGAACGGTGTAAGCGCGTTGCGATATTCGATCGAGGCCTCGATGGGCGAAGTGCCGGCCTTGCCCTTGAGGGCCGCGGTTCCGCCCTTGAATGTCGCCGAGGCTCTGGATTCGCCCTCCGAGCCGGTGATCGAGAGTGTGTAATCGGTCGGAATCCATTCGCTCTCGAGTGTGGATAGCTCCTTAATGGTCTTGTTGACCGAGCCTTCCGAGAATTTCGTCTCGGTTTTGAGCAAAAAACCGGCTCCGCGCGGTGTGATAACGATCTCGGATGTCCCGACGGCCTTGCCGCTCGAGAAAAGCCTGTATGTTGCGTCCGAAAACGCCGTCACCGCGGCCAATAATGCGATCACGACAACGATAGACCTCTTCATCTCAGTCCTCCTGTGGTTTATTAATCGATTTATGATCCATTTTATAAAGATTCCCTCCGCGGCAGTCTTGCGCAACGATAGCGGGAAAATCGCGCACCTCGAGCCGAAGCGCCGCCTCCGGACCCAGTTGCTCGAAGGCGACCGTCTTGCATGAGATAACCTTCTTCGCCAGTAGAGCCGCGATCCCGCCAGTGACTGCAAGATACACCGCGCCGTGCTCGATCATAGCCTCGACGACACTGCCGCCGCGCGGCCCCTTTCCGATTGTCCCGCGGACACCGGCCGCGAGTAGCTCTGGAGTAAAGGGATCCATTCGAAGGCTCGTCGTTGGGCCGATGCTTCCGATAATCTTTCCCGGCTTGGCGGGAGTAGGGCTTGCATAAAGGATGAGAGCACCATCGAGTTCAAAAGGGGGCCTTTCACCGGCGCGAAGTATTTCGATCAAACACGAATGGGCTCTATCGCGAAGCGCGAGCAATTCGCCGTCGATCGATACCGGAGTTCCGGCCTCGAGACTGCACGCAAATTCCCGCGAAACGGGCGTTGTAAGCTTTATTGGTTCCATCATCACTTCGTTTATAAACCTCGCAATTTACATTATAATATAGAGCTATTTCGATTATTGCAAATAGTAATTGATAATTCTCGCACGGGTGCCGCGACGAAAATTTCGGCAGACAACAAATGCTGTTGCCTCGTCGCGGTCGGACAGTTATATTAATAAAAATTTTTCTTTGAGGAGCGCATTTGATCGATATAAAAAAATTACTTAAAGTTGAGGGCGAGATCGTGAACCGGTGGCTCGACCGCCTTCTTCCGAGCGAATCGCAACCGCCCGTCTCATTGCATACCGCAATGCGATACTCTGTTTTTGCGGGCGGGAAGCGCCTCAGGCCGATCCTATGCAAGATGGCCTTCGAGCGCTTCGGAGGCGAAGGGGAGAGGATATATCCTCCGGCCTGCGCGCTCGAGATGATCCATACCTACAGCCTAATCCACGACGACCTGCCATGTATGGACGACGACGATTTACGCAGGGGCAAGCCCACAAGTCATGTCAAGTTCGGCGAGGCGATGGCTATTCTTGCCGGCGACGCCCTGCATGCGATCGCATTTGAGAACCTCGCCAAGTCCGGGGATATTCGCGTTGTAGCCGATGTAGCCCGGGCGATCGGCACAGAGGGGCTTGTCGGGGGGCAGGTTTTCGACCTCGAGGCCGAGGGCGGAGTTCCGACCGCCGAGACACTCGAGCGGATACACCGCGGCAAAACAGGCGCACTAATAGCTACCAGCCTGAGAGCCGGTGCGTTGATCGCAGGCGCCTCGGACGAGGATGTTGAAAAAGTCTCGATCTATGGCGAAAAACTCGGCTTGGCATTTCAGATTATAGACGATATTCTCGATATTATTGCCGATGAATCCGCACTCGGAAAGCCGATCGGCTCGGACGCCGAGCGCGATAAGGCTACTTACCCCTGTCTTTACGGTATCGACGAAAGTCGCCGCCTTGCGGAAAAGCTGGTTCGAGAGGCAAAGGAGGCCCTCGGTGCTGAGGTTGCGAACGAGAAACTCTTCGCGATTGCGGATTTCATTCATGAAAGAATGTTCTAAGGGAGTGCCGGTGGCACGAGATTTGCGCGAATCGAGATGGAGTTACGATTGCAGATCGATCTCGACGAGTATTCCCCGAGCCGGTTCATTATCGGTTTTGGCTTTGCTTCGTTGGAGGGAGATGCAGTTCAGTATGTATTTCGAGACTATCGATAAAAAGCAACTAAAGGTGATGGAATTTGTCAATAAAATTTAAAGCCATATCGAGAGTGTTATTATTAATTTTGCTCGCCCAACTGGTTTTCAGTTCGGGGTGCGTATATTATAACACATTCTTTCTGGCGAAGAAAAACTACAGACTCGCCGAAAAAACCCGACTTCGAAGCACCACGGAAGAACTGCCCGCAGATGCTAAGACCAAGTATGATATCGCAATAACAAAATCCTCCTCGGTGCTCGCCTTCTACCCGGAAAGCAAGTATATCGACGACGCCTTGTTCCTCCTCGGTATGTGCTTCTTCCGAACCGGCGAATTCGCCAAGGCGGTGCGAAAGTTCGACGAGCTTATGGAGGCCTTTCCGCAAAGCCCGTTCGTGAACGAAGCGGATTATTGGAAAACTCTATGCATCTATGAACTCGGCGATTTCGAGGACGCCCTCGACAGACTGCGCGAGCTCTCGCAATCCGGAAATTTCGGGGAACGAAGCACCTTCATGATGGCCGAGCTTTTCTATCAACAAGAGGATTATATCTCCGCAAAGGAGGCCTATGAGGCTTACCTCTCGGCCTTTAAGAACGGAACTTACACAAGTCTCGCAAGGTATCGCCTCGCGAACATCGCGTTCGTCAACGAAAACTATGTGAATTGTATCGAGCAAGCCGAAAAGGTTTACCCGAAAGAGGTGACTCCTGCCGAGTTCTTCGGCGCGCAGATGCTCATCGGCGAGGCCTATACCGAGCTCGACAGCCACGATACCGCGCTTCGTCATTATTTCAAGATAAGAAAAGACGAATCCTTTTACAGTCGCTGGCCCGAGATCGATCTGCGCATCGGAACGGTGCACTATCTTCTCGGTGACACAACCATGGCTATCTCAGTCTGGTCGGATGTTTGCATCAATTATCCCCGCACGGAGAATGCGGCATGGGGCTGGTTTAAACGCGGCGATCTACATCTGGACTTCAGCGAATTCACGATTGCGAAGATCGAATTCGATTCGGCGGCTATTCAGGTTGGAAGCGGCAAGGTTAAGGAATTAGCGCTTCAGAAAAGTGCATCTATCACTAAACTTCAGGGATTCAAAGAGTTACTTCAATCGGCTAATGATTCACTCGAAGTAGATGTCGTCGGGACCGAGTTGGCACTCGCCGAAATGTATCTTCTCGAACTCGATCAACCGGATTCAGCGCTATCCGAATACAAGTTCATTCTTGAAAACTACGCCGACGATACACTCGCGCCGAAGGCGGCCTACGGTATCGGTTGGGTTTACGCCAACCGCCATAAGGACAGAAGCCAAGCCGACAAGGCCTTCGCCGCGCTTCTAAAGCAATATCCGGAAAGCGATTATGCCGTCGGTGCGGCGGATTATTTCGTCGGGCGCGGGGCCGCACTCGATTCGCTCGGAGTCAAAACTGTGGCCTTTTATTTCGTGAAGGCGGAAGAATTCCTTTTAACATATAACCGAATAGATTCCGCGCTCGCATATTATACGCTCGTCGCAGACGGATACCCAAACAGTCAATTCCGGCCGAAGGCGCTCTCCGCGATTGCCTATATTCACGAGCGAATAACCTTCAATTACGCCGTTGCCGAGTCGATTTACAGCTTCATTGCGGATTCATTCGCCGGCAGTGATTATGCCCAACTCGCAGAGGTCCGCCTTGGAAGGGCCGCGCCGAAAATCGATATGGAAAAGCCTCCCGAGTTTGCCGAATCGACAGTTGTCGCGGACGCGGATAAGGCCGGTTCGCCCACAGACAACACGCAGACCGGTGATTTGAGCGACCCAAGGGGCACAAAAGGCGGTATCATCGACCCGATTACCGGCCGCGAACTGCCGAGAGCGCCGCGTCCCAAGTATCCGGTCGAGCTTCGATATCCCGAGGCCGAATACAGTAGTAAGCTACAGGGCAGGGTGGTTCGCCTCAAAGTGCGAATCGATCCCTTCGGCGAGGTGCAGGAGGTAGAGCTTATGGCCACCTGCGGCAACGATGCCATCGACAAAGCCGCGATTGCGGGCGTGAAGGAAACCGAATGGGACCCCGAGGAAATCCCGTTGGAATACCTTGGCGAATGGTTCTATTTCGAGGTCAGAGTCGAAAAACCGATTTTAACAATAGACAGCCAAAGATAAAGCGCGGTTTTCGCGCGCTTCAAATAGGAATGCCATGAAAGACAGGCGGGGATTCGAGCTTGAAACCTACTGTGTCGTGGACCTCGACGCGTTTCGGAAGAATATCGAGAATATTCTCGAGTGGGTCGAGAACCGCAAGGTGATTCTCGCGGTCAAGGCGAACGCCTACGGTCACGGCGTTGTGCCGATTTGTCGCGAGGCAAGTTCCGCCGGAATCGAACACTTCGGCGTTGCGACGGTGGACGAGGGCGTCTCCATCCGAAACTCCGGTGTCAAAGACGAGATTATCGTCCTAACCCCGGCCACCTTGGAGCAAATCGAGGCCATAGTCGAATACGATCTCCACCCCAATGTCGTCAGCCAGACCTTCGCGCATGCCCTTTCCGTCGAGGCGGAGCGGCAGAACAAAAAGGCCGGCTGTCATATCGAGATCGACACCGGAATGGGCCGAACCGGCTTTTGGTTCAGCGACGCAATAGGGGATATTGCCCAAATTGCGCAACTTCCTTGGCTTTCAATCGAGGGCATCTTCTCGCATTTCCCCGTCGCGGACTCGACCGGCAAGTCCGATATCGATTTCACTACGGTTCAGCTCAACCGTTTCTCCGCAATAATCGAGAAACTCAGCTCGCTCGGTATCTCGCCGCCGATGGTACATATGTCGAACTCCGCGGGAATTTTGTCCCATCCGGTTTACGGCAACGGCATTCGCCCGGGGATTTTGGCCTATGGCCTTTATCCCTCGGCCGAGACCGCCAACAGCGTTGTTGTGAAGCCGATTCTTTCGCTTTACAGCAGGGTAATTCAGATCCGTGAATACCCGCCCGGGACGAGCATTAGCTACGGCAGAACCTATACCACTCGAAGCAAGGAGAGCATCGCGGTTTTCCGCGCGGGTTACGGCGACGGGCTTCGCAGGGCGCTTTCGAACCGCGGTTTTGTCCTGATTCGCGGAAAGAGATATCCGATTGTCGGGAGAGTGTGCATGGACATGACCATGGCGGATGTCACCGGCGGGCAAGTCGAGCTCGACGATATAGTAGTAATACTCGGCGAGGACAACGGCGGTGCGATCACTGCGGAGGATCATGCGATCTGGGCCGGCACGCTAAACTACGAGATTCTGACCGGTCTTTCGGAGCGTGTAAAGCGGCTTTATAAGAAAAACGGTCAGATTTGCGAGGCAATCGATTTGCCATAGGTGGCAAAGAATGGCATTTTATGACGACTAATGTCATATTATGCCACTGAATGACAAATATCAGAACTTGTAAGTAAATGGAATGAATTTTATATCTTCTTTATTATCAATATGTTAGAATAGTTAGCTCTGTTTGGCACTAAGCCTGTATTACTTTCATGTGTCATGAAACAACAAACACAAGGAGGTGAAACATGGCAATCGTTCGTTGGAAACCGTTTGGAGACATCACGGATTGGTCCGATGAGGTGGACAAGAGAATGCGCAGAATCTTTGGCGATCTTTCCGAATCGGCTCAACAGCTGTGGGCACCGAGTGTCGATATCAAGGAAACGCAAGACGCGCTTGAGGTTATCGCCGAGGTCCCCGGAATGAAGAAGGATGAGATTTCGGTCTCGATGCACGAGGGTGTGCTGTCGATCTCGGGCGAGAAGAGAACCGAGGAGCGCAAGGAAGGCGAGAACTGGCATCGCACGGAGCGCGTTTTCGGATCATTCCAGAGGAGTTTTTATATCCCCTCGGAAATAGACCAAGCCAAGATTCAGGCGAGCTACAAAGACGGTATTCTGCGCGTGGCGCTCCCTAAAAAGGAAGAGCAGAAGCGCAAAGAGATACCCATCAAAGTGGAGTAACACCGGGGGCGCAAGCCCCCAATTTTGAGTTTATTGCAACAATGTAATAAAGTAAAATAATAACCGAAAGGACATAACATGCCGAAAATCATAGGAATAGACCTTGGGACAACCAACAGCTGCGTCTCAGTCATCGAGGGCGGAGAGCCGACTGTTATCCCTAATTCAGAGGGCGGACGGACAACACCCTCGGTGGTCGCCTTCCAAAAAAGCGGCGAACGAATCGTCGGAATCCCCGCGAAGCGCCAAGCGATCACAAACCCGGAGCGCACTATATATAGTATAAAGCGTTTCATGGGCAGAAAATTCCGCGAGGTCGAAAACGAGATCTCAGAGGTGCCATATAAAGTAGTATCGTCGGACAACGGGAGCGCTCGTGTCCAGATCGGCGACCAGTATTTCTCGCCGCCGGAGATCTCCGCGCTCATCCTTCAAAAATTGAAGACAGACGCGGAAAACTTCCTCGGTGAAAAGGTGACCGAGGCTGTGATCACCGTGCCGGCCTACTTCANNTCGCCGGTCTCGATGTCAAGCGCATAATCAACGAGCCGACCGCGGCGAGCCTCGCCTACGGCCTCGACAAAAAGAACAAAAACATGAAGATCGCGGTCTTCGACCTCGGCGGCGGAACCTTCGATATCAGTATTCTCGAGATCGGCGACGGTGTTTTCGAGGTGAAATCCACTAATGGTGATACGCACCTCGGCGGCGACGATTTC